>JBMDWZ010000295.1:0-3382 GCA_048594865.1 Beutenbergiaceae bacterium
AGCGGCGATCCTGGGCCTGGTGGCCTCCGCGATTGGACTGGGCCTTGCTACCGGCGTGGTCGCCATCGGCTTGCGGCTTTTGGCCGAAAACGCCCCAGGGGTGCCGCTGGACACCGGAATCCACATGGGCGCTGGCGTGATAATCGCGACCCTGCTGACCGGGACGATCGTCACCGTCTTGGCGGCTGCTGTACCGGCCCGGCTCGCTCCCCGGGTCTCACCGCTGGCTGCCCTGCGGCCCACCGAGGGCAACCCCGAGCGCAGTGCCGGGAGGATCCGGGCTGGCCTGGCCATCGGTGCCGTGCTCATGGGTGTCGCGTTGCTCGGAGGCGGGATGTTCCTGGCTCAAATGAGCGGCGATCCGGTAGGAAACGCCACTCTGCTCGGCCTAGCGATGGGAATCTTGGGTGGCCTGAGTTCCCTGGTGGGGATCCTGCTCGGTGCGGTGTACCTGGTGCCGGCGATGATCCGCGGCCTGGGTTCACTAGCCGGGCGCCGCTCCTCTGCGGTCCTAGCCAAGGCGAACGCGGTTCGTAACCCGCGGCGAACCGGCTCCACCGCCTCGGCCCTGGTGATCGGCGTGGCCCTAGTCACGATGATGTCCACCGGCGCACTCATCGCCCAGCAGACCTTGACCCAGAGCTTAGGTGAGCGATTCGCCGTCGACCTTGATCTGACGTTGTACAGCTCGCAGGAGGATCTGAGCGATGCTCAGGTCCAAGTGCTTCGGGACAACCCGGGCATTGCCGACGTCACGTTGCTCGATCGCGCCAACCTTGAGATCCTCACCACCGATGGCGGTCCAATCACCTATGTCACGGTGCTGGCTCCGGTCGATGGGGAATTGCGCGATGTGCTGCGTAGCCCCTCGGTTGCCGACGCCGTGGTGCCCGGAACGATGGTGGTACCCACGTCCTTCCCGGATTGGTATGGCGTGGAAAACGGCGATGAGGTCGCCATTGCGGGTCCGGACGGGGATCGATCGATCGTGGAGGTCTACGTCAGCGACATGGCCATCGACGGCGTCCTCGTTGATCCGGGGGTGTTCAACGAGGTGGGTGCCGACACGGCCGTGGCGACGGCATGGGCCCGAATCGCAGATGGTGCCAATGAGATGGACGTGGCACGCGATGTGCAGACCGCCATCACTGACCTGCAGGCATCCGATCCGCAGGGCGAGATTCCCTCACTCAGCGGAGGCGCCGCCGAGCGTGCCGCGTACGAGAGCGTCATCAGCACCATGCTCACCGTGGTGATCGGGCTCCTCGGAGTCGCGGTAGTGATCGCGCTGGTGGGGGTGGCTAACACCCTGTCGCTATCGGTCATCGAACGACGGCGGGAGTCGGCAATGCTGCGAGCGGTCGGGCTGTCGCGTGGTCAGCTGCGCGCCACCTTGGCCCTAGAGGGAGTGCTGATCGCCCTCACCGGAGCCATCATCGGTCTGGTTGCTGGTGTGCTGTACGGCTGGGCGGGCTCCTTCATCATGCTCAGCGGCATCGGCACGGTCGGCTTCGCGGTGCCCTGGGCACAGGTGGGCATGGTCGTGGGCGTCGCACTGATCGCCGGCCTTCTAGCTTCGGTCATTCCGGCACGTTCGGCCCTGCGGGCCTCGCCGGTGGCCGCGCTCGGCGCGCAATAGGGAAGTGTGCGCCCTGGCGGGCTGCGGATACCTTGTCGGGATATCCGCAGCCCGCCATTCTTTTGCCCGGGCTATTTGCTTGGGCTACTCGCCTTGGCTATTCGCTTGGGCTATTCGCCTTGGCCATCGAACGTGATGCGCATCAGCCTGCTATTCGCCCAGTCTTCGTACCGGGTTGGCCGGATGGTGCCGGGATCATGCGGTTGATTAAGGTCCGCGACGATCGCTGTCAGGACCGCATTGCGTTCCTGCCGGTCCATGACGGGCGTGGCCCATGCGGTCAGGTCGGCGCGTACCCCGTTCTTGAGGTGGAAGGTGAACTTCGGATTGGCGAGCAGGTTCGCGTGCCAATCGGTTGCTCCACCGCCGGCGCCGCTACACAGGTAGGTGGCACCGCCAGCGCGGTAGAAGAAGATCTCCAAGCGGCGTGGGCGCCCGGTGCGCCGGCCCGTGGTGGTGATGTCGATGATCCGTTCCCTGGTGCCCGCCGCTGGGGTGATCTCGATGGCGCGTCGGATCTGGTCCGGCAGGTGGGTCAGGGGTGCATCTGGTTCGAAATCGACGGGGAAACTTGCCTCTGGAGCACTCATGCGGTTGCGAGCTCCATCTCTGGTTCGGCTTGGAGTGCCGGGCCAAGGAGCAGGCCACCGTCGATTACGTACTCCGAGCCGGTGATGAACGATGCGTCCGCCGAGGCGAGGAAGAGCAGCAGTTGGGTCACGTCAGCCGGTTGCCCAAGCCTGGGGATAGCGAACGGTTCTGGTGAGTAAAAGTCAGCGATCGGGGCTGCCGCACCCACGGCGGGTTCGTTGATGAATGGGGTCGAGATTACGCCGGGGCTGATGGTGTTCACCCGAATACTGTCCCGGCCTAGCTCCAGGGCGGCGCTGCGGGTGAGGCCGCGCACGGCCCACTTGCTGGCGACGTAAGGCGCGTAGTGCGCCGATCCACCCATGCCCATCACCGAGGAGATGTTCACGACCACACCTCCGGCGGCTCGCCGCAGGGCTGGGACGGCGGCCTTGATGCCGAGGAAGGTCCCGGTGAGGTTGACGCCCATGATCCGGGCCCACGTTTCGGCGTCGGTGTGCTCGATCGTTGCTGGTGCGTTCTGCACGCCGGCGTTATTGACGAGCACATTGAGCGTCCCGAACGCGCTCTCGGTGGCCGCCACAGCGGCTGACCACGAGTCCTCATCGGTGACGTCGAGATAGATGGAACGGGCGCGATCCCCTAGTTCCTCGGCGAGAGCTTCGCCGCGATCAGCGTCGATGCTGCCGATCACAACGTTGGCTCCCTGGGCGTGGAAGGCGCGGACGTGGCTCGCGCCCTGGCCGCCGGTTCCGCCGGTCACGAGCACGGTCTGGTTGTCGAAGCGGGCCATTAGATGTTCCTTCGGTAATAGGTGAATGGCCGGAGCGCACGTTCGCGATCGACAGCCAATGGTGAGTCGATCAACTCACCACCCATTGATGCTAGGCGTCGTTGAGTGGCGAGTCAAGCCACTCACCTCGTATGCTCGTGCCATGACTAGCACCACGACGACGTATCACCAGCGCGTCGCCCAAGAGAAACGCGCACTGATCGTGTCCGCCGCGACCGAGTTGTTTCTCGAGTCGGGCTATGACCGCACGTCGCTGGCCAAGATCGCCGAACGCTCCGGGGTCTCTCGTGCGACCTTGTTCAAGCAATTTCCGACCAAGGCCGCCCTGTTCGACGCCATCGTGACCGAATCTTGGTCGA
>JBMDWZ010000296.1:0-1936 GCA_048594865.1 Beutenbergiaceae bacterium
GACGTCGAAGAGATTCGCACCGCGACCGAGGACCTGATGTTCTCCCTGCCACGGGAACTGCGAGCCTCCCTGAAGGCCGCCGGCAACCCGGTGGAGCGCCCCGGGCGCGGCAAGCGCAAAGCGCTCAACGTCACCCCCGCCTGACGCCCCCGCACCCCTCCACCGACTTCGTCAAGTTCCCGCCGAGGTAGTCAACCGCGTTGACGAAGTGGGTACCGAATTGACTCGCTCGGTGGGTGATTGGCGCGCTCGGCTATGGCTGCTGCGCTCGCTCACGTCTGATGGGACCCGGCGGATGACTGCTAGACCCGGCGGATGGCGCCCCGGACCCCACCGCTGGCCGCCGCCGAGATAGTCAATCGCGCCTCCGGGTTCGTCAACGAACGTGACGATCTCGGCGGCATTTTGACGAGGTCAGCGCAGGGTGGGGGAGCGGTGGCATGTGTGTACCGCGGGTGCGTAGCCGCGCGAGCCCGGACCGGGCCAGGGTGGGCGGCGGCACGTGCGGTACCGCACGTGCTCAGGCGCCCTGGCCCGGGAGTGGACTAAGCGGAGGCCTGCTCCTGGTCGCTGTCGTCGTCGCGATCTGATGGGCGGTCGGAGGCGGAGACCCGGCGGGCTACCGCGTCAGCCGACTCGACCATGCGCTGTGTTTCAGCAGCGTCTGCGTCTGCGTCGTCGGTTGCGGACGCGGGCAGGCGCCGGGCTTCAGCGTCATCCTCGCCGTCCCCATCGGACAGAGCCTGGGTGTACAGGTCGCTCTTGTGCGCCGGGATGGCCATCACTTCCAGCGGCGCCGGCACCTCGATCGCCGGGTCCAGGCCCTGCAGGTTACTAAACCGTTGCACCTGCGGCACCACTCGCGAATCGATAGAGGTGGTCATTTTGTTAAACGCCTCTACGGTGGAATTCAGGCGCTTGCCCACCGTTTCTAGGTGCTTGCCAAAGGTTGCCAGGCGCTTGTGGAGCTCACGACCCACGGTGAATACCTGCTGAGCCTCTGCCGCCAAGTTCTCCTGCCGCCAGGTGTAGGCCACCGTGCGCAGTAAGGCCACGAGGGTCGGCGGGGTGGCGAGCACCACGTTCTTACTGAACGCGTGCTCCATGATGCTGGGGTCACGTTCCAGTGCGGCATCCAGGAAGACCTGCGAGGGAACGAACATGACCGTGAACTCCGGCGCCGCGTCTAGGTGTGTGAAGTACTCCTTGGACGCCAACTGATCGACGTGGGTGCGCAGGTGCCGAGCATGGGCGCCAAGGCGCTCATTGCGAACGCTGTCGTCGCGTGCCTCCATGGCCTCGAGATAACCGCCGAAGGCAACCTTGGCGTCCACCACGACTTGCTTGTCACCAGGGAGAGTCACGATCAGGTCCGGGCGCGATGCGCCACCATCGAGTTGCACCTGCTCCTCGAAGTCGACGTGCTCGACCATCCCGGCCGCTTCGACCGTGCGGCGCAATTGCATTTCGCCCCACTGCCCGCGGACCTGGGGCGCGCGAAGCGCGGTCACTAGGGCGTTCGTCTCGGTCCGCAGCGAGTCGGAGGACTCTCGCATCGACTGCACCTGCTCGCGCAACGTGGTGTGGGCCTGCAGGCGCGCCTTCTCGGCGTCGGTCACTTCCTGCTTCACTTCACCCAACGTGCGGGACAGTGGCTCGACTAACTGCTTGATCGCTGCCTCGCGCTTGGCGAGCTCAGCCGACCCGGCGTCCTGGGAACGCTTGAGCCGCTCGGCAGCCTGGTCCAGGAAGGTCTTGGAGTTGGACTCCAGGGCCTTGCGCGACAACGCCTCGAACTCATCGGACAGCCGCTTGGTGTCCGCGCGCATCTCCTCGATCCGCTCGCGGGCGCTGTCCTGCTGCTCGGCGAGGCGCTGGTTCAACTCCGCCTCGCGGGCACTCAGTCGCTCACTCCACTGCACCCCTTGGTCCTCCA
>JBMDWZ010000297.1:0-1794 GCA_048594865.1 Beutenbergiaceae bacterium
CTGACGATCCGCCAGAAGCTGCTCGCAGATTCCGCGGCGCTGGTGCGCGAATTCGGGGAAACGGGACTCTTCGAACCAGGATTCCTGGCCGCGTTCCCACACGACGTCACCGCCGAGCAGGTCCAGGCAAACCTGGAGGAACTCGCCCAGGCACCGTGGATCGAGATGACGAACCTCAGCGGACTGCTGGAGGGCCCCGAGCTCTCCGCCCGCGACTCTCCACCGCCCCAGTTGGACGATGAGTCGCGTCTACCCGCCGGGCAATTACAGGAGTTGACCGGGGCGTACGACGAGGTGCAGCACATCGCCGACACCATCGAGTCCGGTGAGCTGCTCACCGAGGGATTCCAACCCTCGGTGTTGACGGCCCTGAGCGCGGCCTGGTCCACCGACCAGCGCGGACGTATCGACCTGCTGCGGTCCATCTCCGAGCAGTCCAGCGCCATCGATGAGTCCATCAGTGTGGAACTGGGCAGCGACGTGCTGCTGATCAACCACAGTGGCGATCTGCCGGTGACGGTGTCCAACGACCTCCCGGTCCCGGCAACGGTCACGGTGCGCCTAGAACCGCACGATCCACGGTTGCGCGCCCCCGAAGACGTCGAGGTGGTGCTGGAACCGGACTCGATCACCACCGCCCGGGTGCCGATGCAAGCGGTTGCCAACGGCAACGTCCCGGTCGATGTCACCGTCCTGAACGGCCCCGACGGCGACACCGTGGGGCAGGCGGCCACCTTCACCATCCGAGTGCGCGCCGATTGGGAAGACATCGGCACGGTTTCGGTTGCGGCGCTGCTGGGGGTGGCGTTCATCTTCGGGCTGATCCGCACGATCCGGTCCGGGCGCCGAGACCGCATTGCCCGAGGCACCGAAAAGAACGCCGAGGCCGCCTCGTGAGCGAACGCCCTGGGGTCGCAGGGTCCGCAGCGGTGATGTTCGCCGGCACGCTCACCTCCCGGGTGCTCGGCCTGGTTAAGGCCGCGCTGCTGGTCGCGGTGATCTACGCCCTGGGTGGCGCGGCGGACGCCTTCTCGGTGGCCAACAAGCTTCCGAACATCATCTACATGCTCATCGCCGGTGGCGTGCTGAACGCGGTGTTGGTGCCCCAGATTGTGCGCGCGATGAAACGCGACGATGGCGGGGAAGATTACGTCAATCGGTTGCTGACCTTGGCCGGGGCGGTGCTCCTGGGAGTCACCGTGGTGTTGACCGTGGCGGCGCCATTGTTGGTCAGCCTGTACGCCGGGGACATGCGTACCGGGCCCTGGGGTCAGGTCGCGATCATCTTTGCGATGTGGTGCATCCCGCAGTTGTTTTTCTACGGGATGTACACCCTGCTGGGCCAGGTGCTGAACGCGCGGTCCATCTTTGGGCCCTACATGTGGGCGCCGGCGGTCAACAACCTAGTTGCGATCATCGGACTGCTCGCCTACCTGTTCACCTTCGGAACCTTCGATCCCGCCGCACCGGCCACCCCCGATGAGTACGTCGGGACCCGGGTGCTGTTGCTCGCGGGCACCGCCACCCTGGGCGTCATCGCGCAGGCCGCGGTGCTGCTCATCCCGCTGTGGCGCAGCGGTTTCCGGTACCGCCCCAAGTGGGGGGTGCGCGGTTCTGGCCTGGGCAAAACCTCGCGGGTGGCAGGCTGGGCGTTCCTGGCGTTGCTATGCGGCCAGGTGGGATACCTGGCCGTCTCCAGGCTCGCCGCCTCAGCGTCCCGCGCGGCCGATGACGCCGGCGTCTTCGCTGCCGGCCCCGCGGCACACGACAGCGCCTTCCTGGTGTTCATGCTGC
>JBMDWZ010000298.1:0-17980 GCA_048594865.1 Beutenbergiaceae bacterium
TTCGCCGTCGTCGTCCCCGATCACGCCAACGGGACCACCGCGCCACGGCGCCTCGGGGTCCAGGCTGAGTTCAGGAACGGAGTCGTTTAGGGCGCTCGCGGCGGCGTCCGACAGTCGGATCCCGTCGATGACGGCACCGACGTAACGCGAGTTTGGCTCGTCGGATTCGGGTTCCTCATCGCTATCACCGGCTTCAACATCGGCGACAACGACGGTCACGTTGTCTCGCGTGGCCGCCTGCAGCGCCGCTTCGATGAGTGCCTCGACGGCTTCTTCGCGGGGTTCGACGGCCAGCGCCCGCCCGATCTCATCGGCGGAGAGGTAATCGGACAGTCCATCGGAGCACAGCAGCAACCGGTCCCCGGCTTGCAGGCTCACCTCGATGACGTCCAGGTCCGGGCCGGTGGGGTGATCGTCCAGGGACTTCAGCAGCATCGCCCGGTAGGGGTGGGTGCGCACCTTATCGGCGGTGATCTGGCCCAGGTCCACCATCCGTTGCACGTGGGTGTGATCGGTGGTGACCTGATACATCGAATCCTCGCGCAGCAGGTACACCCGGGAATCGCCGATGTGGCCGATGTAGACCTGATCGCCTTCGCTTGCCACCGCGATCAGGGTGGTCCCAAGGGATTCCAGCACCGGATCGGCATCGGACATCGCCACGAGCGCCTTGCGGGCCCGTCGCCCGGCGGCCTGCAGGTTGGTGCCGACGTCTGCGCCGGGCGTGTGATCGAGTTCGGCGAACACCCGCAGCGCCACCACCGAGGCGACTTCACCGGCGGCGTGCCCGCCCATCCCGTCGGCGAGCACCAATAGGTCGGGGGAGGCGAACGCGGAGTCCTCGTTGTTCATCCGCACGGTGCCCAAGTGGGTGCCAGCGGCAGCGCGGAACCGCACCGTCATGGTCACCGCCTCGCCGAATCGGATGTATCCGCCCTGCAAGGAGCGGTATTGAACTGAGCAACCACTTTACCCCCGCTGCCGCAGCGTCAAAGAACGCTCGCCGAGGGTCATAGTTGCTCGTGTCGTTGCAGGTAGCGCCACGCCAGCCAGCCCAGCGGCAGCCTGATCCAGAACGTCAGCACCCGGAACAGCACTGCGGCCGAAGCCGCGGCGGCGGTGGTGACACCCGCGGTGCGCAGCGCAGCAGAGAGCGCGAGCTCCACGGCGCCGATTCCTCCGGGGGTGGGCACGGCGCTGCCGACGGTGTTACCGGTGAGGAACACGATCGTCAGGGTGGTGGTCGGCAGCGAGATGCCCAACGCCACCAGGGTGGCGGCGAAGGAGGCGAGGAATCCGAAGGTGACCAGCAGTGCGCCGAGGGTTCCGATGATCAGACGCCGGGGTTGTCCCAGCACCCACACCACCCGCGGCCAAATCTGTTGCCACGTTGGCAGCACCCGGCGAATGACCCAGGCCCGGATTCTTGGTACCAGCAGCACTCCACCGGCGATCGCGGCCACCACAACCAGGGTGACTACCACCGCCAGCGCCGGTAGTTGTCGCAACGGTCCCGCGGTGCCCAGGAACAGCGCCAGGGTGACCACCAGCATCACGGTGGTCACGAACTGCGCCAACTGCACCAGCCCGGCGGTGGCCAAGGCGAGCGAGGTGCGGATTCCGCGTCGCTGCATGTACCGGATACTCAGCGCGGCCGGCGCCACCCCGGCCGGTGCTACCAGGTTCAGCACCGAGGCGGCCACCTGCACCAGCGTGGTGCGCCACAGGCCCAAGTGCTCGGGGGAGAAGGCCTTGAGCGCGAGCGCCGCCCCGAAGTAACTGGTGAGCCCGAGCCCGAACGCGGCCGCCATCCACCACGGGTTGGCTTGCAGGATGACGGTGCGCACCTGGTCGAAGTTCAGGGTGGTCAGCACGATCCACACGCCGATCACCGCGATCGTGAGCATCATGATGGTGCGCGCGGAGAACCGGGTCAGGCGGGTGGGTTCAATGTCGCTGCTGCCGCCGGGGATGTACTCCACCAGCGCCGAGCGCAGCGCGGCAAGGGTGGTCTTTTGGCTGCGGGCCTCGGCGCGGGTTTCGGTGGGGAACGCGACCGGTTGCAGGAGTGGGGCGATCTCGGCCAACTGCTTGGGCGTCAACACCTCACTGGCTGCGTCCAGTGCATGCTCGGTGCTGGTGCGCATCGCGAACGCCGCGAGCAGCTGGGATCGGTCTACCCGTTGTGCCAACTGTGAGGCCGCGACTTCACCCTGCTCCCAGCCGTTCAGCCACACCTCGCTGCCTTGGTCACTCTGGTCGCCCTGGTCAATCTGGGCGCCCACCAGCACGGTCTGCGCCGAGAGGTTGCGGTGGGCCAGGCCGGCCTCGTGTGCGATTCCCAACTGCTCCCACGCGTGGACCATCACGTCCTTGGTGCACGCCTGCACGGGCAGGTCCTGCAGGCTGGCTGCGCCGGCGATGTGCTCGCCGATCAGCACCACAGAGTCGTCCACCTCGGCGATGCCGTGCAGCTTCGGACTGTTGATACCCGCCGAGGCGGAGGCGTAATACATCAGCGCCGCCCGCTCGGCCGCCTGCCGCAGGGACATCGCGGTGCGGCGCTCTAGCCCTCGCAACCGCAGCACAGACCACAGTGAGGACAGTGTGCCGATCACCTGCCGATCACCGTCCAGGACGACGGCGTCCCATCGTTGGCCATCGGAGTCCACGACGGCGTAAACCCGGTTGGCGCCGGAGCGTTGGGTGGCGACCGTGGCCGAGGAGGCGGGGAGCTCGGATTGATCGCGCAGGGCCTCACCCACTCGGGTCACCTGGAGGGGTTCGACGCCGGCCTGGCGGATGGCGCGGACCAGGTCTTGGCCCACGGCGCGTTCGCTGCGCATGCCTGCCGCGTACCGCATGCCCAGGCCGCTCACCCGGCCGATGAGGACCGCGACCAGCGCGCCCACAATGGTGGCGTCACCGGTGATCACCGAGATCCCCAGGGCCACCCACAGCAGGTTCCAGGAGATCGCGACCACTCGCCGTCGGCTCCGGGTTCCAACCGCAGTGAGCAGGCCGGCGAGGGCCGCTACCCCGGGGGCGATCATCGATGCCCAGGCACCGTCACGCCACCGGATAAAGGACTGGTCCACGCTGGCGTCCAGGGCGTACTTCGTGATGAGGAATCCCACTAGCGCGGCGATCCCGAACGCGACCGCCGAGGCTATGATGGCCTCGACCGCTCCGCGCAGGTTACGGCGCAGCACTTGGGCGATGATCACCACGATCGGCAGCGCCAGGGTGAGTAGACCCTCGATGACCGTCACCGGGACCAGCAGTACCCGGCGCACAAACTGGGCCAGTGCGGACTGCACGTCCTGGGTGATGCCCTCGGTGGTGGAGGAGGCGTAGGAGGACAGGATCACCACCACCGCGGTAGCGAGCAGCGAGATGCCCAAGTGCACCAGGTCCAGCGGCCGGCGAACCCTCGGGACGGGCAGGTCGAGGACCTGGACTTTAGGGAGGGCGGGTTGGTCTTTGGTCTGTTCCGGCTCCGGCTGCACGGGCGGCTCGTGCTGTTCCGGCTGCCCCGCCTCGGGCTGTGCGGCCTCCCCTTCGGAGAGTCGCGCGTCACCGGGGCGCGCGGACTGCCCGGAGGAACTCATGGCATCGATAGTAGGCCGGACCTGACCGCTCCTGGGGTTGCCTGGCGCACCGACGGCGTCATCCAATCCGATTCTCTTCCGGCCTTAACCAACCCCGAGCGCTTCCAACCACGCCTCAGGCAAATAGGCATAGCCAACGAACGCCACCACATCCAGGGCGGTGTGCGCGATGACCAGCGGCATCACCCGGCGCCAGCGCAGGTAGAACAGCATGAAGATCACGCCCATGATCGCGTTGGCGAAGAACGGGCCCCAGCCTTGGTACAGGTGGTAGGAACCCCGCAGCAGTGCCGAAACGGCCACGATCGCCCACACCTTCCACTGCATCTCCTCCAGGCGTTCGGTGAGGTAACCGACCACGATCACCTCTTCCACCAGGCCGTTTTTCAAGGCCGAGAGCAGCAGCACCGGGATGGTCCACCAGTAGGCGGACAGGTCCGAGGCTTGCACTTGCACCGTGACGCCCATCGCCCGCCCGGCCACGTACAGAGCTAATCCCGGGATCCCGATGAGGGCGCCCAGGCCCAGCCCCCAGGCCATGTCGCTGCCCGGTTTGCGCAGGTCCATGCCGATCCGCCGCACTGCGCTGCGGCCCCCTTCGCTCAGCAAATACAGTGCGAGCACCACCGGGATCAGCGCGAAGCCGATGGACAGGATTTGGTAGGTCAGGTCGATGATGGAGCGGTCCGCGCGGGTCGGATTGAGGGTCGCGGTCTGTTCCCCGAGCGGCCCGCGGGTGAGGCGCTCGGCGATCGCGACCACCGCGTAGACCGCGGACCTGCCCAGCGACAGGCCCATGACGATCCATACTTCGATACCCAGGCGCCGCCGTCGGCCGGGGTCCACCGCGGGACTCACCTGAGCTCGACCGTCCTAGCGCCGAATGGCGGAGACGGTGTATCCCGCCTCGTCTACTGCGTCCTTCAGAGCCTGGTCGTCCAGCTCGGTGTTGGAGAACACCTGCACCGGGGAGGCCTCGTCGGTGCGCAATTCGACCGAGACGTTTAAGACGCCGTCCACGGCTTCCAGTTCCTCGGTCACGTGCGCCACGCAGTTTCCGCAGGTCATCCCGACTACGTCGATGATGGTGACTCGAGACATCGTTCCTCCAGGGGCTAAGCGATTGGGGTGGATCTGTTGCGGGGGGATCTGTAGTGCTTGTTCGGTAGGCCTTTGCCAATGGGCCGAGGTCAAGAATGCCACGTCTAAGCAAAAACTCCTCGCCCCATACAACGGAAGCATCACGATCTGGCTCTAGGTCGTATCAATACGGTTTCATCGGTGCATTTGCGCAATTGCGCCCCATAGCGTTGAGACATGGCCCCCAGCTTGACTTCACTCAAACGCGCCTGCGTGCTAGCGGTGGTGACGGTATTTCTCGCCGCCCTCGCGCTCGTGGCGCCCGACCCTGCCCGGGCTTGCGCGTGCGGGGCATTCGTGGGTGAGGAGTCCAGCACTGTTCAGGTCGAAGAAGAGGTTGCGGCGATTGCCTGGGATGGCCAAACCGAGCGGATGATCCTCTCGCTCGCTGCGCTGTCGCAGGCCAATGAGGCCGCGCTACTGCTGCCCACCCCGGCCCCGGCGACCGTGCAGTTGGCCGAAGAGGGCATGTTCGATGAACTCGACGATCTCACCTCGCCCGAGGTTGAGGTGGAGTACTACTGGTGGCCGCGCGATCGGGACACCTCGATGGACGGCGGGGGCGCCCCCGGTGGGGTGTCGGTGCTGGAGACCGTGGACCTGGGACCGGTGGAGGCCACCGTCTTGGACGCCTCGAATCCCGACGATTTGGCGCAGTGGCTCGAAGAGCACGACTACGTCATGGACGACTCCTTGGCGCAGGCCGTGCGCCCCTACGTCACCGAGGGTTGGTACTACGTGGCCGTCCGGTTGACCGCCCCGGGCAACCTCACGGGCACGATCCCGCCGTTGGACATCAGCTTTGAGTCCTCCTCGATGGTGTACCCGATGCGGATGTCGGCGGCGGCGAACAACGCCCAGACCGTGCGCACCTACGTGTTCGCCGAGCAGCGGATGGCCCGCGCGGACGCCAGCGCCGACGGTTCCCGGATCGAAACCCGGTACGCCGGGGTGCCCGATACTTCCACGGTGCAAAGCGACACCCTGACTGAGTTGTTCGCCGACGGGCCCTATCTCACGGTGGTGGATCAGACGTTCTTTAACCCCTCCACCGAGATCGTCTCGGACTTCATCTTTGAGCGCTCCAGCAATGGCGGTGACGTTCAAGAGGTGACCGTGGTGCAGGAGTTGCGCACCATCGCAGGCTTCGCCGCGGGCCCGTTCCTGCTGGTGTCGGGGTTGGCGGTGGCCGTGGTGGTGACCGGGTTCCTTGTTGCCCGACGACGACGACGCCGGCGGCTGCAAGTGGTGCCGCCCGTTCCGGCGCCGCCCGCGCCAGCCCCGGCGAACCTGTAGCTGTAGCCAGCCACCCGCCGCCAGCCGCCCGCCGTTTGCCCGGTCCGCGCGGTCTGCCCCGGGGACTAGCCCAGGTGCCGCAGCAAGCTCGCAGACAGTCCGGTGTAATCAGCGGGACTGAGGCTCAAAAGGCGAGCTTCGACGTCGTCGGGCAATCCGAGTCCGGAGATGAACTCGCGCATCGCAGGTCCATCGACACGGCGGCCGCGGGTGAGGTCCTTGAGCCGTTCGTAGGGGTCGGCCATGCCCTGCACCCCGGCGATCGAGGCGGCGCGCATCGCGGACTGCACCGCCTCGCCGAGCACTTCCCAGTTGCCATCCAGGTCCCGCGCCATCGCCTCCGCTGAGACGTCCAGCCCAGCGAGCCCGCGGCGCACGTTGTCCAGCGCAAGCACCGAGTGCCCCAACGCGGAGCCAATGTTGCGTTGGGTGGAGGAGTCGGTGAGGTCGCGCTGCAGCCGTGAAGTGACCAGGGTGGCGCCGAGGGTATCGAGGAGGGCGCTGGAGATCTCCAGGTTCGCTTCGGCGTTCTCGAACCGGATCGGGTTGACCTTGTGCGGCATCGTCGAGGAGCCGGTGGAGCCCTGCGCGGAGAGCCGCTGCACGAAGTAGCCCAGGGAAATGTAGGTCCACACGTCGGTGGCGAGGTTGTGCAGGATCCGGTTGAAGCGCGAGATGTCGGCGTAGACCTCGGCCTGCCAGTCGTGGGATTCGATCTGGGTGGTGAGCGGGTTCCACACCAGGCCCAGGTGCTCCACAAATGTGCGGGCCACATCTTCCCAGTCCGTGCCCGGAACCGAGACCGAGTGCGCGCCATAGGTGCCGGTGGCGCCGTTGATCTTGCCCAGGTACTCGGTGGTTTCGATGCGGCGGATCTGACGGCCCAGGCGGTGGGCCAGCACCGCGAGCTCCTTGCCCAGGGTGACCGGGGTGGCGGCCTGTCCGTGGGTGCGGGCCAGCATCGGCACGTCGGCGTTGTCGCGGGCGATGGTGGTCAGGTCGGAGACCACGCTGCGGGCGGCGGGCAGCCACACGCTGGTGATCGCCGACTTCACGGTCAGGGCGTAGGCGAGGTTGTTGATGTCCTCGCTGGTGCAGAAGATGTGCACGATCTCGCTGGTCTGCGGCAGCACGGTCTGCTCGCCGAGGTGCTCCGGGGCTGCCTCGAGGCGGCGCTTGAGGTAGTACTCCACGGCCTTGACGTCGTGCCGGGTTTCGGCCTCGATCTCACCGAGTTCGGCGATGTCATCGGCGCCGAAGGAGTCGGCGATGCCGCGCAGGTAGGTGATCTCGGCGTCGCTCAGGGTGGGGGCGCCGGGCAGGGCGCCGGCGGTGGTGAGGTGGATCAGCCATTCGACTTCCACGCGCACCCGGGCCCGGTTCAGTGCCGCCTCAGACAGGTGGTCAACCAGGGCGCCGGTGGCGGCGCGGTATCGGCCATCGAGGGGCCCCAAAGCGATCGGGGGGTCAAGGTCAGCGAGCCGCACGGAGAAGTCCATGGCTCCATCTTTCCAGAGGCGCGGGGGAGTCCCGGACGGCGGCAGGTTGGTTTGGCGGGTTTGTGGGTTAGTGCACGACGGCGTCGCTCACCGGCCGTTGGTGGTGTTGCACCTCTGGGATGATTGACGCATGGCCCCTGAGGATTCGGTTCCGGATGATCTGGACGGCCTTGGTGCACGGGCGAGCTTGCCTTGGCACACACTTGCGTCAGGATTCGAGGCGGCGCGTGGGCGCGAGGATTCACTGGACCGGCTCGTCGAGTGGCCAGCAGAGCGCGCACTGCTGGGGGATGTCAACGGGCTATCAGTTTTGGATGCTGGCTGCGGGAACGGGTCCAAGATCGCCCAGCTATCGAGCGAGGGTGCGGCCCCCGCGGTTGGTGTGGACATCAGCGGGAACTTCATCACCGGTGCGGCCGGAGTTGAACTCATTGAGGGTGATCTCTCGGACCTAGCGGCGGTGCCCGGGCTCGCTGGTCGACGCTTTGATCGCATCCTGTTCTTGCAGTCCTTCGGGTACGCGGCTGATGGCGTGAAGACCTTGAGAGAGGCTCGGGAGATGTTGAAACCGGGCGGTTTCATCCTGCTCACCCGCACGCAGCCGATCAGATATGCCCTGGAACGGGCGGAGCGGAACGGGACGACGCTGGGCGAGGAATACTTCGCGACCGAGCCTTTCGCCTACCGGCACGAGAACTGGGATGAGAAAGTCACTCTCACCAAGCGTCCCTACACAATGTCGGACTTGCTGAACACGTTCAGCGCGGCCGGACTTTGGATTGAAGCGACGATCGAGCCCCAGATGTCTCCCGAACTTGCTTCGCGCTATCCGCACAAGCAAGCAGTGATGAACAAACGCCTCGGGATCCTGCTGTTCAAACTGCGCCCGCTGCACTCGTCGATCACGTGACGGCGGACTTTAGCGGGGAGGCGTGTTCGGCACTGCTCTGACGCAGCCATTTGGGGGCGGGCTCACCGGGATCAGGCACCGGTCCAGCTACGAGTATCTGGTGACCACTGATCGCCGATGGCTGTCTGGTCGAGTGCGGGGCCGAGGAGGGCGGTGACGAGTTCGACAGCGGCGTTGAAGGTGAGGACATCTCCGCACGCCGGAACGCGTCTGGCTTGCGTCGGGTACAGGCGAGCCCAGGTTTCGGGTGGCGCGAAGAACGGCGCTTCGGGTAGGTCACGATGCGCCCATTCGGCAGCGATGGCTTTTGTGAGATCGGAGCCGTCAATGCGCTGCGTTCGCGCGAACACGACTAGATCGACCAGATCGCGAACCCGGCTCGATGGCTGGTCACCGGCTGTGCCGTAGGTCCCTTGGGTCGCGCATAGCTTGTCCGCAATGTGATCGACCATTGGATAGAGACGCACGCTGGTCGGTGGGACAGCGGGCACCAGCCCGGGGCGAATCTGCACGTCAGGCTCAGCCGTTATCAGAGAGCCTGTGACGACGTCGACACTAAAGTGGTCGCGACGCCTGACTCCGCAGTACGCATCGACCGATACTTTGCACCCCTCGACATCGGGCTGCATCGTGCCGCCGGATGCTGCGCGGGTTCCGGTGATTACGAACCGGAAATGATCACCGAGATCGATCTCGACAGCCTCGCGAAGCCTCGCGACGGCCACATCGAGATCTGCCAGATCGGCAAACAGATCGACGTCTCTTGTTGTGCGCGCATTATGCACGCGGGTCAGGACGGCGTTACCGCCCTTGAGCACCCATTCGTTACCGGCCAGTGCGAACACTCGCCCGAGGAAGCGATCGACGACGAACCTTCTCAGTAACGCCTCTGTTGCCACGCCCGAGGTCACAGCCTCTGCTTTCGCGCGAGCCTTGACGGCCGCCCATAGGGCATTTCCGTCCTTGTATGGGATCCCGTTCCTCATTCTGGCTCCTCATCACTTTCGGCAGACGCCGGCCCCGCCGCCGAGGACGGCCACGCGTCGGCCGGTATGGAAGGGATGACTTCGGGCAGCCAGGTGGCAACGCTTTCGCTGAGCGCTCTTTGGAGTGCTCCTTGATCGCTGGGACTTGCGAAGTTCGCCGCGGCGACAATCGCGGACATGTCGAGCCTCGGGAGCGCGTCCTCGGGCAGCTGGGGGATTGCAACACTCGTCGTGGTCGCCGCCGTGGGCTGGTCATCCCGCGATCCAAGAGCGCTCTTCGCGATATCTGGCTTTGAGATTGCCTCCATGATGGTGCTGACCGCACTGAGCTGTCCCGCAGTGACGAGAGCCTTCCCCAGTTCACTCGCGGCGAGACTCGTTACCAGTGCCGTGCCACTCAGCCCAACAAGATCGAGTAGGTGCTCAAGCAACGCGGTACCGTCCGGTTGCCCGTTCCGGCGCGCAAGGGGCTCAAGCGCTGTTGCCATCTCGTGCCGAGATGCGAGATTCCGACGAAGTGCGTCACCGGCGATCTCCGCAACATGTGAGAGATCGTGGCCGTCACGGACAAGGTCCGCAACTGTACGTGCGGGCGTCGTCACCGGCAGGCCTTCCACAATCGTCACCTCATCAGGGCGCAGCGTTGCGCGATGCAGACGAATGCCCCGGCGGCTCTGCTTTCTCCCAGGCACCGTGATCTCGGGCTCGTCATCCAGCAGGTCTCCCACTTCGTAGAGCGCCGCCGCAGACGTATGTGAGATCACCCCCGACGCGACAGGATCAGCCAGCCGACCCTCAGCGAGCACTGACGGTTCAAGGGAGAGCCAGGCAGCACGCAGCGGTGTCGACTCATCAACGGCGGCTGGCGTGGCGTAGATCCCACGATCGATGCGTTCGATGACGCCCGCCTCTGCAAGGCGGGCGAGCTGAAGCCGGGTGATGCCTTCTGTTTCGCCCTGCGCGGTGGTGAGCAGCCCCCACTGGCGAGCTGCCAGTTCTGACACTCGCGCAACTACCGCGACTGCACCCATGACTGCGATTGTATCAATTAAACGATACAAATAAAGTTATGGGTGAACCGAGCTTGCTTTACGCGCTGAGTAGGGCGCAGCCGGTCTCGGTCGTGGGCGGCGATGCGGGTGCGCACTACCTGGGTCGGGGGTCTAGACGTACTGCGCCGCCGCCGCGACGGCTGCCCTGGCGTACCCGCCTCCGAACAGCACCGTGTGCACCAGCAGCGGATTGAGTTGATGCAGGGCGATCCGCTCCTGCCAGCCATCGGCTAGCCGGGAGGCGTCCTGGTAGCCATCGATGATCGCTGCTAGTTGACCCTGGCCAAAGAGGTCGAGCATCGCCAGATCGGTCTCGGCGTGGCCGCCGTGCGCGGTGGGGTCGATGAGCACAGCCTGGTTTTCAGCGCGGGCATCCCAGAGCACGTTTCCGCTCCAGAGGTCACCGTGCAGCCGCGCCACGTCGGTGACCAAAGACGGCTGGTCGTGGTCGAGTTCACGGTCGCTTAGCCGGCCCGAAACCGCCTCGATGATCGCGGTGCCATGTGCATCGATCCGGCCCTGATCCACCGCCCGGCGTAAGAACGGCAGCACCCGGTGCTCGGCGTAGAACTGGCCCCATGGCATCGAGTGCTCCGGTGCGGGCGGCAACGCCGCCTGGCCCATGTAACCCGGCGTGCTTCCGGGGATGAACCCGTGGTGCGGTGCGCCCGCCGCATGCGTGTGGGCTAGCGCAGCGCCGAATTCAGCAGCCGCCTGCGGTGTGGGTGAGCCCGAGGCGATCTGCTCCAGGTCCAGGCGTCCGGGTTCCACAGCGCTGACCTGCGCCACTCGGGCACCGCCCTGCGCTTCGGCCAACCACGCCAGCCCGTCGGCTTCGAAGTGCGCGGCGTGCGGCTGGGGGAACCGAGTCTTGGTCCAAATCTCCATGCAGCGGTAACTAGCTCGCTACCTGCAGGGCGCCGCGCACGTGCTCCACGATCCCAGGAACGGTCGCGGTCACCGCGTCGTAGGTGGCTTCGAAATCGGTGAGTTCGCCGTAGTACGGGTCGAACAAGGTCGTGTGTTCAGCCTCCGGATCGAAAGTGCGGATGAGATGCACCCGACTGGCGGCCTCGGCATCCGGCGCCAGGGCGGTGAGTTCGCGGTAGTGACCTTCATCGGCCACCAGGATCAGATCGGACAGAGCAAAGTCTGCTTCGGTGAATTGGCGGGCGCGGTGGCCGCTGGCGTCGAGTCCGGCGGATTCCAGCACGGTCCGGGCACGGTCGTCCATGTCCGAGCCCAGATGCCAGGCGCCGGTGCCTGCGGAGTTCACGGTGACCTGAGCGCCCAAGCCGGCGTCGTCGAAGGCCTTTTCCAGTACTACGTGGGCGATGGGGGATCGGCAGATGTTCCCCGAGCACACGGTCGTCACAGTAAATGTCATGCCGTCCATTGTGCGCACGGGAGGCGAAGTTATCCACCGGAACGCTCAATGCGCCTCACTATCCACAGCCTCGCCCCGTGGCGCTACCGGTGACGGCACCCAGTCCTAGGTTTGGCCTCTCAATCACCAGGGAGGAATGCGATGGGCAATTCACTGCCGGTGCCCTCGGCATCGTGGTACCTCAATACTGCCGAGCGTCAGGCGGCCGACGCCGTCACGTCAATCACGGCCATCGGAGAGACAGAGTGGCGAGGCCGCGCCGCAGAGGCCTTCGGCCGCCGGCTGTCCACACTCGCACGCGATATCACCACGTTCTCAGAGGCGCTGGGGGCCACCAACGGCGCCACCTTGCGACACGAGCGGGAATTGGCCGAACTACCGCTGGACTCTGAGGGGCCGCAATGAGGACGACGACGTGATCCACCCAGTCCCGGACGGTTCGGTGTGGGATCCGGTCACCGACCGCGCCGCTGACCAACTGAACGTCTATGGGGTGCCACTGCAAGTCACCACCTGGGAGTTGGCCGCGATGTCCCGGCGCTTGGACGCCACCAAGGAGAGTTTGACCGAGGCGATCGCCGCGCTTCGGCAAGCCTCACGCACTATCGAGCTCACCGTGTCCCAGGCGCCCGACACCGGCCGTCGTGCCCTCTCGGTGGCGCGCGGCTACCTCGCGCAGTACAACCACCTGGCCCGGGCATGCCAGGAGTTGTCCGACGACGTGTCCACCGCCCGGCGCGACTACATCGAGGCCGAGAACGCTGCTCAGCGGCGGCTGCTGCTGGTCGCAAACCAATCCGGAATGGGCGGCTCTCAGTCCTACCGACTCACCTGCCAGGCACCGGATGAGCCGCCCTCGTGGTGGGACATGCTGACTCGGCTTCCCGGGCTTCCGCACCGTGCGCTCACCGTGGTGCCGAGGTCTTTGGCTTCGGGACTCTGGGCCTTTCTTTACGCCAAGGCCCACGGCAGAGATCAACCCTCGGATGCCGAGATAGGCCTCATGCTGCAGAGCATCACCAATGCGTTCTGGTGGACCTTTGGCTCGAAACCCGGCGCCGACTCCGTCCCAGATTTCGGCAAGGTGCTCAATGGGCTGGCCACCACGAACATCTCAAATGAGGTCCGAGTGCGCCGGATTCCCGCACCACCCAGACCACGCCCACCTGGCCCCGGTTTCGACCCCTTCGATTACAAGGGCGTGCACCATGAGGGCCCGGCAACGAATATCGAAGGCATTGTGGAGCGTGTGGGTGCGGCCTACCCCAGAGAGGGAGATCTACCGGCCGGTGCCGTGCGAGTGGACCGGGTGGAGGCAGAGGACGGCACCGTTTCCTGGCAGGTATTCGTTCCTGGCACGCAAACAAATGAGGGCGGCCTGTGGGGTGGTGCGGTGCCCAACGACTGGGCCTCTAACGTGCAGATGTACTCCGGGCAGGAAGCGGCGCACAGCAACGCGGTACTGGAGGCCATGCGTCAAGCGGGAATCCAGCCCGGGGAGTCGGTGATGATGGCCGGTCACTCTCAGGGCGGTATCGCCGCGGCTATGCTCGCCTCGCAAGAGGACGTGCAGGCGGAGTTCTCGATCGACTCGATCGTGACAATCGGTTCTCCGGTGGGCCAGTTTGACCTGCCACCGTCGGTAAACGCCCTGCACCTAGAGCATGAGGACGACTTGGTCTCTGGCCTGGACAATCTGGCCAACCCGGTGGCGCCTAACCGCACCACGGTGATGCGCAATATCAACGAGCACGAAGACAGCCGTTCCGTCCGGCAATCTCATGACATCCCCGCCTATCGGCGCACCGCCGAGCAGGCCGATCGCAGTACCGATCCGAGCATCCAGGCCTGGACCAGTTCCTCGCTGCCCGCTCACGGGTCACAATCCAACTCGGAGTACTACCACGGTGAGCGGGTGGTGCCCTAGCCGCCCACGGCTGAAGCCGGTCTAGCGCTTGTTGCGATCCGGGCTGGGCAGCACGATCGAGACCACCAGGGTGAGCAGGGAGATCACCAGGGCCGCGAGCACCGCGGTCCAGAAACCTTCAACGTGCAGGCCGAACCCGATGAGCCCACTCAGCCAGGACGTGAGCAGCAACATCAAGGCGTTGACCACCAAGAAGAACAGCCCGAGCGTCAAGATGTAGAGCGGTAAGGACAGGAGCTTCACGAGCGGTTTCACGATCGTGTTGACCAAAGTGAAGATGAGCGCGACGACGGCGACGACGAGCAGCGTGTCCTGCCACGATCCGTCACTTTCGATCTCGATCCCATTGATCCAAAGCGACGTCAGCCAGATGGCTAATCCGGAAACCAAGAACCGCAGGATGAATCGCATAGCCCTATTGTCTCACCGGTCGACGGCTGACGCTGGCATGCTGGCACCATGCCGGATAACACCGACCCCACGAACGCGTCCACTCCACCCCCAGTAAGCGGCACCAATAGTGGTGCCGGGCCCGTTCGCCTGCGCTCCGCGCTGCAGGAATTGCCGGCCTACGTTCCAGGCTCCGCGGGAATCAACCCCTCGGTGTACAAACTGTCCTCCAACGAATTACCGGGTGCGGTATTGCCCGCTATCAGCGCCGCCATCGCCGACGCCACCGAGGACATCAACCGATACCCCCAGATGTACGCCGATCGCCTTACCGAGGCGCTGGCCGAGAGGCACGGCGTGAGCGCCGAGCAGGTCCTGGTGGGCAACGGGTCGGTGTCGCTTCTGGAGTTGCTTCTGCGTTCGATGTGCACCGACGGCGATGAGGTCGTGTACGCGTGGCGTTCATTTGAGGCCTACCCGATCCTGGTGCAGGTCACCGGGGCCACCAGTGTGCAGGTGCCAGTCCTGCCCAACGGAGCCCACGACTTGGATGAGATGGCGGCTGCGATCTCCGACCGCACGCGAGTGGTGATGGTGTGCACCCCCAACAACCCGACGTCCACCGCGATCCGGCACACAGACCTGGTGGGATTCCTCGATCGGGTCCCCAGCCACGTCATGGTGATCCTGGATGAGGCGTACGTGGACTTCGTGCGGCAAGAGGATCCGGTGGATTCGCTGTCTCTGTTGCCGCAATACAAGAACTTGGTCATCTTGCGCACGTTCTCCAAGGCCTATGGGCTTGCCGGGTTGCGCACCGGATATGCCATCGCGCGGCGCCGCTTGATCCGTTCGCTGCGAACCGCCTCCACCCCGTTCGGTGTCAACGCGATCGCGCAAGCGGCGGCGTTCAGTGCGCTGCAGCAAGACGAGGCCCGGGTGGAGCGGGTTCAGGGTGTAGTGGATGAGCGCACCCGTGTGGTGGCCGAACTGCGTGCTCAGGGTTGGACCATCGAGGACCCGCAAGGAAACTTCTACTGGCTACAACTCGGCGACCAGACCCTGGCGTTCGCCGATGACGCCGCCCGCAGCGGCGTGATGGTGCGGCCATTCGCCGGCGACGGCGCCCGAGTGACCATCGGAGAACCCGAGGCGAACACCATCGCCCTGCAGGTCGCAGCCCGCTGGGTGCACGCCCAACAGCCAGCCAGCGCGGTCCAGTAGCGCGGCCCAATGCCGGCCACGTGAGAACCGACTGCCGGCCACGTAGCGGCCCGAACGCGGCCGAGCCGCGACAAAGTACGGCCCAATAGCGCCCCAGAAGTGGCCGGAACACGCCCTCTAAGGCCTCCAGTAGCCACCCCTTTTGCGGAAAGCTACAAAGTGCGGCGGTGCGAATCGCAGGGAAGCCATCATCGCAACCTACGCATCCGTAGCTTACGCTTGCGTAGGTTGCAGGTCCGTGAGCACCGGTGAGACCCATCGAGCGATCGTGACGTACATCCGAACACACCCCGGCTGTGCGCTTATCCAGCGCCGCCGGGGTGTGTACATCACTACCGACAGCTAAGGAGCATCCGTGGAAGCCATGAGCGAATCGCCACCGGCTCTCCAGCACCCGAGCGAGCAGCGACCGGCCGCGAAGCACGTGGCCGAACAGTCCGCAGACCAGCATCACCTGCCGGACTCCACTCCGATGCAACTGCTCAACGAGCACGGCCAGCGTGTTCACGATGAGCGCTATACCCCCTACCTCGAGGCCCTGTCGAGTGAGGATCTGCGCGAGTTTTACCGCGACATGGTCCTGGTGCGCCGCTTCGACGCCGAAGCGACCGCCCTGCAGCGCCAGGGGGAACTGGGCCTGTGGCCACCCTCGCTCGGACAGGAAGGCGCGCAAGTGGGCTCCGGCCGGGCGATGGCGGCCCGCGACTACGCTTTCCCTTCCTATCGCGAACACGCCGTGGCACACACCCGCGGCATGGACCTGGCCAAACTCCTCCCGCTATTTCGCGGACAGGACCACGGCGGGTGGGACCCCAACGAACTGAACTTTCACCTCTACACCCTGGTGATCGGTTCCCAGACGCTGCACGCCACCGGCTACGCCATGGGCATCACCCGGGACGGGGATGTCGGAACCGGCGATCCGGACCGGGATCGCGCCGTCGTCGTCTATTTCGGTGATGGGGCAACGTCCCAAGGTGACGTGCATGAAGCGATGGTGTTCGCCGCCGTCAACGACGCCCCCGTGGTGTTCTTCTGCCAGAACAACGGGTGGGCGATCTCCGAGCCGGTCACCCGCCAATCCCGGGCGCCGCTGGCGCAACGGGCCCAGGGAATCGGCATCCCCTCGGTGCGCATCGACGGCAACGACGTGTTGGCCAGCTACGCCGCCACCACCCAGGCGCTGGAGCACGCGCGCAGCGGCAGCGGCCCGATGATGATTGAGGCCATCACCTACCGGATGGGTGCGCACACCACCTCCGATGACCCCACCAAGTACCGCAGCCGCGCCGAAGAAGACCTGTGGCGCGGCCGTGATCCGATCGACCGGCTGCACACCCTGCTGGTCAACGAAGGTGCCGACCAAGCGTTCTTCGATGGCGTGCAAGCCGACGCCGACGAGCTCGCCGAATACATCCGGGACGCCTGCCGGGCGATTAAACCGCCGGCGCACTCGGCCATCTTTGAGCACGTCTATGCCACCGAGCACACCCGGATCGCCGCCGAACAGCGGTGGTTCGAGGACTACCAAGCCGGATTCGAGGAGGAGTGAGGATGCCTACCCAAGAACTCCCGATGGCCAAGGCGATCAACCTCGGCCTGCGTCACGCCATGGAGCGTGACCCCTCAGTGATGCTGATGGGTGAAGACATCGGCGCCCTCGGTGGCGTGTTTCGGGTGACCGACGGCCTGGAGAAAGACTTTGGCTCCACCCGGGTAGTGGACACCCCGTTGGCCGAATCCGGCATCGTGGGAACCGCAATCGGACTGGCCTTCGCCGGCTACCGGCCGGTGTGTGAGATCCAGTTCGACGGGTTCATCTTCCCCGCCTATGACCAGATCACCACTCAGCTGGCCAAGATCTCCTACCGGTCCAAGGGCAACCTCAACGTGCCGGTGGTGATCCGCGTGCCCTACGGCGGCGGGATCGGAGCGATCGAGCACCACAGCGAATCGCCCGAGGCGTTGTTCGCACACACCGCGGGGCTGCGAGTGATCTCCCCGGCCACTCCGCAGGACGCCTACACGATGATCCAAGAGGCGATCGCGAGCCCAGACCCGGTGCTCTACTTCGAACCCAAGGCCCGCTACTGGGAAAAGGGGCCGGTGCAGACCATCGACCCAGCTGTTCCCAGCGAGCAGATCGCCACCGGGAACATTCAGCAGGCCCGGGTGGTCAAGGACGGTACCGACGCCACCATCGCCGCCTACGGTCCCACCGTGCGTACCGCGCTAGCGGCGGCCAAGGCGGCGGCCGATGAGGGCACGAACGTGGAGGTCATCGACCTGCGTTCGATCTCTCCCTTGGACATTCCCACCGTGGCGGCCAGCGTGCGGAAGACCGGCCGTCTGGTGATCGTGCACGAAGCACCAACGGCGTTCGGGGCCGGCGCGGAGCTGGCCGCGAGCATCGGCCAAGAGTGCTTCTACCACCTACAAGCACCCATCGAACGGGTCGGCGGCTTCCATACCCCCTACCCCGTGGCTAATCTCGAAGAGGAATACCTTCCGGATCTCGATCGCGTCATGCACGCGCTCGATATCGCCTTCGCCCACTG
>JBMDWZ010000299.1:0-2319 GCA_048594865.1 Beutenbergiaceae bacterium
CTCGCTATGGGGCCGAAACTCGCCAGCGCTAAGCGCGCAACGAGGGTGCCAGCGTTCGCGAATGTCATAGGGCCGAGGCTAGCGTTGGGCACCGACAAGCGGCGCGAGAATCGGCACCCCATCTCGCGCCACCAACCGGCGGGAGGTATGCGTGTCCACCGAGACCCCACGCCAGCACGGTCACACCATGCAGGCCACCTACCGTTACCTGCGCCTGGCGATCATACTGCTCACCGCACTGCTGGCGTTCAGCGTGCTCCTGCAGGTCATCGCCGATGACGGCGTGCTGCTGATCTCCGTCAGCGCCTACTACTACACCGGCGCTCAGGACGTGTTCGTGGCCTCACTCGCGGCGATCGGTGCCTGCCTGATCATCTACCGCGGCCGCAGCGCCACCGAAGACATCCTCCTGAACGTCTCGGGCTACCTCGCGTTTTTCGTCGCGTTCGTACCCACCTCACCGGTGTTGGTGTCCATGGCCGACGACGGCGCTCGTGCGGCGCCCGTGACCGTTCCACCTGGTCAGGTGGATGCGGTGGTGCAGAACACCTGGGCCTTGCTGGCCGCCGGGGCGATCGGTCTGATTCTGGAGGTGGCGCTGACACCGCAACGCGAACGGCTGCGACACAGCAGGGGCGCCCGGTTCACCCTCGCCACCTCGGCGGTCGGGTACCTGGTGCTGGCGGGCTGGTTCATGCTCGGCCGAGGCACGTTCCTCGACTTTGGCCACGAGGTGGCCGCGGTGCTGCTGTTCGCCGGCGTGATCGGGGTGGTCGGGGTGAACGCGGTGGCCTGCGCGCAGGCCCATGAAGAAGAGTGCGCGGAGCGCGGCGAGGACGAGCCCCCGATTCGCCGCTACCTCAACCGCTACACCTACGGCTTCGCGATCATGATCCTGACTGTGGTGATCTGCCTGCTGGTGCTGCGGCCTTTGGTCCACCAGTGGGTCTTCATCATGGAGGCCGCGCTCATCGCACAGTTCCTGGGCTTCTGGATCACCCAGACCGTCGAGCGGTGGAATGTGCCCGACATTCGGGCCGATCGCCTCGTGCCCGGGTAACTCAAGGTCAAACCCAATTCAGACACGACGAAATCAGTGAGGATGGAGGGCATGGTTCAGCGCGTCTTTTCATATGGCACCCTTCGCCAGCCCGAGGTCCAACTCGCACTCTTTGCAAGGGAAGTGCACACGATTCCCGACACGCTGCCTGGATGGCGTCTGGACTGGATCACCATCACCGATCCCCACGTGATCAAAGCCAGCGGTTCGGATCGGCACCCGATCCTTCACCGCGGAGCGACGACCGACGTCGTCGAGGGCGCCTATCTGGAGATCACCGACGATGAACTGCCGGCCGTTGATGACTACGAGGTGGCCGACTACCACCGCATCGAAGTGCGGCTAGCCTCGGGCGTCTCGGCGTGGGTCTACGTTGGTGAGGACCGCGACTAGCGCCAACCCAGCCCAGGTGCCACGTGGGTGAGCACCGACTCAAGCACGTGGGCGTTGTAGTCCACACCGAGTTGGTTCGGCACGGTGAGCAGCAAGGTGTCGGCGGCCTGGATGGCCTCGTCCTGCGCTAACTCCTTCACCAGCACCTCGGGCTCCGCCGCATAACTGCGACCGAACACCGAACGGGTGTTATCGATGACGCCAACCTGGTCGGAGTTCTCCCGGTTCACCCCGAAGTACGCGCGATCGGTGTCGTTGACCAAGGGGAAAATACTCCGGCTAACCGAGACCCGGGGCTCGCGCTCGTGACCCGCCTCGGCCCACGCCTGGCGGAACGCCTCGATTTGTTTGCGTTGCTGAACGTGGAACGGTTCACCGGACTCATCGGTCTTCAGCGTTGAACTCATGAGGTTCATGCCCTGCTGCGCGGCCCAGCGGGCGGTGGCGTCCGAGGCCGCTCCCCACCACATCCGTTCCCGCAAGCCAGGGGCGTAGGGCTCCACGCGCAACAGACCGGGCGGGTTGGGGAACATCGGGCGGGGATTGGGTTGAGCGAACTTCTTCCCACTCAAGGAATCCAAGGCGATGGCCGTGTGCCGGCGGGCCATATCGGCCTCCGTCTCCCCGTCCTCCGGTTCGAACCCGAAGTACCGCCACCCGTCGATGACCTGCTCCGGGGACCCCCGCGAAATCCCCAACTGCAACCGCCCACCGGCGATCAAATCCGCAGCACCGGCGTCCTCAGCAAACGCCAACGGGTTGGCGTAGCGCATGTCGATCACACCGGTGCCAATCTCGATCCGACTGGTCTTTGCACCCGCGGCCGCCAGCAGCGGGAAGGGCGAACCGAGCTGTTGGGCAAAGTG
>JBMDWZ010000003.1:0-14016 GCA_048594865.1 Beutenbergiaceae bacterium
CTGTTCTGGAACGCCCTGACCACCACATTCATCTACGTGGCGGTGTGCGTGCCGCTGCTGACGTTCGGGCCGCTGCTGGTGGCCCTGCTGATGCAGAAGAAGATCCCCTTCATCGGTGCTTTCCGCACCATCGCCTACTTCCCAGTGATCGCCTCGGCCGTGGTGGTCGCGCTCATCTGGCAGTGGCTGTTCGACTCCCGGGGCATCATCAACCAAGCCCTCCAGTTCGTCGGCATCACCGACCGCTCCATCCCCTTCCTCATCGACCGGTGGACCCTGCTGGGCGCAGCGATCCTGCTGACCGTGTGGATGGGCCTGGGCTACTACATGGTGCTGTACCTGGCCGCCCTGGCCGCGGTGAACCCCGAACTGCATGAGGCCGCTGCGATCGACGGAGCCAACCAGCGGCAACGGTTCTGGAACGTCACCATCCCCGGGGTGCGCAACGCGATGATGCTGGTTGCCGCGCTGGTGGGGGTCTCGGCGATGAGAATCTTCACCGAGCTGCATGTCTTAACCAATGGCACCGGCGGGCCCGGCGGAGAGAACATCTCCATCGTGATGCTGGTGCGCCAAGTCGGCGCCGGGTTGAACGGCCAAACCGGCTACGCCTCCGCAGTCAGCGTGGTGCTGTTCTTCCTCACCCTGGTGCCGCTGTTGGCGATCGCCTGGATGAACAACCGATCCGAAGCAGGTAAGTCATGACGTTGCCCAGCCAAGCGCCCCCGCCTGCGGCCACCGCGCAGGTCGTGACGAATGAGTCCGACAAGAAGCACGGCAAGAAGGCCAACAAGCCCAAGCTCTATCGCGAAAAGCCGTGGCGCAGCCGCCGCGCGTTCGACATGAACCGCCCCACCTTCGGTGGCCTGATGTTCCGCTATCTGTTGATCGCGATCCTGCTGTTTATCTCCATCGGGCCGTTCGTGTGGCAACTGTCGACGTCGTTCAAGGGCTTTGAGGACATCTACTCCTTCCCGCCCAACATCATTCCCGAAGACCCCACCCTGCGGGCGTATGAGACCGTCAACGCGATCATCCCGATCTACCGGTTCGCGCTGCACTCCCTGCTAGTGGCCGGCGGCACGGTGATCTCCAACGTCATCTTGGCCACCCTGGCTGGGTACGCGCTGGGCTGCCTGAAATTCCGCGGCCGGATGGTGGTCCTGGCACTGTTCCTGTCCACCCTGCTGCTGCCCGGCGAAGTGACCCTCACCAGCCAGTTCCTCATTGTGAACTCCCTAGGCCTGGCCAACACCCTGTGGGGTGTCTACATCCCGGGCGCGATCGGCGCGATCAACGTGCTGCTGATGATGACCGCCTGCCGCGCGATCCCCGGCTCCATCCTGGACGCCGCGATCATCGACGGCGCCAACACCATTCAACGCATCCGGCACATCGTGTGGCCAAACGTTCGCGGCATGGCCTCAGTGGTGGGCGTGATGGCCTTCATCGGCTCCTGGAACGACTTCCTGTGGCCCTTGATCGTGCTCTCGGACCAGACCAAGTACACCTTGACCGTGGGTATGGCGTTCCTGGATTCGGCCATTGGCGCCGACCCCCGGCAGATCGCTGCGGGCACGATGATCGCGTTGATTCCGATCATCATCATCTTCGCCACCATGCAACGGTTCTTCTTCAAGGGCGTCGAATCCGGCGCGGTTAAGGGATGACGGCGGCACCTCCCAGCCCGCTAACCGGCACCTTCGCCACCCGTGTGGGTCTGGGACCCTCCATGGTCGAGGGTGAGATGGTCGACGGCGAGTCCCCGGTTCGTGGGATCCCCTCACCGTCCCCGTACGACGACGAGTCCCCGGCCTGCTTAGGACGCGGTCGATCCGCGGACCACGAGTTTAGGGGCCGGGGTGCTGCGGTGCCCGGGCTCCCCGGTTTGCAGGCTGTCCAGCAGCAGGCTCGCCGCAGCGGTACCCAACTCTGCGGGGTCGCGTCGCAGCGAGGTGAGCGCCGGGTTCAGCACCCGGCACACCGGGGAGTCCTCGAAGGACACCATGGCGATCTCCGGAACAGCCAGGCCCAGGCTGTTGATTGCCATCAGCCCGCCCAGGGCCAGCAGCTCGTTGTCGTAGATGATCGCATCGGGCTTGCCCGGCCCACCGGTGCCGCTCAGCAGGTCCAGCGTGGACTTGGTGCCAGCGTCTTCGGTGAAGTCGGTGCTCAGCACCGAGTCGCTCTCCACCCCTGCCGCCTGGGCGCTGGCGTGGAACGCGTCGGTACGGGCCTGTACGTGCAACAGACTGGAGATACCCGCGACGTAAGCGATCCGGCGTCGTCCCTGACTTCTCAGGTGACGCACCACGGTCTCCATCGCTTCGCCGTCGGCCGTGGTGACGGTGCTCAAGGTGTCATGCGTGAAGCCCTCCGGGGCGCCGACCAGCACCGCCGGCAGGTTGAGGGAGCGCAACTGTTCGGGACGCGAATCGTCTTGACGGACGTCGGTGAGGATGACGCCGTCGACCCGCTGCCCGGACCACCAGGTTTGGTAGATCTGCGCCTCCTCGGCCACGGTGGAGACGAGTTGCAGCACCAGGGACTTGGATTGGCCGATGAGCTCACGTTCGATGCCGGCGATGAACCGCAGGTAGAACCCCTCTCCAGTGAGGGAATCGGTGGGGCGGGTGACCACCAGGCCCACCGCCTGCGCCTGGTTCGCCGACAGCGCCCGCGCGGCGGCGCTGGGTACCCAACCGAGCTCGTCGGCGGCGGCGCGGATCCGCTTGCGGGTGTCTTCGGAGACGCCGCGCTGGCCATTCAGCGCGAACGACACCGCCCCCGGCGACACCCCAGCGGCGCGCGCGATATCTCGGATCGTCGGACGCTTCACACCGAGCAGTCTGGCCGCCCGCCGCGCCTTAATCAATTCGCCACCACCAGACATCGCAGTACCGCCACCCGCACCACCACGAACTTGGAGTTGACCAACGATGCATAAACACGAGCCGATTTACGAAGGCCGGGTTACCCGGTGGCTCGGTGAGCGGATCGCACCGGCGAGCAGCACGCCGGTGGTGCCGCTACAAATCAAGGCGATGGCGGTGACCGGCGCTGATGGCCCGAAGGCGGGCGTCGCCGGTCAGGGTGAACCGATCACCTTCGCCCAGGCCACCCAGGCCACCTTCCAGCCCTTCTCCGAGGGGATGCCTTGGGGGCCGCCGTGGGGAACCACGTGGTTCCACCTCAGCGCCACCGTGCCCGAACACGAGCGCCACGACCTGGAGGCCGTGGTGGAACTGGGCTGGGCGAATCACTCCCCAGGATTCCAGTGCGAGGGCCTGGTGTACCGGCCCGATGGCTCGATCATTAAGGGCCTGAACCCGCGCAACACCTGGATCCCGGTGGAACTGGATGACGACGGTCGCTTCGAGGTGTACCTGGAGGCCGCCTCCAACCCGCTGCTGCTGGATGTGCACCCGTTCGTGCCCACCGAGCGCGGCGCCCTGGACACCACCGATAGTGAACCGCTGTACACCTTCGCTTCGGCGCAGATCGTGCGCGTGCATGCCGAGGTCCGCGAGCTGATCGCGGACATCACCACCCTGGATTCCCTGGCCCGGGAGCTGCCCGAAACCAGCTCCCGGCGTGCCGAACTGCGCGTGGATCTAGACCGCGCCCTGGACGCGGTGAACCTCGATGACATCCCGGCGACCGCTGGCGCGGCGCGCGCCGAACTGGTCGATGCGCTGGCGCGGCCCGCCGAGCGCAGCGCCCACCGGGTGATCGCCGCCGGGCACGCCCACATCGACTCGGCGTGGCTATGGCCGCTGCGCGAAACCCGGCGCAAGGTCACCCGCACCCTGGCGAACGTGCTCAACTTGGCCGCCCAAGGTCACCCGATCGTGTTCGCCTTCCCGGCCGCGCAGCACGCCGCCTGGCTGGAACAGGATCAGCCCGAGCTGTTCGCGCGCGTGCAGCAGGCGGTGCGCGATGGGATCGTGGTGCCCGTTGGGGGCATGTGGGTGGAATCGGATGCGAACCTGCCCGGCGGTGAAGCGATGTGCCGCCAACTCATCGAGGGTGCGGCGTACTTTGAAGAAGCCTTCGATCACCGCTGCGAAGAGGTGTGGCTGCCGGACTCCTTCGGGTACTCCGCCGCGCTGCCGCAGCTCGCGCGGCTGGCCGGTGCCCGGTGGTTCCTCACCCAGAAGATCTCCTGGAACCAGGTCAACGACTTCCCGCATCACTCCTTCTCCTGGGAGGGAATCGACGGCAGTCGGATCTTTACCCACTTCCCGCCCGCGGACACCTACAACTCCGACCTGTCCGCCCGGGAAATGAATCACGCCGCCACCAACTTCCGAGACAAGGGCGCCACCGGGATCTCCCTGGTGCCCTTCGGGTACGGCGACGGCGGTGGCGGCCCCACCCGCGAAATGCTCGCCCAGGCCAAGCGGATAGAGAACCTCGAGGGCTCACCTCGGGTGACCGTGGCGCCGCCCCGGGAGTACTTCGAACAGGCCGAGGCCGAGTACTCAGAGCCTCCCGTGTGGGTGGGTGAGCTGTACCTGGAGTTGCACCGCGCCACGTACACCACCCAGGCCAAGATCAAGCGCGCGAACCGGCGCGGTGAGCACCTGCTGCGCGAGGCCGAACTGTGGGCGAGCACCGCGACGGTGCGCACCGGGCGGGCCTATCCGGCGCAGTTGTTCACCGAGTGCTGGCGCACCGTGCTGCTCGGACAGTTCCACGACATCCTGCCCGGGACCTCGATCTCCTGGGTGTACGCCGATGTGCTGGAGCAAAGCCAGCGCATCACCGAGCTGCTCACCGCCGAGATTGCCCAGGCCCAAGAGGCGCTCGCCGGGGACGGTTCGGACCTCATCGCGTTCAACGCCGGGCCACTGTCTCGCTCCGGCGCCCCGGCGCTCGGTGCGGCGCCACTGGTTTCGGGCGCCTCGGTGAGTGTGCGGACTTCGGGGGAGGCCAGTTCGGGGGAGGCCTGGGTGCTGGAATCGGGCGACCTCACGGTCACCGTCGATGCCGAGGGCCTGGTCAGCAGCCTGGTGGATCTGGCCGCTGGCCGTGAACTGATGCCTCCTGGGCAGCGGGGCAACCTGCTGCAGGTGCACCAGGACTTCCCCAACATGTGGGACGCCTGGGACGTGGACCCCTTCTACCGCAACCAGGTCCAGGACATCACCGATGTGCAGAGCATCGAGACCGCCTCTGATGACACCAGCGCGAGCATCATCGTGCGCCGCACCTACAACGGGCTACCGATCACCCAGACCCTGAGCTTGCGCACCGATGAGCCCGGTTTGCACACCGAGGTCACGGTGGACTGGGCGTCCAAGGACCGGTTCCTCAAGCTCGCCTGGCCGGTGGACGTGCACACCGATGAGGCCCGCTTCGAGGTGCAAATGGGGCATCTCAAGCGCCCCACGCACACCAACACCTCCTGGGACTTCTACCGGTTCGAGGTCTATGCGCACCGCTGGTTGCACGTGGGCGAACCCGGGTATGGAGTGGCTCTGGCCAATGAGGCCACCTACGGCTATGACCTGACCCGCCACGCGCGTGAGGGCGGCGGCACGTTCCACATGGTGCGGGCCAGCCTGCTGCGCGGACCGGCCTACCCCGACCCGCGCACCGATCACGGTCAGCACTCCTTCGGCTTCGTGCTGCACCCCGGCGCGGATGTGACCGACGCGGTCGCGGCCGGTTACGCGGCCAACCTGCCGCTACGGCACCTGCGAGGTTCCGCCGTCGAACCCCTCATCACACTCGACGACGGGGCCGTGGTGGAAGCGGTGAAACTGGCTCAAGATGGCAGCGGCGACGTGATCGTGCGGTTGTATGAGCCATACGGTCGGCGCGCCACCAGCGCCCTTACGCCCTCCTTTGAGGTCAGCGACATCACCGAGGTGGACCTGCACGAAAGGCCCCTTGGACACGACACCCAGGTTGCGCCGTCGGTCCTTGATGGTGAACCCGATTCCGGTGGCCGCATCGGCCTGAGCCTGCGACCCTTCCAGGTCGCCACCATTCGATTGGCGGGCGCGCGATGAAGGTTGGCGTCAACTACACCCCGCGCAGCGGATGGTTCCACTCGTGGCTCGATTTCGATGCCGAGGCGACCAAGGCCGACCTCGGTGCGATCGCCGAGCTGGGCCTGGATCACGTGCGGATCTTCCCGCTGTGGCCGGTGCTGCAACCGCACCGCGACCTGATCCGCCCGGCAGCGTTGAATGATGTGGCCACGGTGGTCGAGCTGGCCGGGCAGATGGGCCTGGATGTGCATGTCGATGTGCTGAACGGGCACCTGTCCAGTTTCGATTTCCTGCCGGCGTGGGTGACCACGTGGCACCGCCGCAACCTGTTCACCGATGCCGATGTGGTCAGGGCTCAGGCGGATCTGGTGACGGCGCTGGCGCACCGGCTGCGGGATCTGCCTGCGGCTAGGGGGCTGGGGCTTGGCAATGAGTTCTCCCAGTTCGCCGCCCCGCGGCACCCCGATGTGGACCCGATCAGCGCCGAGCAGGTGGATCACTGGTTGACCACCGTGTTGGGTGCGGCCGAAGGCGCGTGGGCCGATGGGCAGCACACCCACAGTTATGACGATGACCTGTGGTTCGTTGATGAGCACCCGTTCGGCCCGCAGCACGCGGTGGGTTACGGGGCGCTCACCACGGTGCACTCCTGGATGTTCGGCAAGGACTGGGGCGCGTTCTCCGGGGATGCCGATGCCTACCGGTGGTTTGGCCGGTACCTGTTGGAGCTAGCGGCCGGGTGGGCCGGTTCTGGGTCCGTGTCCGGGGCTGGTTCTGGGTCCGTTTCTGGGGCTGGCGAGCGTGGCTTGTGGTTGCAGGAGATCGGGGCGCCGGTGTCCCACGTGCCGGCCGCCGATGCGCCAGCGTTCCTCACCGAATCCCTGGAGCGCAGCGCCGACATCCCCGGCCTGGAGGCGATCACCTGGTGGTGCAGCCACGACGTGTCCCGGTCGTTGCCGGACTTCCCCGAGCTGGAATACAGCCTGGGACTGTTCGACGCCGATGGTTCAGTCAAGCCAATCGGTGCGGCATTGAAGGCGATGGTGTCGGATCTGAAGTCGGTGACGCCCGCGGGTTCGCGCGAGGTCATCGAGTTCGACGTGCAGCGCAAGTCCGATACGGCGCCCGGTGGTGAGGTATTTGCCCAGTGGGTGGCTCAGGCTCGCGCCGGGCACACCCCGGCCCTTCGCCCCCAACTCCCCGCCGACTTCGTCAACCCCCCGCCGAGGTCGTCAACCGGGTTGACTCCCTCGAGCGCGAACTGACTCGCTCGGCGGGCAAGCTGACGAGGTCGATGGGCGCTTACTGTCCGGCGCCGGGTGCGCAGTGATGCTCGTGGGTCATCTGTTGCCAGATTGCATCCGCCCAGAGCGCGTGGCCGGTGGCATTTGGGTGGAAGTAGTCGCCAGCGAAAGTGCCCATGTATCCGCGGAACGATAGCTCTTTCGTTGCGGTGTGAATGTCGGCGACTCGGTGACCGTACTGGCTCGCTGCGTGGCGGATGATTCTGTTTGCCTTCGTGGCGCGGGCCTCGTAGGGCCAGTGTATGAAGTTCGGTACTAGGCCGATCGTTGTGCCCTTGGGCAGTCGTTGCGCGATCGCCGTCAGGTCGCGGGCGAAATTCTCCACGCGGAAGTGTCGTGCCCAAGCGACGTCGTTCCCACCGATGACGCAGGTGACGAAATCGGGCGCGGGCACCTCCGCGAGCTTGAGTAACTGGTGTTGGCGCAGGTCGGTGGCTTTGGCGCCGCTGACACTGAGGTTGATTGTGCGAATCGTCTGACCTGTGCTTTTCGCGAGTCGGTTCGCGATGACGCCCACGTAGCTGTGCTGTGGGTCGTCTACGCCGACGCCAACGCCAGCGGAGTCGCCAAGTGCCACGTAGGTCAGGGCGCCAGCCTCTTGCTTGGCCCAGTGGTTTGCGTGCCTGCGGGATTGTTCTCGGCTTCGCCGTGCTCCAGTACCCATGAGACCCAATATACCCTGTGGGGGTATATTGAGCCTGCTCCAAAACCTGAAACGCCCCCCCGCGCTCGCGCAGCCCTGACCCAAGGAGCCAGGTGATCGCGTGACTCGCCTTTAGAGTGGGCTCGTGAACCGACGAGAGGTAGCCCGGCGGCTTGCGGATCACTACGTGGCGACCGGCAACGCCCGGCGGTCATTCTCGCTGGTTCTCAAGGACGCGGCCGGGGAGATGAGTTCTCCGACGTCGAGTTAGACGTCTACTGGTCCTCGCCGCCTTCGGACGATCAGCGTCGAGCCCCTACCGCAGCACTTGCCGGAGAACTGACCAAGCTGTGGCCCTACGACGCCGGTGACTCGGAGTGGTCCGAGGGTGTGGACATGCTCGGCGTGAACGTAACGGTGAGTGGATTCGCCGTTGCCGAAATCGACAACTGGATCACGTCGCTGCCGAGGTGGGACGGTCCGCAGGCCGTCAGGCAGATGCGGCTGTCTGCGCTCCACGAAGGTCAAGTGCTGCACGGCGAGCCCGCTATCGCCCGGTGGGGTCCATCCCCACTCGCTAGGAGTCGCTACGGCAACTCACTTCCTCACACCCAACCGTCTCAGTCGTTGGCGGCTCTGGCCGGCCCTGATCGAGCGCGACGACGTGGTCATGCTGCATCGGGCCAGTTCCGACGTCGCCGAGGTGCTGCTGGGAACGCTGTGTGCGGTCAACCGAAGCTACATTGAGCACCCTTCGTCCAAGTGGGCGAGGCAGGTGTCGAGTCGTTTCACCCGAGCGCCCGCTGACTTCGACGAACGCTTCTCCACTGCACTGCGAGTTGATCCCGCCACCGGGGCACCCGTTTGCACGCTCTGCTCGTGGAGACGGTCAGAATCGTTGACGCGGACCTGCCGGAGGTAGAGATCTCAATGATCGGGAGTGTCTTGGATCATCGACGGTGATCTCCACGAGGAGCGCGCTAGGCGGGCTCGAAGCGCTCGTAGGCGCCGTTGATGATCTCCAGGTACCGCTCGCTGCCGGCCGATTCCAACTCCTGGACGTAGTCATCCCACTCTGAGAGATCACGCCGGCCGAGGATGAACTGCAAGGTTGCGACCTCCACGGCATCCTTCAGCGCGGTGGCAGTCATCGCGGCTTGCTCGCGCTCCATTTCACTCAACGGTGCTGCCGGACGGGGCGGCACACGCTCATGTGAGTCCAATGTCTCTTGGACCCACTCACGCTCGGTGTCGTTGAGCATGGAGAGCATCAGATCGTTGCTACCGCCCGGGGTGAACACGTTGTGGCTGTAGCCCAGATCGAGTAGCAGGTCGGTCTCGCCCTGTGGATTGAGCCCCATGAGATTGAGCGAGTAACCCTCGGTGAGGCTGCGGACGCCGTCGGAGTCCTTTGTGTGCATCTCTCCTTCGATACCCCACTTCGTCAGTTCGTACGCTTCTTCATCGAAATAGAGCCAGTCGATGAATTGCAGTAGCGCAACGAAGTCATCACGTTCGCTGATCGCGCCACTAAAGATGACGCCGGGCCCCAATCGCCCTCCCCCGATGAGCGCGCCTTTGGGCCCAGCTGGCGGCTTGAGCTTGACGATTGAGTAGTTGCCCTCGCCCAAGGTCTCGTTCAGACCATTCTCCCAGGTGAGGATGTCAATGGCATTGCCCGTCATGAAGAAACAGTCGCTATTGGCGACCTTACGGTCATGGCTATCCAGGTCTTGGGTGTAGGACTCTGGGTCCATCAGGCCATCCTCGATGAGTCCGGCGAAGAAGGTCACGAGTTCTCGATACTCCTGCGAGGCGCCCGCGTAGATGAACGCGTCCTGGTCGGCATCGTAGTAATCGCCGTTGCCGTAACCCCAACCACCGACGGTGCCAAAGGCCACTGCGGCGTAGTTCAGCGAGGAGTTGCCTTCGAATCGGTCGGAGAACGGGTACAGCTCTGGGTGGGCCGCCTTGAGGGCTACCAGAGCCTCGCGAACCTCGTCCCACGTCTCGGGTAAATCGATGTCGTGCTCCTGCAAGACGTCTGCCCGAACGCAGAGGGTGAAATCTGGCTGGGGGGACTCTTGTAGCGAGGGCAGCAAGTAGTACCGTCCATCTTCCTGCCGGAGCAGCTCAATATCGGCTTCCAGTCCCCATTCCTCGATGCGAGCCCGGTAATTAGGAAGGTAGTCGAGGTACTCACTAATGGGGAGTACTGCGCCGGATGCGACGAACGGCGTTTCATCTCCGGGGTAGGACAAGGGGATGAGCATGGGCGCGTCGCCGGCGCCAAGTAGGAGACTGCGTCGGGCAGGGAAATCGCTAAAGGGCGCCACTTGCATGTCCACGGTGACGTTGGTGCGCTCCGCGATATCGTCGAGGAAAGTCCAGCTCGACTGCACCGAATACTCGGGCCAATTGCAAAACAGCAGGTCGACGTCGAGTGGTTCGGTCGCGCGGAATTGGACGCCTTCGGCGAAGTCCTCCATGGCGCCCCGCATCGAGTCCTCGAGTTCAGTGGGAGCTGTGGCGCCACCGTTGTTGTCCGAGCAGTTGGCGAGCAGTCCGGTGGTAATTCCGGCGCCGCCGAAGAGCAGCAAGTTGCGTCGTGACAGGGAGCGTTTGGTGGAACGAGGGGGTGACATCGCATCTCCTACGGGGTGCACTTCATCGGGCAACACCCCGGGTCCGGAGGGGATCCGGCGCGAGCGGCAATGCCCAACCCTTGGGTGTGAACGCTAACAATAGAGGAGATTGCTAGGCGAACCAAACTGCGCGCGTGTCGCCGAGGCATCCGCACGTCCAATTTCGGGGCGCGCGAGGACCCTCACCCCCCCGCGCCTCCACTTCGTTAAACTCCCGCCGATCGAGCCAATACGGCACCGAGCGAGTCAACCCGCGTGACTACCTGGACGGGGAGTTTGACGAAGTCAGCGGGTGGGGTGGGGGGAGGGGTTTAGGCGGGGCGGTCGGCGCGGCCCGAGCCCCAGGCCACGAAGTCGGCCAAGTGCTTGGACTGGGCGATCCGGGACTCCTCGTGCACGTACATCATGTGCCCGGCGGGGTAGTAGCTGCGCATGATGTTCTGGTGCGCCTCCTCGCTGATCCGCAGGTGCGCCAGGGTGTGCTCGGCGGCCGCGAACGGCGTCGCGCTGTCGTGATACCCGAAGCCCACGTACACCTTGAGGTCGGGGTTCGCGCGCATCGCCGAGGCCAGATCCTCGGTAGTGCTCACCGACCGGTTCTCGAACTCTTTGTAGGACCACGGCTGCACCCGGCCGCTGAGGACCTCATAGGTGAGGTCGGAGTCGTAACCGAGCTCGGCGCGTAGGTAGTGGTTGATCGCCGCGGTGTAGGGGAACTGAATGTGGTGATACGAGGGGTCAGTGGACATCGAGGAGTCGTTCAACCGACCAGGAGCAGCGGTCACGCGCGAATCCAGCCGGCCCACCAGCAGGCCCTCATCGCGCAGCAGCTCGGTGACGAACTCCTGCAGCGGTACCCGCAAATCCGAGCGCAGAATGTAGTCCACGTCCAAACCAGTCAAGGCGGCCAACCGGCCCGCGACGCTGCGCCGCTCATGCTCCGAGATCCGGCTGCCCTTGGCCAGCGCCAGGGTGTATTCGGTGTCGGTGAACTCCTGGGCTTGGGCCACCACTTCTTCCACACTCTTGCCCGGGTGCTTGCCGTGATAGTGCGCCACGGCGGCATAGGTGGGCAGGAAATGCACAAACGGGGCGTCGTTTCCTTCACTGAAGTACACGGTGGCGAAGTCCAGAATCGCCGAGATCAGCATGACGCCGTTAAACGCGATGCCGTGACGCTGGGCGAGGTGGCCCACCAGGGCGGCGGCGCGGGTGGTGCCATAGGACTCTCCGGCCAGGAACTTGGGCGAGAGCCACCGGTTGTTGCGGGTCAGCCACAGCCGGATCGCTTCCCCGACCAGATCCCGGTCGCCTGAGAATCCATGGAAGTCAGCCGGCTTGGAACCTTCGACCGCCCGGCTGTAACCGGTGGTCATCGGGTCGATGAACACCAGGTCAGCATGCGCCAACAGGGTCTCGTGGTTGTCATCCAGCCCATAGGGCGGGGGCACCCGGTCCTTGACGTCCCCAGAGCGCACCTTGCGGGGCCCGAACAAACCCAGGTGCAACCACACCGAGGAGGATCCCGGTCCACCGTTGAACGCGAACACCACCGGACGGTCGGGGTCGGGCTCGGAATCCTCGCCAGCCAGGGCCGTGTAGGTGGTGATGAACACCTGAGCTTTCGGCTCCCACCCGCGGAAGACGCCGTCGTCGAGCTTCTCCTGCCCCACCACCATCCGGCCGGTGACGGCCCGGTACCGCAGCGGTCCGCTGGGTAGCTCGAGGGTGTGTTCGGTCGTGAGGAGATCGTCGGTGACCTCCGCCGCGTCGTTGGTGTCGGGGGTCGTGTCGGCGTCGGTCACGCAGATCCTTCTCAGTCGCTGATGAGTCGCTCATGGCGGGAGGGGGCAGTCCCGAGCCTACTTGGGTTCGCTCCCAGCTACCGCGCCGGCCGCCCGATCGCCCGCGACCAGGAACGGCTCCAACAGCCCCGGTGCGGCCTGGGTGGCGAACGTCAGGCTTTTGGACCGCTCGATGTCCGGGGTGTCATACCCGCCATCGCCGGCGGCGGTCATCGTGGACACCGTGCGCAGATTCAGCAGCCGCTGCAGCACCGACTCGCGGATGACGATCGTGCTCACCGCCGAGCGCTGCAGCACCGTGGTCGAGCGGCTCCACAGCCCCGAACGGGTGATGACGTACCGGTCGGTGATCGTGTGGCCCAGGGACCGGTAGGCGGCGAACGCGGCGAGCAGGCCGATGGGCCAAAACGCCAGCGCCCACCACACCGCCGCGAGGGCAATGACGTCGGTAAACGCGAGCCATGCCAACGATGCGCCCAGGCCCAGGGTCACCACGGTGGCCCACCACAACCGGCGGCGTAGCGCCCGAAAAGGGTGGCGCACCAGCGGCATCGCAAACGGGTTCTCCGGCTCGCCCAGCACCTGCCCGGCCACCTCGCGGGCGCGCTGGACCGGTCCCCGCGGAAGGATCGACGTCGGCTCCGACGTTGACCACGCGTCCAAACCGGTGGTGACCACCTGGGTGTCCGCGGCGCCCATCCACCGCCACATCAGTGGCTCAGAAATCTGGGCCCCGCGGATCCGGTTCTCATCGCGGTTGATCTCCCGGGTGGTGAACAGCCCACGCCGCGTGCGCAGCATCGTGCCGTCCCGGCTGGGCACCCGCGCGAGCTCCAGGTTCCAGTTCTCGGTGAAATACACAACGATTAGGCCCACGGCGCCGAATACGCCGGCCGCGGCGATCGCGATCAGGCTGGTGCCGAGCCAGCCGATGGAGTCCCAATCGGCCAGGCCCACGACGAAACCGTAGAGGTCAAAGCCTAAACTGCTCAGCAGCCACATCGCACCCCAGCCCAGCCCGAGCGCGAGCACGAACGCCCAGATGTTGAACATGTTGTAGATGAACCAACCCGGCTCAAACCTCGCGAACACCCGCAGCGGTTCCCGCTCACCGGTGCCCGGCTGCCCTTGATCTTCAATGTCCGACGGCGAATCCTCCTGCTCCCGCTGGGTCGCCTGCTCTCGGGGTGCTTCGGTGTCTCCGTGGACCGCGTCACTCAGCAGAGCGTCTTGTAGCGCGCGGGCTTCCTCAAGGCTGAGGGCGTCGAGCGACAGCGCCGACTCCCCGGCCGCGGATTGCTGGCCGGCGCCGATGTTGACGATCCGCATTCGGGCGAGGCGGTGCCGCAGTTTGGCTTCCACGTCAACACTGCGGATCCGGTCCCGCTGGATCGAGCGGTGCTGTCGCAGGAAGATCCCGGTCTTCAATTCCACGTACCCCGGCGTCACCCGGAACCGGGTGAAGATCCATCGCAGCATGTCCAGAATGGCCCCGAGGATCCCGAACACGGCCAAACCGATGAGCGGCCACATCTGCCCGGAGGCCTCGACGTTGAACAGCCCGATCGCGATGATTGCGGGCGCCATGGCCACCACGATCATCGCTAGGTCCGCCCA
>JBMDWZ010000030.1:0-18346 GCA_048594865.1 Beutenbergiaceae bacterium
GGCATACCGCCTGCGCACACACCTTATCCCCACCCGCTCCGAGCGCGTCGTATTGGGCGCAAATCGCGACAACTCCGACGCGCTCGGGACCGGGCGGGTGCTCGGGACCGGGCGGGTGCTCGGGACCGGGCGCGTGCTGGCACGTGGTGCGGATGCTCGGGAGGTTAGGGGTGCAGGCGACGCGACGCCCAAGCCCAGGCGGTGGCATAGCCGCAGCGCTCATACGTTCGCCGGGCTGCACCATTGTCTGAGTACATCCCCAAGGTGCACACCCCCGAGTCCGCCAACCCGATCTCGGTCAGACCGGCGGTGACCGCCAACCCCAGGCCCGTCCCTCGGTGATCGGAATGAACGACGATTCCAGCCAAGTGCGGAATCCCAGAGCCCAACCGTTGCATCGCGCCTGCGGCGGTCAGGTCGCCGCCCAGATCCCGCACTCCTACCCACCGTTCGCTGACGCCGGTGCCCGGCTCGCCTTCGGAGGTGGGGGAGTGGTGAGCCGACAACGCCGCGATCTCTTCGGCGTCGGCCACGTCGTCCAACTCGACCACCCGATCGGCGCCGGGGATATTCACTGGCGTCGTCGTGGTCCACATCCAGTCCCAGTCGCCGCCGGGGTGTAGGTCCAGCACGGACTGGACGGCACCTAAGGACGCCTGGGGCACCGAGAGCCCCGCAATGCCGTATTCGGCGATGATGCCGTCTCTGGAGGCTTGGGTGGCTAGTTCGGCGACCGCCTCGTCCGGATCCGAGGCGGCCGGCAGCGGAATGATCGTGAGACTGTGCCGCCGGCCCATGCGTTCCACAGCCAGGGCGTGCTCGCTACGCCACATCCGCCACGAGGGCTGCACCGGGATGTTCCACCGGACCCAGGGGTCCCCTCCGCTGAGATCGAGGGCGTGGGCATGGGAGGTGACGGGCTCGAGCACGGCATCCATTGTGCCCGGTCTAGCCAGGCGCAATGGACCGGTCTAGCCAGGCACAACGGAGCCGCATCATCCAGGGTGAGGGTCGCGGCCGCACGGTCAGGCGGTCGTGAGATCGCGTCTACGGAACGCCATCAGGCCCACGGTCGCAGCCAGCACGGCGCTTGCGCCCATGATCGCCAACGGGGTCCAGTCCACCGGCTGCGCCGGGTACTGTGCCAGGTGGTCAAACGCGGAGATGTTCGCCGCCCACCCAGGCAGGTCCAGGACCGGGGCGAACATGGTCAGGGCCATGGACACGATGAACCACACCCACACCACCGGGATGAGCTTGGGGCCCAGGCCATAGGCAAGGGCGGCCGCGGCCCCAAAGGTGGCCGGGATAACCGCCGTGTGGGCTGCGGTCAGCAGCATGGATCCGAAGTAGTCGCTGTTCTCCAGCGCGGTAGCGGCCGATAATCCCATCCCGAGACCGCCGGCGAGCATGGTGGCGGCCGTGGTCACCAGGCCCACGGCAAGGCCCGAACCCATCAGCCTCCAGCGCCCGGTGGGGGTGGCAAGGACGGTCTCTGCCCGGCCGTTGCTCTCCTCGGTGCGTAGCCGCAGGACGCTGATGATCGTGCCCGCAGCGCTCAACATCACCACAAAGATCATCAGCGCTGCCAGAGACCCGTCGGTGAGCTGGTCCAGGTCCCCGCCGAGGAAGGCGGCGTAGTCGGGGTTGTCCTGCACCAGCTCGCCGATCTGATTGGCGAACGAGCCGAACGTGGCACCCACCGCGAACGTGCCGGCACTCCAGGCCAGAATGGAACCACGCTGCAGGCGGACGTTCAGGCCAAACATTCCACGCAGCAGCGGTGATGCGCCGGCGCGCCCGGCGCGGGGGCTGATGAACCCGGCCCTGATGTCCCGCCGTGCCGCCAGGGCGGCGGCCAAGAGTGTCATAACGGCGATCGCGGCTACGTAGAGCAGCAGTGGCCACCACCGCAGATCCACATACGGCCTGGTCTGGTACACCCAGGAGGTGGGGGACAGCCACGACAGTGCTGTACCTCCGGGTTCGGCGATATCCCCGATGACGCGCATGAGGAACAGCAGGCCAAAGACCGCCATCGCCAACCCGATTGCCGAGCGGGCGTGTTCCAGGAGTTGCGCGCAGACCGCGGCGATCGCAGCGAAGGTCAGGCCGGTGAAGGTGAGACCTGTGCCCAAGGCAATCGAGTCCGGTGCCGGTAGCCCGAAGCCGATGAGCACAACGGCGGTCAGTGAACCGATGATGGCGTTGGTGATCAGTGCCAGGAGCAGGGCTGCGGTTCCCGGAGCACGGATTCCGGTGACCCCGGCCCGGATGAGCTCGGCTCGGCCGGACTCCTCTTCGGCCCTGGTGTGTCGGACCGCCAGCAAGATGTTCATGATCGTCACGGCGATGAGCAGCATCATCAGCCACTCGTTCACCACCCTGGGTCCCAGGGTGTAGTGGTCCAACCCGTACCCGGGCCCAGCGAAGAGCACTCCGGCGGGCGTGCGCATGATCGCGGCCCGCGCGGATTGCTCAGCAGGGGTGGTGAACGTTTCTTCGAGGGCCGGGATGGTGGCAGCGGTGGACCCGATGAGCACCAGGCTCCAGATCGCGATCCGCAACCGGTCGCGTCGAAGCCCGAACCTTGTCAGCGTCGGAGTTCCGGTAAAGGTGGTGGTGCTCATGAGGCCTTGGCCAGATCGTCGCCGTAGTGCCGCATAAATAGTTCTTCGAGTGAGGGCGGGTTGCTGACCATTGAGGACACCCCGAGTGCCGCGAGTTCTTTGATGACCGTGGCGAAGTGCTCGTGGTCCACGTCGAATGCGACCTGGCCCTTGGTCACCTGCAGGTTGTGCACTCCGGGCAGGTCGTCCAAGCCGGTGGCATCGTGTTGGACCTGGGCGCTCACGCTCAACCGGGTCAGTTGCCGCAAGCCGGCTAAGGTCCCAGACTCCACCACCTTTCCTTGCCGGATGATCGTGACGGTGTCGCACAGCTTCTCAACCTCGGCCAAGATGTGGCTGGACAGCAGTACCGCCGCTCCTCGGTCCCGAGCCTCCCGCACACACTGGGTGAACACCGACTCCATCAGCGGGTCCAGCCCGGAGGTGGGTTCGTCCAGGATGAGCAGATCGACGTCGGCGGCGAAGGCGGCAACCAGGGCCACCTTCTGCCGGTTGCCCTTGGAATAGGTGCGCGCCTTCTTGCGCGGGTCGAGTTCGAAACGCTCGATGAGTTCGGCGGCGCGGGTGTCATCGACGCGGTGCCGCAGCCTGCCCATCAAGCCGATCGCCTCGCCACCGGTGAGGTTCGGCCACAACGCCACATCGCCCGGAACGTAGGCCAGGCGCCGGTGAAGGTCCACCGCGTCGCGCCAGGGATCTTGTCCGAAGACCTTGGCCTCTCCGTTGTCGGCCTTCAGCAGACCGAGCAGCACGCGGATTGTGGTGGACTTCCCGGCCCCATTGGGCCCAAGGAACCCCGCGATTTCCCCCGGCTTCACGTCGAGCTCGAGCCCGTCGAGGGCCTTGAAAGAACCGAAGGACTTCTCGATGTTGCGTAGGTAGATGGGATCGGTGCTCATGGCGCGTCCTTTTCGTCTGATTCTGGTGTGGCGTCGGGGTCGGGGTCGGGGTCGGGGCTGTGCTGGTGGTAGGCGGTGAACATCGCGTCGTCGGTGAACATGCCGTAGGTGAGGATCTCCAGGGTGGCGAGCATGTGTTGCTGCTCCCAGCGCTTCATTACCTGGGCATAGTCCGGGGCCTCGGAGTCGCTTTCGAGGGAGATGAGCAGCAGCAGGCTGCCGACGCTGCTGCTGGTGAGGTACCTGGCGCGGCCGGCCGGGTCCACGCTCGGGCGAACCAAACCCGCGGCGACCCCCTGCTCGAGATACTCCTGGGCGTCGCTGACCATCTGCTCAAACAGGTTGCGGGCCAGGGCCCCGCCCTGGGTCATCGAGCGCATCGTGTAACCCAAAAGCCACGCATGGGAGTCCATCGCCGCGAGGTTCATCAACAACGACTCAGGGCCAGCCTTGACCGACGACTCGCTCTTGAGTTCGGCGATCTCGGCGGCCACGTGTTCATCGCACGCCTCTATCAGCTTGTCCTTGCTGCCGAAGTGGTGGATGACCAGTGCGGGGGAGGCACCCGCCCGCTGCGCGATTGATCGGACCGAGGCGGAGAAACCCTGCTCGCCGAACACGTGGATAGCCGCGTCGCGTAATCGAGCGCGTGCAGTGAGGTCTCCAGAGGCAAGGCCCCCGATATTGATTGAATGCATGTTCAGTAGACTAAACGTACGTTCAGCCGCGCGCAAGCCCGACGGCGGTGAGTTGTGCCCGTTGGAACGTGCGCAGAGTCTGGAGGCGAAAGTGTGAGTGTTCTAACTTTCAAATGTGGAGCCTCACACTTAGAGTGAGCGGGTGTCAGATGAACGACGGCGAACCGCCCTCTCCCGACGATCGCGCCTAACCCTGTGGCTGGCTTCGCTCATGCCGTTGGCGCTGCTGGTAGCCGCGTGTGATGCGATACCGACCGAACGCGGTGACAAGCCGATGGTTCTCACCACATTCAGTGTGATCGCCGACATTGCCCAGAACGTGGCGGGCGAGGAGTTGGAGGTGCACTCGCTCATCGACGTTGGAGTGGACGTGCACTCCTACACCCCAACGCCCACCGATCTGCGGACCGCGAGTCGCGCTGATCTGATCGTGGACAACGGGTTAGGTCTGGAGCTGTGGTTCGACGCCTTCTACGCCGACATCGACGCTCCCCGGGTCGTCATCAGCGAGGGCGTTGATGAGATTGAGATCGACTCCGGGGCGCTGAGCGGCCAACCCAACCCACACGCCTGGATGTCGCCGAGTAACGTGGAGATCTACGTGGATAACCTGCTCACCGCGTTCACCGAGCTGGATCCGGACAATGCGCAGGTGTTCCAGACCAACGCCGAGAGCTACACCGCTGAGCTCACTGCCATTCAAGAAGATCTGGAAGAGGGCCTTGCTCAACTTGAGAGCAATCAGCGCGCCCTGGTCACATGCGAAGGGGCGTTTTCCTACCTCACCCGGGACGCCGGCCTCGATGAGCAGTACCTGTGGCCGGTGAACGCCGACAGTGAGGCCACGCCCCAACGGATCACCGCCACCATCAACTTTGTGAACGAGCGCGAGGTCCCCGCGCTCTTCTGCGAATCCACGGTGCGGGCGGACGCCATGGAACAGGTTGCCCAGGCCACCGGCGCACCATTGGCGGGCAGGCTCTATGTCGACTCCCTGTCCGAGCCTGACGGGCCGGTGCCCACATACTTGGACCTCATTCGCTACGACCTGGACCTCATTCTCTCGGGGTTGAGCGGCGAACCGATCGGTGGCGCGGGCGCATGAGCGCGGCGGTCAATGCAGGGGCAGGCGCGGCGATCGAGGTCTACCACGTGAGCGTTGAGTACAACGCAGTCAAAGCGCTCACCGACGCTTCGCTGAGCCTCAATGCCTCATCGGTGACGGCCCTACTGGGCGTCAACGGCGCCGGAAAGTCCACGCTCTTGAAGGCCATGCTCGGCCTCGTCACGCCCACCAGCGGTGAGGTCTTGATCAACGGTTCTGCCCCCGCGCAGGCCCGGCGCGCCGGGCAGGTCGCCTACGTCCCACAGCACGAAGATGTGGACTGGACGTTCCCGGTCTCGGTCCGCGACGTCGTCGGCATGGGCCGATACGCCCACCTGGGCATCACTCGACGTCAGCGACCCGCGGACCGCCAAGCCGTCGCCCGCGCGATCGAACTGATGGACTTGGGCGACCTGGCCGCCCGGCAGGTCGGGGAGCTGTCCGGCGGTCAGCGCAAGCGCACCTTCGTGGCTCGCGCGATCGCCCAGGAGGCAACGATCGTGCTCCTGGATGAACCGTTCGCGGGTGTGGATGAGCGCTCCGCACAAACCCTGACCACCCAATTGCAAAACCTCGCCCGCGCCGGGCACACGATCGTGGTCTCCACCCATGACTTGACCACCTTGGCGCAGTGGAGCGATGAGGCGGTGCTGGTGGCCGGCACCGTGGTGATGCACGCGCCGGTGGAGCAGGTGCTCCGGCCCGAAAACCTGGCTCTGGCCTTTGGAGCGACATGATCGAGTTCATCGCCGAGCCGCTCACCTACCCGTTCATGACCAGGGCGCTGGCCACCGCAGTGATCGCGGCCGTGGTGTGCGCGATCTTGTCCTGCTGGCTCGTGCTCACCGGCTGGTCGCTGATGGGCGACGCCGTCTCCCACGCGGTGCTCCCCGGTGTGGTGCTCGCCTACATCGCCGGGGTGCCGTTTGCCCTGGGGGCTCTGGTGTTCGGGTTCGCCGCGGTCGCGCTGATCGGAGGTATCCGACATACCTCCCCAATCAAGGAAGATGCCGCAATCGGGATCGTCTTCACCTCCTTGTTCGCGCTCGGGCTGGTGCTGATCTCGGTGACACCGAGCAACGTGGACTTGCACCACATCGTGTTCGGCAACGTGCTGGGGGTCTCGGCTGCGGAGTTGACTCAAATCGCGGTGCTCGGCGCGGTGGTGGTGATCATCGCCTTGGTCAAGCGCCGGGACCTGACCTTGTACGCCTTCGATTCCTCCCACGCGTTCGCGATCGGCTTGCGTCCCCGGATGCTCGCCGCTCTGCTGCTGGGTTTGATGGCGGTCACCGCGGTGGTGGCGCTGCAGGCTGTCGGGGTGATCTTGGTGGTGGCGATGCTCATCATCCCCGGCGCTACCGCGCTGCTGTTGTCCAACCGGATCTCAGCGATGCTCCTCATCGCCCCGGCGATCGCCACCCTGTGCTCGGTACTGGGCGTGTACGCCAGCTACTACGCCGACGTCGCAACGGGCGGGGCGATCGTGTTGTCCCAGGCATTCATCTTTGCCCTGGCCTACCTGTTTTCCCCGCGGGCGGGATTGCTGTGGCGGGTGGGCAAGGTGCGCCGCGCCGATCGGGCTCGCGAAAGTAGCCAAACGGCCCAGGTGTGAGCACCGGGTCACAAGATGCGCCAAGATTGGGTCATCAACCTAAAGCGATAAAGGAGTCACTGTGGTGCAGGAGCACAACGACGGACGCCGAGTGCGGCTCGGGATCATCGGGCTAGGAGTACAGGGCAGTACCTATGCGCGGATGATCAATGAGGGCCAGGCCGGTGACCTGGTGGTCACGGCCGTGGCGGACATCGACGACGGCGTTCGCGAGCGATTCGAGCAGCACTGCCCCGAGGCGACGCTCTACAACGACTACCGCGAATTGCTCGCCAGCGGTGAGGTCGACGCGGTGGTCGTGACGGTGCCTCACTACCTGCACCCCACGGTCGGGATCGCGGCGATCGAGGCCGGAATCCACGTCCTGGTCGATAAGCCAGCCGGGGTCTACTCGGCCCAGGTCAAGGAGCTGAACTCCGTGGCCCAGGCTCACCCGGACGTGCTGTTCGCCATCATGTTCAATCAGCGCAACAACCCGCTGTATCAAGCGATCAAGAAGATCATCGACGACGGCGAGATCGGGGCGATCCGTCGAAGCAACTGGCTCATCACCACTTGGTGGCGGCCGGACGGCTACTACAACCTCAGCGACTGGCGTGCCACATGGGGTGGTGAAGGCGGGGGAGTCCTGGTGAACCAATCGCCGCACCAGCTGGACCTGTGGCAGTGGATCTGCGGAATGCCCAAGTCCGTGTTCGCCAAGTGCGCGTTCGGCTTCCGCCGCGACATCCCCGTGGAAGACGAGGTCACCGTACTGGCCGACTACGGCGACGGCGTCACCGGGGTTTTCATTACCGCCACCCACGACCTGGCCGGCACCGACCGGCTGGAGATCCTCGGCGACCGAGGCAAGATCGTGGTCAACAAGAGCAATCAGGCCACTCTGATCCGGTTCGACGGCGATGAGCGTGAGATCTCCGCGAAGCACCAGTGGGGCGAGCCCACCGCCCATTACCTCACCGAGGAGACCATCGAAACGAATTCGGTGTGGGGTGCCCAGCACGCTGGAGTGCTCGCGAACTTCGCGGCCGCGATCCTGACCGGCGAGCCGCTGCTGGCTCAGGGTGTGGACGGGATCAACGGAGTTCGGTTGGCCAACGCTATCCACCTGTCCGCGTGGCAGGGCAAGGAGGTCAGCATGGACTTCGATGATGGCGAGTACCTGGCCGAACTGAACGAGCGAATCGCCGCCGAGGGTAAGTACCCCCAGCGTCAGACCCAGTAGACCTGCCTGGCCCCTGGGCCGCCGTCGAAACCCTCAGGTCTCCAAGAGGCGATAACGGCGTCTGGGTCTAGGGTGGTGCGTGACTATCGTGAACATGAATGGATGGGTGAACAGTGAGCCAGTACCAGCCGCCTAATGGCCCCCCGCAGCCCGGTGAGGGCGAGGAGAAAGACAAGCCCGCAACGCCTCCTGCACACGGAGGAGCCTCTGCGGCGCCACCGCCCGCCGGCCCGCCTGCGGGCGGTCAGGCACCGCCTCCGAGCGGGCCGCCGACCTATGGTCGTCCGCCGCAGGGTGGCGCGCACAGCCAGGCTCCGGGTCAGCCAGGTCAACCAGGTCAGCCAGGTCAACCGGGCCAGCCGGGCCAGCCGCCGCAGGCCGGTGCTTACAGCCAGGCCCCGGGCCAGCCGGGTCAGCCGGGTCAACCTGGGCGTCCTGGTCAGCCGGGCCAGCAAGGTCAACCGGGCCAGCCGCCGCAGGCCGGTGCTTACAGCCAGGCCCCGGGTCAACCGGGGCGTCCTGGTCAGCCAGGTCAGCCGCCGCAGGCCGGTGCTTACAGCCAGGCTCCGGGCCAGCCAGGTCAGCCCGGCCAGCCGGGACAACCAGGCCAGCCAGGTCAGCCGGGGCCCGGGGCGCCCGGCGGAGGCTTCGGTCAGCCACCACGCCCAGGCCAGCCGGGACAACCAGGTCAGCCGGGCCCAGGTGGTTACGGCCAGCCGCCGCAGGGCGGTGCCTACAGCCAGGCCCCTCAGGGTGGCGGCTACAGCCAGGCACCAGGTCAGCCGCCGCAGGGCGCTTATGGCCAACCAGGTCAGCCAGGCCAGCCGGGCCCCGGTGGGTTCCAGCAACCCGGGTACCCAGGTCCCGGAGCGCAGGCCACCTCTGAGCCCGGCGTCTTCGACCTCACGCTGACCACCCCGGTCGCCCCGAAGATCGCCAAGATCACCCTCATCGCCCTGTGGGTACTCGGTGGAGTGGTCGCCCTCAGCGGCCTGTTCCAGTTCCTCGCTGCGGCCACCACCTCGAGCTCCTTCGGGGGCGGCGCGATGTACGTATTCACCGGGCTGATGGGCTTCCTGGTCTCGCTCGCGATGGCCGCCGTGATCATCTTTGGTGGCCGGATCGTACTGGAGGCTGCTCTGGCCGTGATCAACGGTGCGCAGGACAAGAAGCACCAAGACGCACAGGACAAGGCCGAGAAGCAAGCGAAGGCTGAGCAAGAGGCCAAGAAGGCTAAGGAAGCCAAGGACTCCAAGGACTCCAAGGACGACTAAGTTCTACGCTTCGGGTTCGGCGCCCTGGATTTCATCCGGCCGTGACAGATCGGCCAGTGACTTATCCGGGCGCCACCCCCTCCAGACCGGGTGGCGCAGGCGGCCATGCGACGACACGTTCGCGTAGGTCACCTCCGCCACCCGGTCTGGTTCCACCCAGTGCGCATCGCGGGCATCGGCGTCGGGAACACCGGCGATCGCGACGCCGTCATTCGCTCGCAGCTCGGCCGTGATCTGCGTCAACTCCCGGTCTGAGAAGCCCGACCCGACGCGGCCTACGTAGCGCCACCCATCGCCGTCGGGCACCGCCATCAGCAGCGAGGCGAAGGTGTCACGACGGTCTCCCTGGCCGGGCCGCCAACCCACGATGGCGACTTCCGTGGTGCGGGTGTGGCGGACCTTGAGCCACTCCCTACTGCGCGACCCCGGGTGATAGTGGCTGCTTCGACGTTTGCCGACCACGCCCTCCAGGCCGTACTGCGCACTCGCCGCCAAGGCATCGGCGCCCGCACCCCCGAACGCGGGCGGGACGTGCACTAGGTCGCCTTCGTCGATGAGTTCGCCTAGGAGCTCCCGACGGCGGTCGTAGGGAAAAGCGGTCAGGTCATGTCCGTCTACGGCAAGAACGTCGAACAGCATGAGGTGAACCGGTTGGGACGTGCGCTCGGTGGCGACCTGGCCGGGGGCCGCGTGCATGCGGGGCTGAAGGAGCTCAAAGCTTGGCCGTCCCGCAGGGTCCAAGGCCACGATCTCGCCGTCGAGGACCGCGCTGGTGCAGTGCGCCGCGGAGGCTAAGACTTGCAGTTCGGGGTACAGCGCCGTCGTGGACAGCCCCGAACGCCCGAAGATCTGCACCGCACCGTCCTGCAGGTGCACCAGTGCGCGCACGCCGTCCCATTTCATTTCCACTGACCAGTCATCGCCGGTGATCTGGCCGATGGTGCCCACGCTCGCGAGCATCGGTGCGATCGGTTCGATACCCGAGCCTCCGTCGTCGACCGCCGCGGCGACATTGGTCGGCGCGCTTTGGGATCGTGTGCGTTCGGCTCGTGTGTGTTGGGGTCGTGTGCGTTGGGATCGTGTGGGTGCGGGGGACGTAGCCGGTTCTGTGCCAGCACTACGACTAGCACCAGCACCTGCACCTGCACCTGCACCTGCACCTGCACCAGCACCGGCACTAGCCCTAGCACCGGTCGCTTTGCTGACCGAGCCGCGGGCCGAGGGTTTCATCAGGTGAATGAGCCACTGGCCACCACCGGATCCGCCGCCCGCACTGGCCCCGGACCCGGGGCTCTTGGTGTGGATCAGCGCGAATCGGCTGGTGCGCCCCGGCCCGGTCGCCAGGCCGCCGTCGTCGGCTCCGGTGAGGGTGACGATCACCTCGGCGCCCTCGCGCCACTTCTCCAGACGGTAGGTGCCGCTATCCCAGATGCTCACCTCTCCAGCGCCGTATTCACCGGCGGGAATCGTTCCAGCGAACTGTGCGTACTCCATCGGGTGATCTTCGGTCGCGACCGCCAGGTGATTCTGCTGGGTGGAGGTCGGAACGCCCTTGGGCAACGCCCAACTCACCAACACCCCGTCATGCTCCAACCGAAAGTCCCAATGCAGCCTGGAGGCGTGGTGCTCCTGAATGACAAACATCGGGTCCGGTGCCTCGCCCGCGGCGGGCTGCGGCCGATCGCTCGTCCCGGGCGCAGTAGTCGGTGCCGGCATCGGCTCTGGCACCGGCTCTGGTGTCTTGGTGCCATCGCGCTTGGCGCGATACAAGGCCAGGCGGTCGGGGCTGCTCGAGGTGTCGCGGCCCAACGGGGCCATCGGGTCGCCACGGTCCGCGAGCAACTCCAGCACCTCGCCGAGGCGCAACTGCCGAAGCCCGGGGTCGGTGATCTCCTCCCAGGTGCGCGGCGCGGCCACCATCGGAAGCGCGGTCCCGCGCAGCGAATAGGGCGCGATGGTGGTCTTCTTGGCGTTGTTCTGCGACCAGTCCAGCAGGACCTTGCCCTCCCGTGCGGAGCGTTTCATGCTGGAGAGCACCAGATCGGGGTATTCGGCCTGCAGGCTCCGGGCCAGTTCCTTGGCCAGCTCGCTCGCTTGCGCCGAAGTAATCGAACCGTCCAACGGTGCGTACAGGTGAATGCCGGCGCCGCCGCTAGTCACCGGATAGGTGGGCAGCCCCATGGGATCCAGCAATTCTTTGATCAGCACCGCTACCTGTGCCACCGTCGCCAGCTCAACGCCCTTGCCCGGGTCTAGGTCGATGACCAGCCGATCGGGATTGGCCGGTTCAGTTTCGGCGTCGAAGCACCACTGCGGTACGTGCAACTCCAGCGCCCCGATCTGCGAGAACCACGCCAAGGTAGCCGCCGAGTCGATCAACGGATAAGTGGAGACGTGGTCGGAGTGCTTCAGTGGCGCTCGGACCACCCAGGAGGGGGTGCCGGCGTCGATGTCCTTCGCGAAGAACGGCTCCCGTGGGCGCCTGGCGGTGCCCACACCATCCACCCACCGTTTGCGGGTAACCGGACGCCCGGCGCAGTGCGGCAGCATCACGCTGGCGACCTCGGCGTAGTACTGGGCCACCTCGGCCTTGGTGGTTCCGGTCTGTGGGTAAAAGACCTTGTCCAGGTTGGTCATGCGCAGTCGGCGACCGTCGACGGCCACCACTACCTCCGAGCTGCGCATGGTCCTATCCTGCCGCGAGCGCCTGGCCGGCACCACGCGTGGCGTCCAACGCGCGGGTATAGCCGCCGGTGGTGTTCACTTGGTCACAGAAGGGAGTGCTCATCATGCGTTCTATCTGGAAAGGGTCGTTGACGTTTGGGTTGGTCAACGTCCCGGTGTCGGTCTACAGCGCCACCGAGTCTCACGACGTGCGCCTGCACCAAGTGCACGACGCCGACGGCGGCCGGATCCGGTACCAGCGCAAGTGTGAGGCGTGCGGGGAGGTGGTCGCCTATGAGCACATCGACCGTGCCTACACCGAGGATGAGTCCACCATCGTCATCGATGCCGATGACCTGGCGTCGCTGCCCGCCGAGCGCAGCAAGGAGATCCAGATCCTGGAGTTCGTCCCCAACGATCAGGTCGACCCGGTGATGCTGAACTCCGCCTACTACCTGGCGCCCACCGGGGAGTTGTCGAAGTCCTATGCTCTGCTGCGCGCCACCTTGGAAGAGACCGATCGCACCGCCATCGTGTCTTTCACGCTGCGGCAAAAAACCAGGCTGGCGGCGCTGCGGGTGCGCGACAACGTGCTGATGCTGCAGACGCTGCTGTGGGCAGATGAGGTTCGCGAGCCGGACTTCGGCTCGTTGAGCGGTGAAATCTCAGTAACTGAGAAAGAGAAGAAGATGGCGAAGGAACTTGTCGCCAGCTACGAATCGGACTTCGAACCGGCCGCTTACACCGACGACTATCAAGAAGAACTGCGCAAGCTCATCGAGGCGAAACTCGAGCAGGGAGAAGCCTTTGAGACCCCCGAAGCTCAGGAGTCTGAGCAGAGCAATGTGGTCGATTTGATGGAGGCATTGCGGCGCAGTGTGGCGCAGTCAAAAGAGCGAAAGGGCAAGTCGCAGTCGAACGACTCCGCAGCAGCAGGAGTAGAGTAGTGAGGTAACCCGCCCGAATTTCACCCTTGGAGGGTGTCCACACCCTGATGTCATCCCTGACGATGCTGCGCTGCGCCGTTTCATGAGCGGCCAACCCAACCCCCAGCCACAATCCGCACCAACGCGAGGTCAGCGCACCGACGAATCCGTCGTCGCGACTCTCGCCCGCTTGTTCCCCTTCCTCAAGCCAGCACTACCTCGGCTGATCGCCGGAATGGTCTGCGCACTCGCCGCCAGCCTGTGCGCCCTAGCCGTCCCGCAGGTTCTGGAATGGGCCGTCAACGAACCTCTGCTTGGCTCGGTGGCCACCGGAAACACCTCGGGTGTCTGGATCGCCGTGGCCCTGGTCGGCGGGCTCGGCATCCTCGAGGCCGTCCTCATTGCGCTGCGCCGTCGGTTCATTCTGACCCCTGGAACCAAGGTCGAAGCCTCGCTCCGGATGAGTCTGTTCACCCACCTGCAGGACCTGCCGATCGCGTTCCACGACCGGTGGGCCGGCGGTCAGTTGCTGTCCCGGTCGGTCTCGGACCTGAGCATGCTGCGCCGGTTCCTGTCCTTCGGGATCGTAATGCTGGTGGTCAACACCTCCACGATCATCGTGGGCACCTACCTCATGGTGCGGCTTGGTGGTTACCTCGGACTGATCTTCATTCTTGGTGGCCTACCGGTCATTTATCTGTCCTTCCGGTTCTCTAAGCAGTTCCGGCACATCGCCCGCCGCTCCCAAGACCAAGCCGGCGACCTGGCCACCACGGTGGAGGAGTCGGTGCATGGGATCCGGGTGCTCAAGGCCTTCGGCCGAGGCCGGGAGGCCTATCAGTCGTTCTCGGCCCAGGCCGATGAATTGCGCAGCACCGAAATGCGCAAGGCCCGAGCATCCTCGGCCTACCAGTTCGCCATCCTCACCATCCCCGAGGTTGTTCTCGGGGTGACCTTGCTGGTCGGCGTGTGGCTCACCGTGACTGGCGAGATGAGCGTCGGTGCCCTGGTGGCGTTCTTCGCGACCGCCGCGGTGATGAGCGCACCGATCGAGCAGCTCGGCGAACTGATGGCGATGAGCCTGACCGCCAAGACCGCCGTCGACCGGTTCTTCGAGGTCAGGGATGCACCCAACGTGGTCACCGACCCCGAAGAACCCCAGGAAGTGACCACACCCCGTGGTGAGGTGAAGTTCGACGGCGTGCGGTTCTACTTCGCCGACGCACCGTTGATCGAGCCGCCCAAGCATGGGCGCCCCGATCAGCCCATTGAGGCACCTCGCGCCGAGGTGCTGATGGGCGTGGATCTGGACGTCCGCCCGGGCGAAACGATGGCCCTGGTGGGTCTCACCGGTTCGGGAAAGACCACGATGGCCGCGCTCGTGCCGCGTTTGTATGACGTGACCGGTGGTCGCGTGCTCGTGGACGGCGTGGACGTTCGTGACATGACCAGGAGCCACTTGCGCACGATGATCTCGATCGCGTTCGAGGACGCCACCCTGTTCTCCGCCTCGATCCGAGAGAACGTGCTGATGGGTGCCCCGAGTGGTCAGGACACCGACGAAGACCTGGAACGTGCGCTGATGATCGCTCAGGCGCAGTTTGCCCACAACCTGCCCGAGGGCGTGGAGACGATCATCGGTGAAGAGGGCCTGAGCCTGTCCGGTGGGCAACGTCAACGCTTGGCGCTGGCGCGTGCCGTGGCGGCACGTCCGAGCGTGCTGGTGCTCGATGACCCACTGTCCGCCCTGGACGTCTCTACCGAGGAGAAAGTGACCGAGCACCTGCGTCGTGAGGTGAAGGACACCACCACCCTCATCGTGGCCCACCGGCCATCGACCGTCGCATTGGCGGACCGAGTGGCCGTCTTGCAGGACGGCAAGATCGGGGGAGTGGGAACACACTCCGAACTGCTTGCCAACAACGAGCACTACCGGTTCGTCATCTCATCGCTCGTCGCCGACGAGGAGTACGAGCGTGAGCAGGCCGAGTACGAAAGCCAACAGCTGCAATTCACCCGCACGTCCTCGGTGATCGATGAAGACGATGACTTCGAAGAGGATGGCGCGTACCAACAGGAGGCCCAACGATGAGGGGCGGCGGAACCGCAGCGCCAACCGGCACTGCCGATGAGGAGGAGTACAACCTCACTCGGACCCGGTCCAAAGAGGTGCGAGCGCGGTCCTTGCGGCTACTCGCCGATCTGCTCCGACCGATGTGGGGACTCTTCACGATCACCGCGGTGATCGTGGTGATCTCACAGGCGGCACGGGTTGCCGGGCCGGCATTCATTAAGTTCGGTATCGACACTGGAATTCCTGCCGCGCAGCGCGGCGATTGGGCAATCGCCATCATCATCGGCGTCGCCTACGTCCTGGCTGCGATTGTGGCGGGCGTGAGCACGGCGGCGTTCGTGCGACTCTCGGCCCGGCTGAGTCAGGCCGTCCTGCTCGATCTGCGTCAGCGGGTGTTCCGTCACACCCAGCGCCTGAGCCTGGAGTTCCACGAGAACTACACCTCGGGCCGCATCATCGCGCGTCAAACCTCTGACCTCGATGCGCTGAAGGAGCTCTTGGACTCCGGGATCGCCTCGCTCGCGCAAGGCTTCCTGTTCATGATCTTCACCGCGATCGCGTTGTTCAGCATGGACTGGCAGGCCGGTCTGGTGCTCGCGGTGGCAATCATCCCGGTCTGGATGATCACCCGCTGGTTCCAGAAGCGCTCCCAGGTGCTCTACCGCCAGCAGCGGGTGGCCTCGGCGCGGTTGATTGTGAACTTCGTTGAGAACATGACCGGTATCCGTGCGGTTCAGGCGTTCCGTCGCGAGAAGGCCAATAACAAGACCTACGGTGACCTGGCCGAGAAGTACCGCGCCAACACCGCCCGCACCATGGGCCTCAACGGGATCTATGACCCGACCCTGCAGCTCATCGGCAACGTCACCGTGGCGATCGCGCTGGCGATCGGTGGTTTCCGGGTGCTGGAAGGCAACCTCGAGGTCGGAACTCTCGTCGCTACCCTGCTGTACACCAAGCGGTTCTTCCAGCCGGTCACCCGGATGGCGATGTTCTATAACGCCTTCCAGTCGGCAGCCGCAGCGTTGGAGAAGATCTCCGGGCTGCTGGAAGAAATCCCGACCGTACGCCAGGCGGAAGAACCCAAGCGGCTAAAGAACGCCAAGGGTGAGCTGAACTTCGACAAGGTCACCTTCGGCTACGGCGATGGTCCGCAGATTTTGCCGGAGATGGATCTACACGTCCCCGCGGGGCAAACGATTGCATTGGTCGGTCACACCGGCGCCGGTAAATCAACATTGGCCAAGCTCATTTCCAGGTTCTATGACGTCACTTCCGGCCGGTTGACCTTGGACGGTGTGGACTTGCGCGAGCTCGCCTTGCGAGATCTGCGCCGGGCCGTGGTCATGGTTACCCAGGAGGCCTACCTGTTCTCCGGGTCGGTGCGTGACAACATCGCGTTGGCGAGACCCGATGCTTCCGATGAGGAAGTCGAAGGTGCGGCGCGCGCGGTGGGAGCCCACGAGTTCATCATGCAGTTGCCTGACGGTTACGACACCGACGTGAACAAGCGCGGTGGCCGCGTGAGCGCCGGGCAGCGCCAGTTGATCTCCTTCGCCCGGGCATTCCTCGCCGATCCGGCGGTACTAATCCTCGATGAGGCCACCAGTTCCTTGGATATCCCCGGGGAGCGGTTGGTGCAGCGAGGGTTGCAGACGCTGCTTTCGGACCGGACCGCGTTGATCATCGCGCACCGGTTGTCCACGGTGTCCATTGCCGACCGCGTGCTGGTCATGGAAGACGGAATCGTGGTGGAGGACGGCACCCCCGATGACCTGATCGCGGGTACCGGACGGTTTGCGGCGCTGCACACGGCATGGCGCGACTCGCTGGTCTAGTCGGCCGTATCGGTCCATCCCTGCCAAGATGGTGGGTATGAGTACCGATAAGGGTCCCGGCCCGGCTCCGACGGAGCCGAGCCGGGCGGCCGAGCCAAGTGACCCGTTGGCAACAGAGGAGCAAGCGCCAACGGGCCCGCAGGTGTCCGACGACGGAAGTGACGTCCCGAGTCTTTCCGGTTCGGATGAGGACCAGCCAGCGGGCGGCCCGCCAGGAGCCCAAGACTCAGGCTCCGCCCAGGATGGCGAGCTGCCCAACAAGGACCGCAACGCACCTCCACGGTGGCTACGGCTGGCGGCGGTGATCGCCGCCGGTGCCGTCACGGTGGTTGTGCTGGTCCTTATCGGTGCCGCGGTATTACCCACCTGGTGGGCGCAGACAGTCGGACGTCAGGTGGATGGAGTGGGCGCTGCCGGGGTGCTCTGGGGGCTTGCCTACGGGATTATCTTCACGCTGATTCCCATTCTTGTGGTGATGCTCCTAATTCGGGTGCGCTGGAACTGGAAGGTCCGCCTCGGAATAGGAATAGCCGCGCTTGTCGCGTTAATGCCGAACCTGCTGACCTTGGCGATCAGTATCGCCGCCTCGCAGGACACCAGAACCGCCCGCACGCAGATGATCATCGAGGCCCCGAACTTCCGTGGGGCGACCCTGGCCGGTGTCATTACGACCCTGGTATTGAGTGCCGCCGCGGTGTACCTGACCCGCACACTGATGTCCTCCCGCAGGGAATTGGCAACGATCAAAGGGCAGCCAGACGGTACGGGCACGGACCCGGGTGACAAGCGCCGAAAGTCGAAGCCCAAAGCGTCCTAAGACACAGGCGAGCGTTCGGCTATAACGCTGCGCCAAAGTAGAGTAGATCGCCACGCCAGCAAGGATCGGATTAAGGAGCCAAAGTGCGCCGCACAAGTGCGAGCCTGGCCGCCGGGCTGGCGTTGTGCTTAGTTGTTGTTGGCTGCTCTGGTACCACCGAACTCGATCCGGAACCGACAGGCCCTACGCCGCCGCCACCGCCGATCGCATCGATCGCCGAGCAGGACGGTGCGCCGATCTTGATCGAAGGAGAGCACACCAGCGAGCTCGCCTACGCCTCCGGCGCCGCATACTTCGCCTCCGCCTACGCCGCAGTACTGGCCCCGGCGGATGATGAGGCGGCGATCGCCAGGGCTGGATCCTTGGCCATTGCGATCGGTGTGCCGTTGTTGCCAACCGGGGCGGAGGGCCAGGGGTCTGCCCTGGAGTCCGAACTGGTACGGCTCAGCACTCGCTCGATCATCACCGTGGGCGCCGTGGACACCGGAGCCTTTGACGTCAGCGGACTGGACGTGGTGCCAGCGCCGGATGACGTCGCCGAACTCGCCGAACTGCTGGGCGTGCACCTCACCGCGGTGAGT
>JBMDWZ010000300.1:0-3901 GCA_048594865.1 Beutenbergiaceae bacterium
GGTCCACGGCACCAAGGTCGTGGCCGCCGAGTTGCGCAGCAAGCAGCGCCCGGCCTCGGGAGATCTGGGTCTTGATCGCACCGAGGCTTCGGCCCAACCGCTCCGATACCTCGTCATAGGACAGCCCCTGCAGGTCTCGCAGGGTCACCGGCTCGCGGTACAGGTCCGGAAGCTGCTCCAGGGCCGCACGGACCGCGGCCCTGGTGGCGATCATCGAACTCATCCGCTCCGAGGGGCCCACATCGTCGGCCGGCAACGGAGCGGTCGCCCGTTGTCTACGTAGGTGGTCCACCACGCGATTACGAACGATCCGGTGCACCCATGGGGTCACTTTGCTTTGACGCTCAAATGACCCAATCGCAGAGGCGATGGAAATGAGCGAGTCTTGCACGACGTCGTCGATCGCGGCCCGGTCCAGCAATGCCCCGGCGGCGTAATTACGCACGATGCCCGAGGAGTCCAAACGATCTAGGAACAATTCCAAGCCCAACGCCGAACCGTTGCTCGCTAACAACGCTAGGGATTCGAGGGCCTCATCGTCATCGACTTCGACCAGCAATTCCCTGGCCTTGATGGCATCACCATCGTGGGCGAACACCAGCCACTGTGGGCGCGCCGAAGCGTCCGGATCGCCTGGGTCGATTTCGGGCATGCGCACACGTTATGCCGACCACTTGGTAAGAGCGGGCCAGACCGCACTTAAGCAGGGTGGGAGATAACCGGGCACCAATGCCTGTTACCGACGACGGCGAAGGTACCGCAAGAGCAGGGTGTCTCGGTGCCGTAACACCGAAGCTAGTTCCATGTCCGTGCCAGGTGCTGGCCCGCCGTGGGCGATTCTGCTGGCGTTGCCACCTTCGAGAGTGGGGCTGAGCGTCAGGCACATCTCATCGACGAGCCCGGCGGCGATCAGAGTGCCGAACCAGCGCGGTCCGCCTTCGCACAAGATCTGTGGCAATCCCAGATCCCTCAGATGTGAGATCACCGCGGCCGGATCCACCTCCCGCTCCCCGGCGCTGACCACGTCGGCCACGGGCTGCAGCAGAGCGCGCCGCTCGACATCGGCAGTATCGGTGGTGAAGACCAGGGGGCGAACGGGCGCCTTGGTGAACAACGGGGCTTGTGGGTCAAGATCCAAGGACGCGGAGACCACCGCCATCACCGGGTGGGCTGGTAACCCGTTCGCCGTTCGCCAAGCGGATTGATCGTCGGTAACCCGCAGGTCTTCATACCCCTCGGCGCGCACCGTGCCCGCCGCCACTAAGAGCACATCGCAAAGCATTCGCAGGGTGTGAAAGACCTGATGGTCGGCTTCGTTATTGAGCCCACCGCTGACGCCGTCTTTGGTGGCGGCACCGTCCAGGCTGGCCACGAAGTTCACCCGCAGGTGTGGGGTGTCGCGGTCATTGGTGGCGTACCGCTGCAGCAGATCGTGCTGGTCGAAGGGTTCGCTCATCGCTGCCCGCCGCCGCTGTCGTTGTCGTTGTCGTTGTCGTTGTCGTTGTCGTCCATGTTGTGGCGAAGGTAGGCCGGCTTACGGTGCCCGAGCACCGCCATCGTCATCTTCACCGCATCGACGCTCGCGACGACGTCGTGCACTCGTACGATTCGTGCGCCGGCGGCCACGCACATGGTGATCGCGGCCAGCGACCCCGGGAGCCGGCCCGCTGATTCCCGGTCCAAGGTTTCGCCGATGAAGTCCTTGTTCGAGCAGGCCACCAACACCGGGTAGCCCAGGTGCGTGAGTTCGCTGAGCCTGCGGGTGATCTCCAGGGAATGCAGTGTGTTCTTGTTCAGGTCGTGGCCGGGATCGATGATGATCTGTTCGGGCGCGACGCCGGCGTCGAGGGCCGCATCGACGCGGCGCAAGAGCTGTTCACGCACGTGGGCGACGACGTCGTCGTACGTCGCGCGGCCATGTTCGGTGTGGCTCGTGGCCAGCGAATGGGCCACCACCACGCTGGCTCCGCTCTCGGCAACGAGGCGCACCATCGCCGGGTCACGCAGCCCGGTGACGTCGTTGATGACGTTCGCCCCGGCGTCCAGGCACGCGGCCGCGACGGCGGCGTCATGGGTGTCGACGGAAATGACCACGTCGCTGAGCTCGCGCAGCCCCCGGACCACCGGCAGCACTCGCTCGGTCTGTTCTTGAGTGCTTAACTCGGCGGTCAGTTTGGAGAACGGCATGCCACCGATGTCGACCCAGTCGGCGCCGTCGGTGGCGGCCTTGGTGGCACTGGCGATGGCGGCATCCAGGGCGAACGTGGCGCCCCGATCGTGGAAGGAATCGGGGGTGCGGTTGACCACCGCCATCACCGCGACCTCACGGGTGAAGTCGAACGTCCGGGCACCGATCCGGCGGGGCGCTAGGTCCAGGAGCATGGTCCTAGCGTGCCACCTTCAGGCGCCCTCGCGGCGAGCCTCTTCCTCGGCGATGACGCGCAACCGGTCCAGACGGGCATCCCACGCATCCCCGATCCGCTGCAGGTGCTGCGCCACGTGGCTGAGCCGTGCCCCGAGCGCCTGATAGCGCAACTGCCGGCCGTGGCGGCTCGCCTCCACGAGACCCACGCCCTCCAGGACGCCCAGGTGCCGCGCGATCGCTTGCCGACTGATCGGTAGCTCGGAGGCTAATTCGCTGGCCGAGAGCGGCCGGTCGCCGAGCATTTGCAGGATCTGCCAACGGGAATCATCGGCCAGCGCCGAGCACACGTCCACCAGCTCGCCAACCACCGCGCTGCTGGAGCTCATTCGAACTCCACCGCGGTGCCGTCCTGGACGTAGGCAACCAGATTGCCGAGCACCTTGTTCCACCCGCCAACGTTGGCATCCATGGCAGCACGACGCTCCGCCTCGGACAGGTGCATAAAGCCATATTCGGTGACGGTGACAATCGTGTGCTCACCGTCAACGGCCACGATGAACTCGATCCGGGAAGCGCTGGCACCCACTTCGGCGTCATCCAGGTCTCCCCAGAGGAAGGTGAAGGTGTGTTCGGGCTGGCAGGCAATAATTTCGATCGGCATCAGTTGCCCGGTGCTGGCCAGTTCGAACGTGCCGGTGGCGCCGGCCCGCACACCGCCGGGGAAAACGGCGGGGTGGCCCCACCACGCCGCGATCTTGTCCGGGGTAGTCAGCGCCGACCAGACGGTCGACTGCGGGGCCTGGATTCGGACACTGCGCACGATCGTGCCCAGGTCGGCATCGGCCGCCGCCTGGCGGCCGGCGAGGACCTCGGTGACGTAGGCACTGAACTCATCGAGTTCCTGTGTCCAGCCCGAGGCGTTGTCTGCCATCGTTGCGCGCTGCTTGGCGAGCCCGCCGTCGAGCTCCCCGAAGCCGGTTTCGACGACGGTGACGGTGGTTTGGCCATCGGCTTCGGACAGCGAGAAGGACGCGGTGGTGGAGTTGTGGGTCGCGATCTCTTGCTCTGGTGTTCCCCAGGTGAAGGCGAAGTCGCCCATGGGGTCGTGGCGCTCGATCCGCACCGGATAGTGACCGTCCTCCCAGGCGAACGTCCCCAACGCCCCGGGTGCGACGCCGTCGGGAAAGTTGGCGTTCAGCCCGAACCACTGCCCGATCTGGGCCGGGTCGGTCAACGCACGCCACACAAGGCGCAAGGGAGCGTCGATGGTGATGGTGCGCGTGACTTCGAAGGCGTCCTCATTGATGGTGGCCTGAGACATGGGTCCTCACAAGGTAGGGATTGGCTGGGAGCTGCGGCCGACCTATCGCATCCGTACAACGAACACCCCGGGGACCTGCAACTCTCTCGTTGCACTTAAAGTAGACCCCGCGTCGATTAACTGCAACCCCTGCGTTGCACTTTGGTGCTCGCCCAGCCCCCGAACGCGCGAGCGCGGGCGCATGGTGGGGGGGTAATGCCCAAAAGGGGGGCGGC
>JBMDWZ010000301.1:0-2550 GCA_048594865.1 Beutenbergiaceae bacterium
CTCGCTCTGGGCGATCAGGTGGACGAGCCGTTGCTGCAGAGCTTCCCGCCGCGGGTGATTGCCCGGTAGGCGCAACAGGTTAGTCGAAGCCGCCCCGGGATGCGCGGCGGTGCTCAGCACCGGTGAACCAACCTCTGTGAGCCGGCGCTGTAGCTCGGCGGCGAAGAGCAGGTTCGCCAGCTTGGACTGCCCATACGCCCGCATCGCGCGATACCGCCGATGCTCCCAGTGCAGATCGTCGAAATTGATCGAACCTGCGCGGTGGCCGGTGGACGAGACCGTCACCACACGTCCCGTGATCTGCGGCAACAGCTGGTTGGTCAGCGCGAAGTGACCCAGGTGGTTCGTTCCGAACTGCAGCTCAAATCCATCCGCAGTGCGCCCGAAAGGCGGCGTCATCAGGCCTGCGTTGTTGATCAGTATGTCAATGGGCTCATCGACGCCCTCGGCAAAGGCGCGGACCGAGGATAGGTCAGCCAGGTCCAGAGGACGGACCACGAGCTCACCCGTCATCGCCTTCACCGCTTCGCGGCCTTTGGCAGGATCTCGCACGGCGACTACGACTCGCGCCCCTGCGCTCGCCAGGGCGCTGGCTGTAACGCGCCCGAGACCACTGTTCGCACCAGTGACGACGACGGAGCGACCAGACATGTCAGGTATGTCCGCGATAGTAAAAGTAGTCATGAGCAACAATGTAGTCATCGACTACTCGGTTGTCAACGACAACATCATCTAGGCTGGCACTGTGACCGAAGAAGACCGACGCCCCTATCATCACGGACGATTACGTCCGGCGCTGCTCGCCGCTGCGGAGTCCACTTTGCGCGAGCAGGGTGCCGATCAGCTCTCCCTGCGTGAGCTGGCCCGGACGGTTGGAGTGAGCCATGCGGCCCCGCGCCGCCACTTCCCCGATCGCCAGGCGCTGCTCGACGCGCTCGCCATGACGGGATTCGAGCGCCTGGAGAGCCAACTGCGCACAGCTCGCGCCGAGGCCGGAGCGGACTTCACAGCGCGACTGAAAACGACCGTTGCCGCCTACATCCGATTCGCCACCGAGGACGCGGCACTGATGGAGCTGATGTTCACCCGCAAACACCGGGACGGCGCCGAACACATGATCGAAGCCGCCGCCGGTTCATTCTCGCTGCTGCGTGATTTGATCCTTCAAGGGCAGGAGGCGGGAGAACTAGCCGACGGCGACACCGCACAGGTCGGCATCATACTCTTCGCCACGATGCAGGGCATCGCCGCTGTGATCAACGGAGAGATGGTCAGGCCAGAATTACTGGAAGGTGTCGTGGACACTGCCGTCGAACAGTTCATCCGCGGCGCACGCCCGGCGTGAATCTTCGAGATCCAGACACCTAGCTCATTAAGCTGAGGGTCGAGAGGTGTGAGTCACTCGCGGACTCACCCCGGGTGCCCACGGCGATTCGCCAAAGCCAAGACCTCAGACTGGCTCAGACTCCTGACGGGCTGCGGTAGCCTGCCGCTGCGCACGCCAAACTGACCAGCCGATGGTGAGCGCAGCAACACCGGCGAAGACCATGAAAATCGGCCGCTCGACATAGAAAGTGCTGGACATGCTCACCGACTGCCGCAGCGTTTCCTGCAACATCGGCCCAAGAATAAAACCCATCACCAGTGGCGCCAGCGGCAAGCTCGCCTTGTGGAAGAGCAGCGCGACAACGCCGGCGCCCAAGCAGACGACGATGTCGAACATGCTGTTCCGGTCAAGATAGGCACCCACCAGGCATAGCATCAGCACAACCGGGCCCATGACATGAAATGGGACTCTGGCCAAGCGAGCCCACATAGGCACTAGGGGCAGGTTCAGCACCAGCAGAATGACATTGGCAATGAGGAAGCTGACCACGATGCCCGAGGTGAAGGTCGCGTTCTCTGTGAACATGGTTGGTCCCGGGGTGAGGCCGTAGACCATCAGCGCGGCCAGCACCAGAGCCATCGACGGTCCAGTAGGAATCCCCAAACTAAGCAGCGGGACGAAGCCACCCATGGCTGCACCGTTATTCGCCGCTTCTGGGCCTGCGATACCCCGGATATCACCGTTGCCGAACTTCGAGCCCGGTTTCTTCTCAGCACGCTGTCTTTCCCAGCTATAGCTCAGCAATGCCATCACCGAGGGCAGCATGCCAGGAATCAACCCGAGGAAGAAGCCTTGTCCAGTACCTCGCGCCGTTGGCGCGGCCGAGGCCTTCAGCTCCTCCTTGGTCGGCATGAGCTTGCCCAGGGGCGCCGGCGTGGCATCCTGTCCCTTGGTGATCAAGGTCTTGAGGATCTCGCCGATGCCGAACAGCCCGATCATCACCGGCACGATGGCGAACCCCTGGGCGAGCGTCCATGTGCCTCCGGTCATCACTTGGTCACCGCTAATCATGTCGTATCCCACGACTGAGAGCAGTATTCCCAGTACCGCCATCGCGAGACCTTTGAACATGGAGCCTGAAATCAGACCTGCCACCGCGGTCAGGGCGAAGATCACCAGGCCCAGCCGCTCAGGTGGCCCGAACGCTAAGGCCATATGAGCAA
>JBMDWZ010000302.1:0-14769 GCA_048594865.1 Beutenbergiaceae bacterium
ATGGAGGCACCCTCGCCCTCGAAGATGTCGGGGTCTACTCCGATGGCGCCGTCGTACTCGTCGGCGGAACGGATGTCGATGAGGGTTGCGTCGCGCTCACCCTCCACGACGTCCAGCACGTCGCCCTGGAAGGAACGCAGGTCGAAGTTCTGCGGCTTGGCTTCAAAGGTTCCCGGCTCCACCTGCGGAACTTCCTGAACCAGCTCGCGGCCCTCGACCGCCTCCCACTTGTGCAGTCCGCCGTCGAGCAGGCGAACATCGGGCACACCGTGCAGGTTGAACACCCACGCGGCGTAGGCAGCGAACCAGTTGTTGTTGTCCCCGTAGATGACCAGGGTGTCGCCGTCGTCGTAGCCGATGGACTGCAGCAGGTCGCTGATGCCCTGGGCGTCGATGAACTCGCGGGTGTTGGCCTGAGTGAAGGAGCTGGCCCAGTCCAGGTATTGAGCGCCGGGGATGTGGCCATCCTCGTAGGCGGTGAGTTCGGAGGCGGCCAGGCCCTCGCTGACGTCGATGAGGACGATCCCGTTGTCTTCCAAGCCGGCGTCGATCTGATCGGCGAGCCAGTCGGTGGTGACGAGAACGTTTTCCAGATCCTCATCGCCGCCCTGGTGCACATCGTCGAACCCGCGGTTCTCACCCACGGCGGAGCTTGCGACCACGGTGTTGGCTACTTCGGTGCCCTGCGCCGTGGAGTCGCTGATCTCGGTGCTCGCCGAATCGTCGGACTCTGGTGCGGGTTCGGTGCCGCGGATAACGAACCCGGCGGTCGCCGCCAGCGCTGCCACGGCTACGAATGCGATTCCGGTGACCAGTGGCTTGCGACCCCCACCCGCAGTGCCCGTTTCGGCTGGCGTGGCGCCGTCTTCTGGCTCGGTGTTCGGGGTCGTGCCGGAGTCGTCGGTGCTGCTCATCGTCGGGCCTCATCTCTGCGGGTGCGCCAGTGCGGATTACGTGGTGCACGAGGCTAGGGGCGCGCCATGGTCGGCACGGCGCGCCCCTCAAAACGTCCGAAATGTGAGATGCAAAGGGCCGAATGGTGGTCCTTACAGGGTGTTTCTTAGTCGATGATCTCCGCGAGCTGCGGGACGATTCCATCGATAGCGATCGGGATGCTCAACGGGCTCGCGGCACTGAAGGCCTGGGTCACCTCGGCGTCCTGCTCTAGGAACACGGTGCGATCCTCGGCCACCACATCGAGTGCGGCGATCACGTCATCGCTCCTCATCTCATCCAGGGTGTAGCCGATCGGGAACATCACCGCGACGTCGGCATCCAGGGCCCCGGTCTGCTCGACCGAAAGTGGCACATAGAACCCGGCGGCGTCGTACTCCAGCACGGCGGGGTTCTGGGTGAAGCCCAGGCCCTCGATGAGATCCCAGCGGGCGTCGCCGGTGATGTAGGCGCCGTATTCATCGCCGTACTTGGTTCCGGCCACGGCGGTGTTGCCTTCGAACTGCGGGTTGGCGGCCGCGGCCTCATCGATCTGGGCCTGCACGTCGGCGACGAGTTGTTCGCCCTCCTCGCTCTTGCCCAGAGCGTCGGCGATCAACTGGGTCTGGATGTCCCACTTAGTGCCGAAGGACGGGGTGCCCTCCGGGGCATACACGGTGGGAGCGATCTCACTGAGGCGGGTGAATTCGGCTTCGTCACCGCCGGAGCGCGTGTTGAGGATCAGGTCGGGGTCGATGCCCTGGATGGACTCATAGTCCAACGCCTCTCCGACGTACTCGATGATCATCGGTTCGGTGTCCCCGTACAGGTCCGTGGCCCACGGGCCCACGCCCTTGTTGTCGGGCCCGAAGGCCTGCCAATCGAAGACCGCGGCCGGAGCCTGCCCCAGGGCCAAGGCAACCTCGGCGTCGGACCATCCCAGGGCCACCACCGTCAGTTCGCCGTCCTCGGGCTGGGGGATTTCGATGGTGCCGAACATCGTGTCGACCTGAGTAACAGACTCCGAGCTGGTCTCGCCGTCCCCGGTCTGCTCATCACCGGATTGATCACCGGAGTCGCCGGAACCGCCGCAGGCGGCCAGCAGGAATATGGCCGCGGCCAGGGCGGGAGCGGCAACGGGTGTGAGTGAACGCTTCATGAGATGCCTTTCGATGGTTAAGCGGGCGAAGGTGCCCGGGGAACAATGAGCGGGGACCCGGTTTCGGGGTCGGGAATGATCGTGGCTTCGACGTTGAATACCTCGCGCAGCAGGTCGGTCGTGAGCACCTGCCCCGGGGGACCGACCTCGACGACATCGCCGTCCTTCATCACCACGAGGTTGGTGGCGTAGCGTGCGGCCTGGTTCAGGTCGTGCAGCACCGCGACCAGGGTGCTGCCCTCGCGCTGTAGCCGCAGGCACAGATCCAGAACCTCGATTTGGTAGGAGATGTCGAGGTAGGTGGTGGGTTCATCGAGCAGTAGGAGCGGGGTCTGCTGGGCCAGCGCCATCGCGATCCACACGCGTTGGCGTTGTCCGCCGGAAAGTTCATCGACGACCCGCGAGGACAGTTCGGTCAGTTCGGTGCGCTCCAACGCCTGGCGCACCGCCGCCTCATCCTCTGCAGTCCACCGTTGGAACGGACCCTGGTGGGGGTGGCGGCCGCGGGTGACCAGATCCACCACGGTGATGCCCTCGGGGGCGATGGAGGTTTGGGGCAGCAGCCCGATGTGCTTGGCCAGTTCCTTGGTGCGCCGGGCCGCGATGTCTTGCCCGTCCAGCATCACCCCGCCATGGCTGGGTTTGATCAGCCGGCACAGGGAGCGCAGCAGCGTCGATTTGCCGCAACCGTTGGGGCCGATGACGGCGGTGAAGGCGCCGTCAGGGATGTCCAGGTCCAGGGCCTGGATGACGGGCCGTTCGGTGTACCCGGTGGTGAGGCTGCGCGCCTGCAGGCGCGTAGCGCCGGTGGCCGGCTCGGTGGTCTGCCCGGGCCTCTGCCCGGGCCTCTGCTCGTGCCTCTGCTCAGGCCTTTGCTCAAACTCGGCGTTCACGCTCGGGACTTCCTTCCATACGTGGCCAACAGCCACACCAAATACGCCCCGCCCAGGCACAGGGTGACGACGCCGACCGGCAACTGGTTGGGAGCGATGATCGTGCGGGCCAGTAGGTCGCTGACGGCCAGCAGCAGCGCACCCATCGCCGCCGAGGGCAGCACCCGCACACTCGACGTGCCCGCCAGTCGCATCGCCAGTTGCGGGGCCGCCAACGCCACGAACGCGATCGGACCGGCGGCGGCGGTGACCGCCGCGACCAACGCCACCCCGATGAGCAGCAACAGCACCCGCACCGGCTCGGCTCGAACTCCCAACCCGCGTCCGGCGTCGTCCCCCATTTCCAACATGCGCATGTCGGTAGCGAGCCAGATCGCCGCCGGCAGTCCGATCGCCAGACAAATGAACACCGGGATGGTGTGGGTCCAGGTGATGTCGTTGAGGTTGCCCGACCCCCAGGTCGCCGCCGAGAGTGCATCCTCCAGGCGCATGGTGGTCAGCACCCAGGTGTTGAACGCGCCAAGGAACAGGCTCACCCCGATGCCCACGATGATGATCCGCATCCCCGACACCCCACGGCGCCAGGCGAGTGCGTACACCAGCACTCCGGTGGCCAGTCCGCCGATGAGGGCGCCGAGGCTGCGTCCGGTGGCGCTTCCGGTGGCAAACAGGGCCACCAGCAGGGCGCCGGTGTAAGCCCCGGAGGAGAAGCCGATGATGTCCGGGCTGCCCAGCGGATTGCGGGTGATCGACTGGAACACCGCCCCGGCGATCGCTAGGCCCGCGCCGGCGATGAGCGCAAAGACCACCCGCGGCATCCGCCAGCCCACCAGAATTCTGGTGGTGGCCTCCGGTGCGTCACCGGCGATCACCTCGCGCAGATCGGTGAGTCCCAGCCCGGCGGTTCCCACCGTGAGGGAGTAGACCCCGACGGCGATGGCCAGGATCGCGAGAATGGTGGTGACCACCAGGGCGCGGGTTTCGATCCGCAGACTCATTGGGCCCAGGCGCACCGGGCGCACCCCGGCTGGCCAGGTGACGGGTTGCTGCTGACGGCGCTGGGTGAGGGTGCTCATAGGGTCTTGGCCAGCTTCCGGCGGGTCAGGGCGATGAGCACCGGGGCGCCGATGAAGGCGGTGACAATCCCGACGGGTAGCTCGGAGGAAACCACGAGGCGCCCGAGGATGTCAGCGCTGAGCATGAGGATCGGCGCGGCCAGCAGAGACACCGAAATCAGCCACCGGTGATCTGGCCCGACGATGCTGCGCACAGCGTGGGGGACCATGAGGCCAACGAAGGCGATCGGCCCGGCGGCGGCGGTCGCGGCGCCGCAGAGCAGGGTCACCGCCACCACGCTTGCGATCTTGGTGATGGCCGGGCGCGAGCCCAGGGCCACGGCCACATCGTCGCCCAGGGCCAGGGCGTTGAGGGCAGAGGGCAGCAGCAGGGCGATGAGTACCCCGGCGGCGATGAACGGCAGCACCGCCCACAGGGTGTCGAACTGCCGGTTCTGCAGGGACCCGGCGCTCCAGAACCGCACCCGGTCAAAGACCTCCGGCAGCGCCAGGGTGACGGCGAAACTGATGCCGGTGAGTACCGCGCCGAACGCGGTCCCGGTGAGCACGAGTTTGCTGACCGTGCCACCGGCGAACCCGGTGGTGCCGATCCCATAGACCACCAGGGAGGCGACCAGCGCCCCACCCATCGCCGCACCCACGTGGGAGAAACTGAGCGAGGAGCCCAGGAATGCGGCGGCGAACACCACCGCGGCGTAGGCGCCGGCGTTGACGCCCAGGATCCCCGGATCGGACAGCGGGTTGCGGGTGATCGCCTGAATGATGACTCCCGAGAGCCCCAACGCGATCCCGACGACGATCGCCAGCAGAGTGCGCGGCACTCGGTAGCCGCGCACCAGCAGATCGTTCGTTGAGCCGGAGTCGCTGGCGAGGGCGGAGACCACATCGGCGGCGGGCACGTCGCCGGAGCCGATGAACACACTCAGCACGCTGAGCACTGCGAGCAACGCCACCCCGGCCGCCAGGACGCCCAAGCGGCGCCGCAGGTAGGCGTCGACAGGCGCGTCGCCAGCGCGCGGGTGCGCGGGTGCCGTCGGGTTCATCAGCCATCCTGGTGCCGGTTCGATTGACAGGGCGCCACCGGTGGCTGGTGCTGCCGCAGGTTGGTCGTCCAATTAAGTAAGCCAAGGCTTATCTAATCGAGGTAAGGCTAACCATACTTTTGCGCGACGTCACTAGCGTGCGGCCAGGTGTGGGCTGAGCCACTGTGCACTACCAGGGCAGCACGTTCGGCACCTTTTCGCCGCCGAGCACGTGCTGGTCGCAGAACGCCAACACCGCCTGGTTCCAGGTGTAGGAGTTCGACGGCGTCAGGATCCAGTGGTTCTCCGAGGTCACCTGCAGGAACCGGTGCGGCATGGTGTCCGGCTCGCCGTCCCAGCCCGACACCAGGTCCCACCACATCCGCAGCGCCTCGCTGACCGGTACCCGGTAGTCCCGGTTGCCGTGGGTGATGAGCACCGGGGTGGTGATCTGCTCGGCGCTGTGGTGGGGGGAGTAGGCCCGGTACCACTGCGATTCGTCCTGTTCGTGGCCGTGCACGCGCATCTTCCCGGCGGCGGCGTCGGTGGTGCGGTGCTGCTGGTCCAAAGCCCACAGCCCGGCGTGGGTGACGATCGCGTCGAACCGGTCGGTGTGCCCGGCGATCCAGTTCGCCATGAATCCGCCAAAGGACGCACCGAGCATCGCGGTGCGCGAGCCGTCCAACTCGGGCCGCTTGAGCTCGGCGTCCAGGAGCGTCTCGCACTCGTTGAACACCACATCGGGTAGTCGCGGCCAACCGCGGTTCAGGCCCTCGTGGCCATACCCGGTGGACATTGCCGGATCGGGCATCAGCACCGCGTAGCCTCGTGCGACCGAGAGCCACGGGCACCACCGCCAACTCCAGGCGTTGTAGGACGCATGCGGCCCGCCGTGGACCCAGAGCATCACCGGCGCGGGGTTGTCGGCACTGGCGCCATGCGGAATGCACAGCCACCCATTGACGGTGACACCGTCCACCTCTGTGGACACGAACTCCAGGGTCCCGGGCAGTTCGTCGATGCCCCCCGGTGCGAGTAGTTCCTGGGTGTGGCCACTGGCGCCTAGGCGCACCGGCCGGGCCGGGGTGCCCACGTCCGTGCGCAGGGCCAGCAGTGAGCCGTCGGAGGCGGCGGCCAGGCTGGAGTACACAGCATCATCGGCCAACGTGCGGACCTGCCCGGTCTTTGGGTCGACCGCGAGGATCGCGCCCGATGAGTGCAGGTCGCCGCTAATCAGCAAGGTGCCATCGGCGCTCCACTCCAATCCGCCGAGGGTGAGGTCGCCAACGTCGACCGTGATCACTTCTCCACTAGCAGCATCGGTGCCCGGCACCGGGTGGATCTCCAGGAAGGCATAGCTGGTGTCCGTCGGGGTGCCAGCGGTGCGGCGAACCACGGCGAGCTGGGTGCCATCGGGGGAGAAGGAGGCCCCGCCGTAGCCCTGCTCCGGGGTGGCAGAAAGGAAGGTGGTGCGTTCGCCGGTGGCCACGTCGATGAGCACGACAGACGTCGTGGTGCGACCACCGGTGATCCGCTGCGACCAGGTGCTGGCCACGGTGGAACCGTCGGGGGAGATGTCGGCGCTGGCGCCGTGCAGATTGACGGTGTCAGCGTCGGGTGCCAGGTCCACCAGCTCGCCGTCGTCGCTCACGATCACAAGCCGGGGGCTGGCGTCACCCAGTTCCCGATCCCAAAACCGGATCGGCATCCCGGTATGCCAGATGGTCGTGTTCTTGGCGTCTTTACGGGACTTGCGGGCCTCGCCGTCGTCCTCCAATGATGTACCCGGGCGCACGCTGGTGGTGGCCAGGATGGTGCCATCATCGGCGATTCCGGCGAGGGCGATACCGCCGGGGGCGCTCGCGACCACGTGGGCCTCGCCGTGCTCGGGCAGACGCCAGATCGCGGGTGTGTCTTCGGGTGCCTCGCCGCTGGGGTCGGGACGGGCGGAGGAGAACAGCAGCGCGCCATCCGGTGCGAACCGGGGCGCGGACTCACCCTTCTTGGAGAACGTCAGGCGCCTGGCGGGCGTTTCGCGCTCTGGGCTCAGTTCCCAGAGTGAGGAGACGAGTTTGGACCCGTGCTCATCACCCTGCGCGATCGCGGCCACGATCCGCCCGCCGGGGGCCACCGCGATGCTCGACAGCCGCGGGTAGCGGGTGAACGTCTCGATGTCGGTGAAGTCGGAGAAGGACTCGTTGGTCTGAGAATCGGTGGCGGTGGAGTCGTGACTAGGCATGGGTTTTACGTTACCGGCGTTATCGGCGTGGCCCCATCCACACATGGTGAGACAACCTCGTATCAGCGGGAACGAGCCGATAAGGTCGGTAACAGCCCAGTAACCGATCGCAATGAAGGGATGTCGGGGGTGAAACAACGCGCTGTCCGCTTAATTGACGTGGCCACCCATGCCGGAGTTTCGCTGGCGACCGCGTCCCGGGTGCTCAACAGCAAAGGGCGCATTCCAAGCGAGAAATTGCGCGAGCGCGTATTGCAGGCGGCCGACCACCTGGGCTACGAACCGAATCACCATGCGCGGGCGCTGGCCGGTGCGTCCTCAATGACGATCGGCCTGGTTGTGCACGATGTGGGCGACCCGTATTTCTCCAGCATCGCCGGATCGGTGGTGCGTGCGGCCGAGGCGCACGACATGTTCGTCACCATCGTCAACACTTATCGCGACCCGCAGCAGGAAGCCCGCTACATTCGGCTGCTGCGGGTGCAGCGGCCCCGGGCGATCATTCTGGCCGGGAGTGGCTTTGTCTCCACGAGTTCCACGTCTCCCATTCTTGAGGAACTGAGGCGGTTCGAAGAATCCGGTGGGGTAGTGGTGTCGATGGGAATGCAGGGGGTGGGGCACCGAATCGACGTCGGAAACTACGAGGGCGCGCGCCGCCTGGCCCACCAATTGCACGACTTGGGGCACCGTGACTTTGCGGTGGCCACCGGGCAGCGCGCAATGCACACGGTTCGGCAACGGCTCGATGGATTTCGTGCCGGGCTAACTGATCGGGGCAGCGGCGTGGCCGATTCCGATGTGCACTTCGGTGAACTCAGCCGTGACTTTGGCCGGCGGATCGGCTCGCAGATTGCGGCCCGCGCAAAGCGACCCACCTGCGTCTTTGGTGCCTTCGACGTCATCGCCGCCGGCCTGACGACGGGGCTGCGGGAAGCCGGCGTGCTCGTGCCCGGTGAGGTATCGGTGACCGGGTTCGCCGATGTGGCTCCGGCGGCGGATCGCGACCTCACCACGTTCAGGCTGCCGCTGGATGAAATCGGGCAACAAGCGGTGGAGCTCGCTCTGTGCTCAACCGAAACCCGGACGGCGAGGTTCACCGGGTCGATGGTGAGGCGCGGGACCGTGGCGGCTCCGCCGTCGTCCGGCGTGATGGTTTAGGGGACGGGCGCCCACAAACGACCAACGCCGCCCCGCGAAGGTTCGCGGAGCGGCGTTAGTTATGGTGCTTTACTCGCAGGCCATCACTCGCCGGCCATCACCCTGCGCACGTCGCGCCGGCGCTCGGTGAGTTGGTCCTCGGTGAGTTCGCCGCTGACGTCGAACTCGGCGGCCACGTGCCCGGGCGCGCGGAAGACCGCCACCCGATCGCCGATCGTCAGGGCTTCCTCGATCGAGTGAGTGATGAAGACGCCGGTCTTGTGTTCTTCCTTGACCAGTTTGACGAACTCGCCACGCAGACGGTCCGCGGTGAGCTCATCCAGTGCGCTGAAGGATTCGTCGCACAAGATGATGTCGGGGTTGAGGGCGAAACAGCGCGCGATACCCACGCGCTGGCGCATCCCTCCCGACAGTTCATACGGGTAGGCCGACTCACGCCCGGCCAGCCCCAAACGCGCCAGCCACTCCCGGGCGATGTCCAGGCGTTCCTTCTTATCCATGCCCATGTACTCCAGCCCGAGCGCGACGTTCTGCTCGGCGGTACGCCACGGCAGGAGTCGGCCGTCCTGGAACACCACAGCGATTCGACCCTTGAGATCCTCGAAGTTCTTGTGCGGATCAAAACCATCGACGACGACGGTGCCGGCGGTGGCCTCATACAACCCGAGAAGCAGGTTGAACGCTGTGGACTTCCCGCACCCGGTTTGCCCGACGATCGCCACCAATTCGCCGCGGTTGACCGTGAGGTCCAACTTGTCGATGGCGCGAACCTGATCGCCGCTGCGAGTGCTGAAGACCTTCTCTACGCCTTTGAACTCGATGACCGGGCCAGTGGTGGTCTGTTGGGTCACGGTTGCCTCCTTCGGTGATGCCATATCAACTGCCGCCCGACGCTCTCAGTTGAGCTTCCTTAGCGGCTGCGGTCCTCGGTTCTCCAGGAGTGTCGGCGCCGTCCTGTGGATTCTCCGCAACGGGAGCCAGGTCGCCACCGGGCCGGTAACGCAGCAGCCTGCGTTCGATGAGCTCGATGATCTTCTGCACGATGAGCACAAAGATCACCAAAGCCGCGGTCCAGGCGATCACGCCATCCATCCGCAGCTGTGCTTGCTCGTTGCGCAGCTGGATCCCAACACCCATCTGGGTTCCGGCGAACTCGGCAATCAGCACCACACGGGTACCCAGGCCCAGGGTGATCTTCCAGGCCGTCAGCAGGTCCGGGACGATCGAGGGCAGGGTGACCGTGCGGAACATGTCCAGCCGGCTTCGGCGGGGCCGCAGCGACTGAGCCATGTCCCGCAGTTCCTTGGGGATCGCGCTGAAGGAGTCCTTGGTTTGAAAGGCGAAGCTGGGCAGCGTCACCATCAGCATGAGGAACCACACGCGCAGTTCTGGGTCCTGGAACCAAATCGTGCAGATCATCACCCAGGCCAGGGAGGGGATGCCCTGGATCACTTGCAAGTAAGGCATCGCCACGTTGTTGAACCGTTGTGACTTGCCCATCGCCATCCCCAGGATGACACCGATGACGAAGGAACTTACGAGCCCGAGCAGGACCCGATACAGGGTCATCGCCCAGTCACCGAGCTGACTTGGAGTGGTGAACAGTTCCCAAATCCGGGCCCCCACCTGGTCCAGCTGAGGGAGGATGTAATCCGGTGTGAACAGTGCGATGACGTACCACAGCACTAGACCGGCCAGGATGGCGATGATCGTTTCGGTCGGTGGGAGGCGGCGAGGTGAGCGTGAGCGCGCGACCTTACGCCGCCACTTTTCCTCACCCCGGGTGATGTCTGCCTTGGAGTTCATATGGCGGTTCAGTCTCCGGGAATCAGAGTGAGGTCGGGGGCTTCATCGAAGTAGTCGATCTCCACGCCCGCTTGGAACACTGCTTCGATACCCTCAGTAATCTCCGAGGCCGAGCGCACGTTCAGTCCAAGTCGGGTGTTGTCCGAAAGCAGTTCGGTGAGCGCTTCAACGTCGGCGCCGTCCATGGAGTCCGCGAGAATCTGAGCGGCTTCTTCGGGGTTCGCCAGGCTCCATTCGGCGGCGTCTTCGTAGACCCGTTGCATGGCTTCGGCCTCGTCGGGGTGCTCATCGAGCCAGCTGCGGTGCACGGCTACTCCGAGGAACGGGATGTCTGAGGTGCCGAACTCTTCCTCCCACAGCTCCAGGGGGAGGGGGACGTCGGTGACGCTGTCGATGCCTTGAGCCATGAGGTTGGCGTAGGCGGGCTCCCAGAGTTGGACCGCATCGGAGCGGCCGGATTGGGCCTGCGTTGCCAGTGCACCGGTGTCGGCGATTTCGACATTCACAGAGTCGATATCCACACCGGCGGCCTGGGCGAACCACAAGAACATGGCGTAGTTGGTGGAACTGGTGGCGCCCGCAAGGCTGTGCCCCGGCAGGTCGGTGATGTCGGTGATCTCGGGAGTGGTGGAGACCAGTCCGCCCCAGTAGTCGTGCACGTTGAACAGGTACACCACGTCCACGCCCCGGGAGAGCCGCACGGCCTCACTCATGAGCGAACCACTGCCGCCGATCTCATACTGGCCGGTGCTGAACTCGGTGTTGTAGGTGTCTTGCGGACGCTCGATGAACTGCAGGTCCAGGCCGTGCTCGGCGTCGAATCCCTGATCATCGATGATCACTGGGAGGAAGGCCCCAAGCGAGGGCGGGGCGAACGTGATCACTTCGAGTTCGGTGAGGTCCTCACCATCGGCGCCCCCAGCGCCGTTGTCTCCGCCGTTGCAGGCGGCGGTCAGGAACAGGGCGGATGCCGCGAGAACGGCGGCAGCTTGTCGTCTTTGCATCATTGCACTCCACGGGCGTCATTGGCGGGTGAGTAAACGCTTTCCAGAAAGCGCTTACCCGCACGTTATCGAGCATGACTGGATGCGTCAACCGAGTTCGCTAGCGGTAATGGCGCCGATTAGTTACCGGCGTGCTGCGGATTTCTCACCCGCTACGGGAGGTGGGACTCGCGGGAACTACCGGGCCGCCGTCGTCGGGGATGATCGCACGTAACCCAGCACCAGGAGCGTGGCCGCGAGATAGATGACGCCCAACGCCACCCAGGCCGCGGGGTAGCCCACACCGGCATCGACCAGTGCGCCAACGCCCACCGGTCCGGCGGCGAATCCCAGGTACATTCCCAGGGCCACGAGGCCCGAAGCCCGGCCGAGACTCACGGCCGGGGTGCCGCCGACGACGGTCACCATCACCACCACGTTCGCTGCCACCCCGGTGGCCCCCATGAGCGCAGCACCTACCCACACCAGGTTCGGCAATCCGAGGGTGGAGGCCCAGATCAGCGCCATCGCCACCGCACCGCCCACGGCCGCGGTCGCTAGGGCCGCGTGGGCAGACAACCACCCGGAGACCTGGCCCCACCCGATCCTCGCAGCGATCCCGACGAGCCCGATGACGGCGGCGAGTAGCCCGGCGTGCTCGGGGCGCAACTGTAGGTCTTCGAACCCGAAAAGGGCGATGTGAAAGTTGACGCCCTGCACCGCCATGCCGACCGTGAAGCTGTAGCCCGCGAGCCACCACACCGATCGAGGGATCGGGGTTCGGGCAGTGGGCACGGGCGTGGCTGGCGCGGGCTGGGTCGGCGGAAGATAGCGCGCCAGCAGCACCGCGCCCAGCACCAAGAGGGTGCCCGCAGCGATCGCGACCGCGCCCCGCCAGCCGGTGAGGATCGCCAACGTCGGTAGGGCCAGGCCGGCGGCGGCCTGCGTCATCTGCACCCCGGACTGCTTGACGCCGATCACCACCCCGCGGCGGCGGTCGGGGATCCACTGCGCGGCGAGCCTGTTGGTCACCGGGTTGGACACCGCCTGCACCACGCCGGAGGCAATGACAGCGGTGAGCAAGACCGCGTAGATCGGGGCGATCGCCGCCAAGCCCATAGCGCCCAGGGCGCCGAGCACGAGCCACCACATCACGGTCCTGGCGGGGCGTTGGTCGGCGAGGCGGCCGGCCCACACCGAGAAGATCGCAGCGGTCAGATAGGTGACGGTGGCCAGCGTGCCGTACTCGGTGCGGCTAAGGCCAAGGGCAGGGACGATGAAGGGGCTGAGGGAGGAGATCGAGTACACGATCAATGGGCCAACGCCCATCGCCAACGCCATCGCGGCGCTCAGGCCGGCGATCGACTTGTTGCTATGCCCCATCGGTCCTAACCATGCCAGGTGGGTGGCCGCGGGGCGCGCGTTCGCGCTGATGAGGGGTCGGTGGCCCCTTTGACAGCAGATTCGGTACACCGCGTGCGGGCCTGGTCGTCGTTGGCCGGCGTTGGCAGCAGATTTGGTACACGGCGTGCGGGGCCCGGGGCTCAAAGGGCGCCCCCGGTAGGACTCGAACCTACGACCGTCCGATTAGAAGTCGGGTGCTCTATCCGCTGAGCTACGGGGGCAACGCGAACAGATTACGCGTCCCGGCGCTGCCCAGAAGACCCTCCTCCGGGGCAGTTAGGTCTCGGTTTGATTACCCACACGGCTCCAGAGGCGCTACTGTGCTGCACACCACACGTGCTGTGCAGGTCCGCAAGACCGTTCCCGGGGGTGAGTGCTACTACAGAGGAGTAGATGTGTCGTCCCCGCCGTCCCGTGCACGCTCGCGGAGCCGTAAAAGAGCAGTGCCCTTCGTCGTCGGGCTGATGGCAGCTCTGATGGGCATCGCCGTGGCCATCGCTCCTCCAAGCCCAGCCAACGCCGACTCTCAAGAACACGTCCTGAGTTTCGGCAGCGACTGGGAGTTCTACCGCAGTAACACCGCACCGCCCGCCGACTGGCGCACGGTCACTGGCGGATGGTCCAGCGGCACGGCCCCGTTTGGGTATGGGGTGCGGACCGGAGAGGTGCAGACACCGCTGCCCTCAACCGCCGACCGCAGGCCACTTGCGACCTTCTTCCGCACCACTGTCGCCCTGCCCCGAGGGGCTATCAGCGCCACCATCACCACGTGGGCGGACGACGGCGTCGTGGTGTACATCAACGGCCGCGAAGTCGGACGGTCGAACGTGCAGCGGGCAGCTAGTGTCCCGGTCACGCCAACGTCCTATGCCCGCACGGCTCCTTCCAGTGCGGCAGCCCGGGCAAACCCTGTGACGTTCCAGATCGGCGAGGGCTTGCTGACGGCTGGCGAAAACGTTATCGCCGTGCAGGTCCTCTCGAACTGGCGCAATACCCACAACATCACCTTCGATCTTGAACTTCGTGCCGTGCTCGAGCGGTCTGTGGACCCGGGCCCTGATCCGGATCCAGGACCCGGCGAGCCCACGGACCCCGGTGCGGTGATCGACGGCTGGGGAGCCCCGGTGTGGGCCGATGAGTTCGATTACGTCGATCCCGACACCGGCGAAGAGGTCGTGGACCCGGCCAAGTGGAATGTGCGCTCGCGCCCCAACCTCGGACTGCTCTTTGACGCCGCCGTTGTCGACGATAGGCAGGTCACCGTCCAGGACGGGATCATGACCATCCGTGCCGACTGGTTCGATCAGCCGGTCATACGTCCGGTCAGCCAACAGCTGGGAACGCTGCCCAACGAACTGTGGCACCGCACCGGCTACCTCGATCACCGTGGCCTCGATCCGGGCGACGTTACTTTCGCCCAACGCTACGGACGTTGGGAGATCCGGGCCAAAACGCCGTCGGGACCCAACACCCTTGGCTCGCTGGCAGCCTTCTGGTTGCGGAACGAGCAATCCGGCGAGATCGACATTATGGAAGCCTGGGGCTACGCCGACGGTGCCGACCGGGATCAGCGGATCGACACTGCCACCACCACGGTCCACACGCACACCTCGAACCCGAGTCTGAACAGTAAGTACATCTGGCACCACTCCGAGCACGGTGCGCAAACGCCGGTGTGGGACAGGTTCGTGACCTACGCCTTCGAACTGACCCCGGACTATGCGGCGATCATCGTCGACGGCGAAGAAATCGCGCGGGCCACACCCACTTCCCACCCCAACCTGTGGGACGAGCGCTACTTTGGCAGCCCGCTGCATGTGAGGTTGAACCTGCATGTGGGTCCCTCGGAACGGTACTGGGGGTTGCCGGACCCGTCCGCACGCCAGCTCACCCAGAATTTGGACTTCGAGGTGGACTATGTTCGGATTTGGTCATACGAGTAACTGCCCGCGGGCCAAGCGGCGCAGCGAGCACAAGTTTTGACTCAGCCTCATAACGACCGGCGCGGGCGGTTGGAAGTTTGGCCCTAAAGCGGGCAGGCTAGGAGCGTGACTGACGACTCCGCATCCCAAGGCGCACCCCAGGACGCGGAGGCT
>JBMDWZ010000303.1:0-4958 GCA_048594865.1 Beutenbergiaceae bacterium
CGCGTGCATCATCAGGCCACGGTCGGTCGGGGTGTACCAACCGATCGGTAGCAACCGAGATACCCCCGCGGCCTCCGCGAGCTCCGAAGCGTTGGTAAACAGTGGCTCCACCCGCGAGCTCACGTCTGCCCGAGCAGCTGCGGACACCTCCAAGCTAAGCGCGGCAATGGCAAGAGCGGGTACCTCACGGGTCTGAATCTGGGCGTCGTTCACATCGGCCTCCTGGCTCATCATCCGTAACCTTGCCTCGACCCTGACCAATCGATCGGAGTCGCTGCGCACCGAAGCGATCAACTCGGCTCGCCGCTGCGCCAACAACTCCTGAAACCTGCTCTGCTCGACGGGCTCCGCGGTAAGTTCACCGAGCTCGGCCAATGAGAATCCAAGTGTTTTCAGAGCCAGCAAACGGTGCAGGTCCGCCAGTTGGTCCGGGGCGTAGCGACGCCGGCCGGTCCACGGATCCACGGTGCGCGGTTTCAGCAGACCGATCTGGTCGTAATGCCGCAGCATCCGTACCGAGAGGCGGCCGGCGCGGGCGAAGGTTCCTATTTCCATGTCATCGCCCACTGTGGAACCTCACACCGTGTCAGCTGCAAGGCCCAGGTCGCGGGCGATAATCGCGCCGGTGCGCTGCAGCAGGTTCCCGGCGTTCTCGCGGCTAGCCGCGGGGTCAGGTTCGAGGTCCACCAAGGTGTACACCCGGCTGAATCCGGCGGCCGTGGCCTCGTCGCTGGACAGGGATGCAATCCCGGCCACCGCAATCACCTCGGCACCGGCGGCACGGGCGGCCCGGCTCACCCCAACGGGGGTCTTGCCCTGCAGGCTTTGGCTATCCAGGCTGCCCTCCCCGGTGATGACCAAGTCCGCACCGCGCACCCGGTCCTCGAATCCGGTGATGTCCAGCACCATGTCGATCCCGGGCCGCTGCCTGGCGCCCAGCACTAGTGCACCGAAACCGGCGCCACCGGCGGCGCCCGCCCCGGGATGCTCGGCCAGGTGCTGAGCATCGACCCCCGCGTCCTGCAACGCCTGCACCCACCGCGCCAGGCCTCGTTCAAGGTCCTGCACGGCATCTGGGTCCGCGCCCTTCTGTGGCCCAAAGACCTCGGCCGCGCCGGTGGGGCCCAAGAGCGGGTTGTTCACATCGCTGGCGAGGGTGAGCCGCGCCCCGGCCAGGCGCGGGTCCAGTCCCTGCAGGTCCACGCTGGAGAGCTGCGACAGCGCCGCACCGCCGGGTCCGCTCGTTCCGTGCACCACCGCACCGAGCGCCGCCAGCATTCCCGCGCCGCCGTCGGTGGTCGCCGATCCACCGAGGGTCAGCACGATCTCCTGTGCACCGGCCTGCAACGCGTGGGCGATGAGCACTCCGACGCCGTAGGTACCCGCAGTTCGGGCGGCATCGGGGGTGCGGGGACTGTCGTGCAGTCCGGCCGCTTGGGCCAACTCGATCACCGCGATGGTGCCGTCACTGGCGTAGGTGGCATCGACGTCGTCGCCGAATGGTCCGGGGACCCGGACCGCCACCGCACTCATCCCCGCGCTGAGCGCGACCTCCACGGTGCCCTCACCGCCGTCGGCCATCGGCACTTCATCGATTCGCAGGTCCGGTGCCACGCTGCGCAGCCCGGCCGCGAGGCTGGCGGCCGCGTCGCTGGCGGTGATCGATCCCTTGAATGAGTCCGGTGCGATGAGGACCGTGGCGGGTGCCCCGGTCATCGTTGACGCTCGACGGCGAAGGTGTCAGCGGTGCATGGCATGTTCCTATTGTGGTGCCTGCTGGGGCAGTCGTTGTCTCCTCATACTTTTGCCTCACGACCGCAGGTGCCGAGGTGTGCTGGGATGGCACCGTGTACAAACGTCTCCACGCAGCCCTGCGGGGCACACCGCTGCGCCGAAGTGTGAGCGAGGCGGTGGCGTTGGTGTCCGCTGGCCTGGTGCTCTTGGCCGTCGGCCTGGTTCAGATCAGTATCACCCCGTGGGCCCCGGCCGGCCTGGGCGTGTGGTGGCACGCGATCCCGTTGGTGCTGGGCGGGGTTGTGTTGCTTGCGAAGCGTCACCGGCCACTCGGCACGTTGCTTGCGGGCATCCCGGTGGTGCTCGTGGACCTATGGCTGGGCTTAAGCCTGCCGATGGTGCTCATCGTTGTTGACCTCATTTACTCCGCGACCGTGAACGCCGGTGCCACGGCCGTGCGCCGGCTGCGCGCCGTGATCGGGGTGGCCACCATCACCGCAACGGTGGCCGCGGCGGTGGGAACCCGCGACGCCCAGGCCACGGTGCTGGTGTTCATCCAGTTCTTTGCCTTGCTCTGCACCCCGTTGTGGTGGGGATTATCGGTTCGGCGGCAGGCGGACCTCGCGGCACTGGCCTCCGCACGGGCAGGGGACTTAGAGCAGATGGCCCAGATGCGGGAGTCGCAAGTGGTCCGTGAAGAACGCAACCGGATGGCCCGGGACCTGCACGATGCCCTGTCTTCTAACCTCAGCGCGGTGGCGATCCGCTCCGAGGCCGCCCTGCAAACACCAGCATCGGCCGGTGCCTCGGAAACGGGGTCGGCGCATATCGAGGCACTGCGCGACATTCGGGCCTCGAGCCTGGCGGCCCTGAGCGAGCTGCGCGCAATGGTGTTGCTGCTGCGTTCGGGATCGGAGGACGCGACTTCCGCGGCCGGGCTGGAGTCGCTGCCGGCGTTGGTGCAAGCGGCCGGGCACAGCGGCCTGCATGCCGAACTCACCGACACCCCCGCGCCGGACTCACACGTGCCCACCGCGGCGCAGCACGCCGCCTATCGGATCGTCCAAGAGTCGCTGACGAATGCGGCCAAACACTCCCCCGGGGCCAGTGTGCAGGTCAGTGCTCGCCTGGCCGCGGATGAACTGGTGCTACGGGTAGACAGCCGCGGTCAAGAGCAGGCGCCTGGGCCCCAGGTCGCCCCAAGCCCGGGGCTGGGACTTGAGCACATGCGCGAACGCGCCGGCGCCCTGCACGGCACCCTGGACGCCCGTTGGCATAACGCCGACACCTGGCGGGTGGAGGCCCGCCTGCCGATCACGGAGGCCACGTGAGTATCAAGGTCCTACTCGTTGACGATCACGCTCAGATCCGCACCGGATTGGGTCTGATGCTTCAGCAAGCCGGCGACATCGAGGTGGTGTGCGAAGCGGCGGATGGGGCGGCAGCGCTGACCAACGCACGGGCACTGGCACCGGACGTGGTGCTGATGGATGTTCGGATGCCCGGAACCGACGGCGTCAGCGCCACCAGCGCGATCACGGATGCGGGGCTGGCGCAGGTGATCGTGCTGACCACCTATGACCTCGATGAGTACGTCGATGGTGCGCTTCGTGCCGGCGCCGCAGGCTTCCTATTGAAGTCGGTGTCCGCCCCCGCCCTCATCGATGCGATTCGCCGCGTGGCCTGCGGCGAGGCGGTGCTGGCGCCAGAGGTCACCCGGCGCCTACTCGATGTTTTCGCCCGCACCAAAGCGAGCAACGAGCCCGAGGAGCCGTCGTGGCTCGCGGACCTCACCGCTCGTGAGGTCGAGGTGCTGCGGTGTCTCGCCAGCGGTCACTCCAACGCCCAAATCGGCGCAGAACTTGGGGTTTCGGGCCCGACAACGAAGACTCACGTGTCCAGGGTGTTGGCCAAACTTGGCTGTACCTCACGCACCCAGGCGGCGATCCTGGCGCGCGAATCCGGCGTCGCCTAGGGGCGTTGCCGGCAGATGCACAGGTATTACACCGCACTTATCTCCGTCTGATAACGTAATTCGTGCGGGGGCCGGCGTGCGGGGGCATGTCGATCTACCGGGGCCAGATTGACCAAATTCAGAGGGGATCTATTTTCCTATGCATACCCATGCCTCGCCACGCTTACGGTGGCGGCCACTCGTTGCGGCAATGGGGGTGTTCATGTTGACCTTCGCCGCCTTGGTGCTTCCTGCCAGGGACGCACAGGCAGCGAGCATTCCAGACGCTATCGACAACATTTCCGTCGAGGACGACACCGTGGGCCTGTGGTCCACGCTGCGGGTGGACCTGGAGTGGTCGGTGCCAGATGACGCCGCCTCCGGTGACACCTTCACCCTGACCTTGCCTGAGGAACTCCACGAGGTTCCGGACTTCACGCTGTACGTGCCGGACTCCGATCCAGCCGTTGCCGCCGCTCACGCGACCGTGGCCGATGGCGTGGTGACCTTCACCCTTGCCGAATACGTCGATGGGCGTAACAACGTGCACGGCACCGCCTACTTCGAGGCTCGCTGGAACCGTTCGGTGGTCAGCGATGGCAACAGCTACGACCTTGAGTTCGTGACCGAGAACGAGGTCTTCAACGAGACCGTCTCCATCCCCGGCCAGGTCGGCGTGGACCGGGAGGTCCCGCACAAGAACGCTGGCACTGCCGACGGCGAAGTCGACGTTTGGTACCTCACCAGCCCGCTCGGCCCCCTGACCAACTACCGGGTTGTGGATGAACTGGGACCTGGCCAGGAGTTCCAGTGCGAAGAGATTGCCATTCTCTCCACCTTCGATCTCGATGAGTCAGGCCGGCCCAACAACGGCTCCTGGAGCGCGGTAGAAGAAGACCGATACACCTTCGACTGCTCGGCCACCTCATTCACCTTGGAGATGGATTCCATCGAAGAGGGTGAGTTGATCCAGATCAACGCTCACGTGACCCTGACCGAGGATCTGCCGGTGTACGTCAACACCGCCACGTTCTCCGCCTACGGGGAAGAAGAGACGGTCATCCGCACCGAGTACCGCGAAACCACCGGTGGCGGTGACGGTATCGGCGACCTGGTTCCCGAGATCGGGATCGAGAAGTGGTCCACCGCCGACGGGTTCCCCGAAGGTGACTACGACGACGCACCCGGTAAGGAACTCGCTGCCGGCGAAGAAGAGGACATCACCTTCACCATCACCAACGAAGGAAACGAAGCCCTCATCGACGTCGTC
>JBMDWZ010000304.1:0-2767 GCA_048594865.1 Beutenbergiaceae bacterium
TACTTATTACAGCTGAGAAATCTTCTTGAAATATCTCCAAGAGGCTAATTCCCTGGCCTCTAGCGTTTGGATCGATTCCTATTGACGAGGTAATCGCCCCACCTTCATACGTGCGGGCAGACCATGCCTCAAACTGACGCAGTATCTGACTTACTGCGGGAATACCATTCAAGTGACGCGAAATCGCCCGCGCAGGCAGAAACGTGAATAGCTCTATTCTGTAGTCTGCTCCAGCAGCGCCGTGTATCGCGACGAGCTCTTCAACAAAATCCTTCGTGAGCGCCAACTCCTCTGGCGTGAATCCGGGCTTTCGATACAGGACAAGCCTTTCTGTACCGGCGTGATCGGCCTTAATAGCTGTCTTGGTGGGGTCAAGCGAAGCAACCCGAGGGCTGGATGACTTACAAGCAGAAGTCTCCGGCAAAACTCGGGCAGACAGAAGTGGTGCCAGGTACGCCGCCAAAGCTTCTCGAAGCTCGTCAATGGTCACTTTTACCTCCGCAAGAATGGTGCCCAGGATCTCGCCCTAGAAACCAACGCTTGAGTGAATAAGCTGGAATGAGTCTCGGCTTGCTGACACCAAAATGGCCTTGGATCAAGGTTCCCCTGATCCGGAGTGGCGTGACGCTCGAACGCGTCCTTGCCTCGAAAGCAGACACTCCCTTCCCTACCCGCGATAAACATCCCTAATCTCCATTGCCCCACCGCTTACATCCTACAATGGAGGGACGCTCTTAAATCGCCGGAGGACCTGACCTCTTACCCGCATTAGGCCAGGGCAGAACTGAAAAATTCGGCCTTGTGACCTCCTCCCCGCATTAGGCCCGGTAGAACTGGAAAATTCGGCCTTGGATTGGGGAGTGAAAGTGGCCGTGAACTCTGCCGGCGGGGCATCTCCGATCGACGAGTGCGTCCGGAAATGATTGTAATCGACCCTTCACAGATCGCCTGATGTAGGCGACGCCCTGCCCCAACGGCGTGTACTCTGACGACGATTAGGGGGGGGGATCCGATGCGCCGACACGCACCCGACCACAGCGCCCGGTGGCAAGCGCTGACGTACGTCGCAATTGCCGCGCTGGCGATCACCAACGCGGCGTGGTTCTACAACTGGCGCGAACGGGCCGTGCAGCATGCGCATGAAATTACTGCAGCAAAGCAGGCACGGCCGCCACAGCAAGTGGTCTACCAGTACCGGGACCCTACGCCGCCTGCGGCCCAGGCGCACCACCGGACGGCACTGGCCGATGACGAACAATGCGCCTAAGGCGTCGTACTGCGGCGTATCCGCAATGGATGGGCGAACACGGGGCGTCGCTGTTAGGGGTGTTCTCGGAGTCATCCGGGAGCTTCACCACCGTGGGTGTGCGCATCCCGCATTCCCTGCCAATGCAGGTACTGCTCGCGCTTGGCCGGGTCCGGATCCTCGTGGCCCTGCAGCCAAAACCGGAACCAGTCCATGTTCCGCGTGTACGCGGCCAGCTTGTGCCTGGGCTGAAACTTCTGGTGCGGCTCGTGCGGAAACACATACAGGTCAGCAATTCCACGCTGCATGAGCGGGATCGCATAGTCGAGCGATTGCATGTATTCCTGCTCAGGCACCTGCATCAACACTGGAATGGTCAGCTCATCCATGTGATGGACCAGAGAAACGGCCCGCCACGCTTCCGGCGTATCATCCGGCGCCCCCAGCCCCCAGTACTCCCGCAATCCGCTCGTGAAAATCTCGCCCCTGAGCGACCCCAACAAGTGGTAGAGCGGTGATACCAGCACCGAACTGACCGACGCGGATGTGAGAAGCCGGGAATGCACCGCAGTCCACATGGTGACTTCGGTACCGAAGCTCAGGCCGCCCATGCCCACTCGGCTGCGGTCGATTTGCCCACGGGACGTTAACAGGTCCACCGCACTTTCGACTGCCGACAGGCCACTGTCATACCGCGACACGGGATCGAGCGAGAACGGCGCCGCGTTGATGCACAAAGCCGAGATGCCCTGCGCCGCCAGGCTCGCAAATGGCCACTCGTCACCGACACCGCCACGCACGAAGCCAGCGCATCGATAGTAGTTCACGAACAGCGGCGGCTTGCCGTCGGCGCTTTCGTCGGTCGGGTAGAACTGCCCGGTGAACGTTTGACCTCGTGCATCGGTCCAGCGAAGAAGTCGCGCCGGCGGACGCTGCGCGAGCGTCTGTGCCAACGCGGCATTGGGCGCGTACAGGACACGGTGCTCACCGGTCTGGAGGTCGACGCGTTCCAGCCGCGGCGGTTGATTGGCCGAGGCGCTCACACAGACCAGGACGTCGTATGACACGCCGCAGGTGCTGGCGGGGTCGCGCCCGCCGTTGAGCAGGCCGGCCGCCGCCGTCACCGGCCGCACCTCGCCGGACCGCACATGCCAGCCGAAGAGCGATTGGGCGAGACCTTCGGCGGGATCGGTTACGGTGAACAGCACCTCGTCGCTTCCCGGTCGCCACAGCACCGAAGAGATCGCCCTACCCGTGCATGCAGCCTGCTGGCACACCACGACACCGTCGCCCGCGCCCGCAAGTGTGGCCGACAGCCTGATATCAGGCGCGTAGCGCAGATTCCCCCGCTCACCGGTTCGCGTCAGAACGGCCGCTCGCGCATCCATCGGCGAGCGCGCCACGATCCACGCATCCGGATACTGCTCGAGTGGGCCGGTGCCTTCGGGTCGATCGCCTTCATCCAACACCCGGACTGTCCGTGTCCGCAGGTCCATCACCTTCCAGCGGTCAGGCTCGTCG
>JBMDWZ010000305.1:0-1523 GCA_048594865.1 Beutenbergiaceae bacterium
TGGCGCGAGCACCGAGACCAACGGCCGTTGTAGTGCGTCGGGTCATGTGGATCGCTGCCCCGGCATACCTAGAACCAGCTATTTCTCTGCACCTGAAGGGGATTCGCTCACGGCAGACGAGAAAGAACTCCAAAAGACTGGATAACGCCGCCGGGGTCATGTCAACGTACAACGTCCCGGAAAGAACCAGGCCGGGCGGTTGGGCTACACCGCAAGGTGACAACCACTCCAAAACTATCCGTTCGGGACCGCTGCGTGTCGGCTTGGTCCGTACTTGAGGAGGCGCACCTGTCTGAATCTGCCATTCGATCCCCTCGCTTCACTTCGCCGATCCTATTTGTCCTTGGTGGGTTGAACGCTTGGGCTGGCCACATGGCGGGTGACTACCTTGCCGTGTCTAGCGGAATCTGTCTCTGCGCCTGTGCGGCCGGCCTGTTCGGTGAGGACCTGTTGCAACGGGCATACCGCGGCGATCGTGCCGTCCTCGTGTATGTAGCGGCGCACCCTGGCGCCACGGCGCGGCATGTGGCACGAGCCATCAGCATCCCCGAACGCATTGCTGCGCGGAGCCTCGATCGGCTAGCGGATGACGGCCTGCTGGCGGTGGGATCGGATGACGCGACTCTAGCTTTGCGTTCCTATCGGTTGGTTTCCTGACGGCAGTTTCCCTGGGGCTTGGTCTGAGGCGGGGGGAAGATAGCCGACGATCGCCGGTTAGCCAAACCGGCGATCATGGCGACCATTGAGGGGTCCGCGTGATGCTGCGCTTGGCGGTGGAGCCGCACCGGACACAGATGACTGTTGTCGTGCCTGAGGGCATGGACTTGCCCCGCATCTGCACTTGCCACGCTGGGGCGAGTGCCTCGCTACTTGGAGCCGTGAAATGGGGAATCGACCGATTGATCCCAATGATGATTACCGCGAGGCGGATGAAGTCAATCTCGCGCTTACGCTGATGTCGCTTGAAGATGTCGCCCACTTCTTGGGGAAACCGAAGGGGTGGGTCTACGGGAACTGGCGCGCGCAGGGTATCCCCTTCAAAAAGGTTGGTGCCGCGCTGCGTTGTCGGCCGCGAGATTTGGATCAATGGCTCGACCGGCAGGGCTCTTGAACGTTTAAACGGCACACACTGATTCGGTCCTAGCGAGGGCGGTGGTTTTGAGTAAAAAGGGCAACGGTCTCGGTGGGTCGCCCGTAGAAATCGTGAGAAGTGGCAGGGCGAACACCTGGGGAGTAAGGACTCCTCTCCACTACGACCCCGCGCAGGGGAAGCGAGTGCGCTACTGGATTGGTCGGGAGTTCCCGACGAAGACGGCAGCGGCAATGGCGCTTAGTAAGTGGATGGCGGAGCAGGAATCGGACGGGCCCGTCCCGCGCTCGGACATGAAGTTCGGCGACTGGATAGATAAGTGGTTCGCCAAACTTCGTGTCGAGGACACGACTAAGGCGGGGTACGAGCCGAAGATCCGACTCCATATCAAGCCCTATCTGGGGGCGAAGAAGCTCAGAGACGTGACGGATGA
>JBMDWZ010000306.1:0-1595 GCA_048594865.1 Beutenbergiaceae bacterium
TACTCGCAGTTGCCGGGTAACTGGAGTTTCCGCACGCGGCTGGCCAACGTCAGTTCACTGAATTTCCTTGGACTGTCCCCACTGCACAACTTCGCCACGGGCAAGCAGGACCAGAACCCGTGGGGCGAGTGCGTGACGACACTGCAGACCACCAACGACCAGCCCTACTATTTCAACTTTCATGCAACACACCCCGCGGAAAACTCGCTGGGCGAGAAAGCCATCGCCAACACCATGGTGATCGGCAAGTCGGGCACCGGCAAGACCGCGTTGATCAATTTCCTGCTCAGCCAGGTGCAGAAGTTCGATCCGTCTCCGACGATCTTCTTCTTCGACAAGGATCGCGGCGCTGAGATCTTCGTCCGCGCCTGCGGCGGCAATTACCTGGCGCTGGAGAATGGACAGCCCACGGGGTTCAATCCGTTTCAGTGCGAATGGAGCGAGGCGAACGTCCAGTTCCTGGCCAACCTCATCAAGGTACTGGCGGGCAAGGATCGTTACACCGCGCGTGAAGACGAGGATATCCATCGGGCGGTGGAGGCCATGCTCGACATGCCCGCGCATCTTCGCTCGATGACCAATTTCCAGAAGAGTCTCCCCAACATGGGAGATGACGGCCTGTTCGCAAGGCTACGGAAGTGGACTGCCGGCAATGCCTTGGGGTGGGTATTCGACAATCCGGTCGACACCATCGACCTGGACAAGGCCAGCATCATCGGCTTCGACTACACGGACATCATCGACAACACTGAGGTGCGCGTTCCGGTCATCAACTACCTGTTGCATCGGTTGGAGGAACTGATTGACGGGCGTCCGCTGATCTACGTGATGGACGAGTTCTGGAAAATCCTCGACGGGGGTGGTGCCCTCAAGGAATTCGCCAAGAACAAGCAGAAGACCATCCGTAAACAGAACGGCTTGGGCATCTTCGCCACCCAGAGCCCGGAAGACGCCTTGGCGAGTGACATCTCCGCGGCACTGATCGAGCAGACGGCTACCTTGATCCTGCTGCCGAATCCGAATGCGGCGCGGGAAGACTACATCGAGGGCTTGAAGCTGACCGAAGCCGAGTTCCAGGTCATCAAGGGACTGGATGAGCGTTCGCGCTGCTTCCTGGTCAAGCAAGGCCACGGCTCGACGGTATGTCAGTTGAATTTGCGCGGGCTGGACGACGCGCTGGCGGTCATCTCGGCCAGCACCGATACCATCGAGATCATGCATCGGATCGTCGACGAGGAGGCCGAACACCTCGATGTCCACAAGGGCGACCTGAAGCCGGAAGACTGGTTGCCAAGGTTCTACGAAGAGCGCAAGGGCTCCGGAAAGTCCCCGCCACCGTCACCCTCCGGCGGTCGGCGCGAGAGCGATGCAGGGCCCGCGGCGAGCGGGCGCCAGCGCGCACGATTGCGCAGTATTGACGGCTCCCGCGCGTGACAGGGCCGCCCCCATGCAGATGGTAATGTCCCAGTCCCACAATCCTCACAGAAATGGAGGTTTCCAGTGAAACTAATTTCCACAAAGTCATTTGGTGCCCTCGGTCTTGCCTTGGCCGGGTTTCTAGGTGCAGACGCAGCCAACGACCAGGTGCCGGTGAC
>JBMDWZ010000307.1:0-3904 GCA_048594865.1 Beutenbergiaceae bacterium
TGAGTCCCGAGAGCCGGGACGCTTGGGCGATGAAGTCACCCTTGGGCTCGGGGAAGGTCAGTTCGACGGTGTAGTCATCGATCTTTTCCGCGGTTCCAGCCACACCGTCGACCGAGATCAAGCCCGGAGGGGTGGAGTAGAGCTCTTCGTTGAGGAACACGTCGTTGAAGGTGAACATCACATCATCGGCGGTGCACGGTTCACCGTCAGACCAGCGCAACCCTTCGCGAAGGTGCAAGGTAAATTCGGTGCCATCATCGCTGATATCCACCTCCTTGAGGATCCCCGGGAGCCCGATTTCGACCAGCTCGGGATCCGGTCGCAGCATCGGCTCGAAAGCCATGATCCGCTCGATCCACGCCTGATCTCCTGGACCCAATACGGCGCCCTGGTAGGCACCCCCGTAGACACCAAACTCCGGGGTGTCGATCACCAAACGGTCAGCCTCCACGGGAAGCCGCTCGTCGAATGGCGGCAGGTCCCCCGCTTCCACCTGCTCGGTCACCAAGGGCGATTCCTTGGGACGGTTGGGATCCGGAGCTTCGTTCCCGTCACCGTCACCGCCATCGGGATCGCCGCTGCCGCCCGAACATGCCGCCAACGAGAGCGAGGCAAGCACGCCCGATCCCGCGTACAGCAATGTGCGGCGGCTGAGGTGGTCCGTCTGGGTTTGGTTGTTGGGCTTCATTTGGGGTCCTCCTTGACTCCACAAACACGACATTGGGTAGGTGCCGCCTCCGGCCTGCAGGAGGGCCCGAGCCTCAGTGCTCTACGGGCAGCCTGCAGATTGCCCCGAGGATAGGCAGCAATGATCGGATTTCGAGCTCGAAGAGACATTTCCGGACACTTACGACAAGCCGGTAGCCCCACAGGACTCGCGCACGGTCAGTTTCGGAAGTAGTTGTTCGTGCCTGGGTGGGTCTGGGTCGGCCCGTTCTCCGAGCCGACGGCGGATCAACCGCAACGCTTCTCGCCCGAGTTCGTGACGGGGCGGGGTGATGGCGCTCATCGGTACTGCCGCGTGCGCGGCAGTCATATCGTCATAGGCGATGATGGCCAGATCCTGGGGCACCCGCAGGCCCCGCAGTTGAGCAGCCTCCACGATCAGCGTGGCTTGCGGGTCGGAATGGGCTAGGAACGCGGTGCCGAGCTCGCCGCGCCGGTCGAGCAGGTCCTCCACGGCTTCAGCTAGGACGTCGGGGGTGTGAATGTCGTCGGGCATCGGCAGGACCTCGACCTCTTCCAGCCCCAACTGCTCCACGGCGTCCCGGTAGCCCGCGCGGATGGACGGCGCCGTGGGGGTGTTGTCGTTGATCGCTAGCACTACGCGCCGATGGCCGAGCCTGGCGAAGTGGTCCACGGCGAGCCACGCACCATGCCGGTGATCGGTTCGGACCGTGTCCAGTTCCCGCACTGCCAGCGAGGTTTGGGCGAGCCGTTCCATCATCACCACCGGCACTGGAATCGACTCAAGCCACGGGGTCAGGTCCTCTAAATCTTCAGCATTCCGGAATGTGGGGGTGAGCACCAGGCCCTTCACCCCCAAGGCCAAGAGGCGCTCAACCTGTGTTCGCTCCACATTCTGGTCATAACTGGAAATACCCAGAACAATGCGAATGTTGAGCGAAGCGGCCACCGATTCCATGCCAGCGATAACGTCTGGGTAATAAAAGGTCGAGGACGGCACCACCACCCCTATCAGGCTCCTGGCGGCACGCACCTTTTCCGATCCGGATCCCGAACGCACCGCGACAGCGCCGCCGTGCACGCGTTGCAACAGGCCCTGATCGTGCAATCGCTCGATATCTCGGCGAATCGTTACCTGGGTGACGTCGAGTTCGGAGGCAACACTGCTAGCGCGAACACTTCCATACAGCTCCAATTGCCGCAGGAGGTACTCGTGCCGGGCGCGCGCGAGCAAACTCATCGTGCCTCAACCGTAGCCCAAAACGACAACAGAAAGCCGCGCTCCTCGGATGCGCGTTACGCGGTAACGGCGACTTCCGCCGGTGAGACCAACCCCAAGAGTGGTTCACCGATGAGCCAGCGCTCCAACTCATCCAACGCGTGGTCGGTCATCCGGCGGGTTTCACTTCCCAATGACCCGGCCACGTGCGGGGTCACACTGACGTTGGGCAAGGAGAACAGCGGATGATCCACTGGGAGCGGCTCCGGGTCGGTCACGTCCAGCATCGCGTCAATCCTCCCCGTGGCGCATTCGGCGGTCAGTGCCTCGTGATCCAGGAGCGCTCCCCGGGCGGTATTAATGACGGTGGCCCCATCGCGCAGCAGGGCGAGTTCCCGACCGCCGATCATGTGCCGCGTCTCAGGCAGCGAAGGCGCGTGGATGCTGAGGATTTCACTGGAGGTGAGCACCTCATCCAGTGGCGCAAGGCGCGCCCCGAACTGCTCGACCAGCCCAGGATCGGCGTACGGGTCGAAGACCAACACTTCACCGACGTCGAGCACTTTGAGTAGTTCGGCAACCCGCCGACCAACCCGGGAGAATCCGATGAGACCGATCCGCCTTCCCAGGTTGCTCATCCGCGACCGATCCACACGCGCGCCGGGTGAACGGGAGTAAAAGAATGCGCGTTTTCCGGCCATAATCACCGCCGCCAGGGTGAACTCGGCTACCGGGATGGCATTGATATCCGCGCAGCTGCTCACCACGATTCCCCGTTCGTGCACCCCCATGCCCATGCTCCGCACGCTGCCGGCGCAGTGCATCACCGCCTGCAGGTTCGGCGCATGATCCAGCACCTTGGAGGTGAGTTCCGGGGCGCCCCAGGAGGTGATGAGCACCTCGACGTCGGCAAGGCGTGCGAGCGCGGACTCGGAGTCGAGTTCATTCAGCACCACCGTTTCGTCAACCTGCACGAGCGACAGCAGCCGGTCCACCTGCCCTGGCCCGAATTGCGTTTCGTATGTTGCAGGAGACATCACGAGCGCTGCGCGCGCAGTCGCGGCCATTAGTACCTCGTTCCACTGAACGTATTTGTCTGATTCGCTCGGCGTTGAGCAACCATGTGGATCGTCATCATAGGGTCGAGATGAACAGTTTCGACCTCTCCGAACTCGAACTGAACAAGATCGAACGTCGAATCGGACATTCACCGCAAGGAGGCGGTTACAGGTGCCACACACGCCCCTGCAGGATTTGTGGAATGGGCGCGCCAGCGCCGACGCCCTGCAAGCCACGCTTCGAGCGCCCGCTGACGCTCTGCCCGTGCCTCCGGCGACGGATCGCTCAGTTTGGAACACCGAGCTGTTGGACGCCGCGACCCTCACCGACCTGCTCGCCCAGGCGAGCACAGAACTGGGCGAGCCGTGGCCCACGCCGCTCGCCACCCAATACGCCGACTACGTGCGGCAGGGCGACCGCGCCACGTATGAGGACCGGGTGTTCGCGCGCCAAACCAGGCTCGCCCACGCGGTACTTGCCGCCGCCATCACCGGCGCGGACCAGTGGTTCGACGAGGTGGCCAACGGCCTGACCTTGCTGTGCGAGCAGAGCACCTGGTGCTGGTCGGCGCACGAGGAATCCTTCCATCAAAAGTCCTGGCTGGTGCCGGATGTCACCGCGCCCGTGCTGGACCTAGGTGCGGGAGAAGTGGCCGCCCTGATCGCCTGGACCGACCACATCCTCGGTGCCGAGCTGGATGAACGGTTCCCCGGCCTGCGCACGCGGATGCGCCACGAGGTGCGGACCCGAATCCTCGACCCCTACCTGGACCGCCGCGATTGGTGGTGGATCAACGAGCGGGTGAACAACTGGAACCCGTGGATCTGCGGCAACGTGCTGCTCAGCGCGCTGGTGTTGTGCGACGCGCCGTCCGAGCGCGGATTACGGGCCAGGATCGTTGCTCAGACCATTGCCGACGTCGATCATTACGTGGCGAGT
>JBMDWZ010000308.1:0-1638 GCA_048594865.1 Beutenbergiaceae bacterium
GTACCGGAAGATGAACAAGAACACCAACGGCAGCAAGAGGAACGTGTATAGGCGCCAGTCCTGACGAAACGCCTGACGCCAGGTCTTCTTCCCCGAAGCAGAAAACCGCTTCCGCGACCGCCCGGGCCGAATCGGCGGCGCAACCTCCACACTCGTCGTAGAACTAAACCCACCCGGCTGACCCGGAACATGACTATTAATGCTCACGGCGATACTTCAGGGGCGTCGGTGGTGGGTGGTGCGTCGTGTGCCAATGGGACTCCCTCGTCCTATAAACGACAACATTCGAAGCGAACGTTTCTATCGGCTTCCGGGAGGCTCCGAAACGTCAGATGACGGCGACCCTGCCCGTGTTGGCGATGCTCTGTACACTAGCATACTACGAGCGCCGATTCGCGATTCCGTTGCCAAATCGAAATGCCTCACGCATTCATGCATACTAGTGTACAAGGTGCGCTATTCTGGCCCGATGACCGCATCACGAGCCGAGGGCTGAGCAATGGCCAGGATCGCCGGAACCAGTTCCAGGACGCCACAACGCCACCAGATCTATCAGTCACTGCGGCAGGAGATCATCCACTCCGAACTGACCCCTGGTCAGGCACTGTCCGAGCAGGAGTTGGCCGAGCGCTACGAGATGAGCCGTACCCCTGTGCGCGAGGCTCTTGCGCGTTTGTCCGATGAAGGACTGGTGGACGTGCGCCCCCAGCGCGGCACCTTCGTCTCTCGAATCTCGGTCAATGAGGTCATCGAGGTGCAGTTCATCCGCGAATCGATCGAGATCGCCGGGCTAGCTGATGCGGTGCAAAACTTCACGGACCGAGACCGATCGCGCCTGGACAGGCTCCTCAGCGAGCAGGCCGAGGCTGGCGAGGCCGGCGAACTGGTGCATTGGTACGAAACCGATGAGAGCTTTCACCGTTCGCTCTTGGAGATTGGAAATCATCCCTTGGCGTGGGGTGCGGTGCTGCGCGCCAAGGCCCACCTGGATCGAGTGCGGGTCCTGAGTCTCACGACCCCAGCCGCACTAGGGACGCTGAACACCGAGCACCGCGACATCTTGAGTCATGTGGCCCAAGGTGATCTCCCCTTGGCCACCGAGGCGCTGCGGGGTCACCTGCGAATCGTCCTGGATGACCTCCAGGCCCTGCGAGAGGCCAACCAGGAGTACTTCACCTAAAGACCGGGTAGGGGTCTAGTAGCCCCGATCTAGGTCGACGAGGTTCCGCATCGGTTCTCCGCGCATCGCGCTGTGCAAGTTCTCAACGAAGATGTCGAAACCACGCAGCGGCGTTTGTGCGCTCGTCGCAGCATTATGCGGAGTGACGATCGTGTTGGGCAGATCCCACCAGCGGCTCTCCGGCGACAGCGGCTCATTGGAGTGTGCATCCAGTGCAGCCCCTGCGATCCGGCGAGTGGACAATGCGTCATACAGGGCATCGTCATCAGCGATACCGCCGCGGGACAGGCACAGGTAGAACGCGCTGGGCTTCATGGCCGCAAAGAAGGTGGAGTCCAACATGCCTTCGGTGTGAGCGGTGAGTGGCGCCAGATTCACCACGAAGTCTGCCTCAGCGGCAAAGCGAGCGAGGTCATCCTGTGCGTAGACCTTGTCAACGAACTCTATGTTGAGACTCA
>JBMDWZ010000309.1:0-7475 GCA_048594865.1 Beutenbergiaceae bacterium
GTCACCGCCGCGCAGCGCTCGGTGGCCTCCGGGGTGCCCGAGGCCGTCTAGGCCCCACCTGAAACGTTCCAAGGTGAGGTTATGTGCCCGAAATCCCCATCTGGGGCACATAACCTCACCTTGAGTCGTTTCAAAGGCAGGGGCGGCTACTTGGCCAGGAACTTGGCGATGATCGGGCCCAGCTGATCGGCCTCGATGAGGAAGCCGTCGTGCCCGAACTCGGATTTGATGAGCCCGAACTCACCGTTGCGCACTCCGGCGGCGATGGTGCGGGACTGCTCCGGCGGGAACAGCCGGTCCGAGTCCACGCCCACGGCCAGCGTCGGCGCCTGGATCTCCCCGAGCGCGGAGAGCACGCCACCACGGTCGCGGCCCAGGTCGTGGGTAATCATCGACTCAGTGAGCCCGATGTAGCTGTTCGCATCGAACCGGCGCGCGAGTTTGCTGGCGTGGTGGTCTAGGTAGGACTGCACCGCAAACCGGCCGCCGCCTCCCAGCGGGTTCTCCCCACCCTGGGGGATCCGCCCGAAGCGCCGATCCAGCTCCGGTGCACTGCGGTATGTCGCATGCGCAATCTGACGGGCGAGGCCAAGACCGGCGTGCGGGCCGTCGTCGTCGGCCGCGCCGTAATAGTCTCCGCCGCGGAACTTGGGGTCGGCACGGATCGCACCCAGCTGGGCGTGCGCCCAGGCGATCTGGTCACCGGAGGTCTGCGCGCAGGTGGCGATCGCCACGATGCTGCGCACCCGGTCCGGGTCGGTCAGCGCCCACTCCAGCACCCGGTGCCCGCCCATCGAGCCGCCGATCACCGCGGCCCAGGAGCCGATCCCGAGCCGGTCGGTCAGCGTGATCTCCGCCGCCACCTGGTCACGCACGGTGACGTAGGGGAACCGGCTGCCCCATGGGGTGCCATCGGGCGCCGCGGAGGACGGCCCGGTGGAACCCTGACAGCCGCCAAGTACGTTGGCCGCCACCACGAAGTATCGATTGGTGTCGATGGCCTTGCCCGGACCCACCAGGTCCCCCCACCAGCCGGCGGTCCGGTGACCAGGGATCTCATCCCCGGTCACGTGCGAATCCCCGGTCAGGGCGTGCTCGATGAGGATCGCGTTGTCGCCGCGAGCGTTCAGGGTGCCCCAGGTTTCATAGGCCAGGCGCACCTGTGGCAGCTGCCCGCCGGCCTCCAGGGGCATCGGCCCGAGGTCGGCGAAGTGACGATTGCCGACCGGGTCGCCCTGCAACCACGCGGACGTCGCCGGGATGGGGCCAGTGAGTACCCGCCGCCGGGGCACGTTGGCGCCGGCGGATGACCGCGTCGCCCGTTCGGCGGGGGTCCGCCGATCGGGAAAACCGTCAGGAAGTACGGGACTCACTCAGACTCCAGCCTCGATCGATTCTGTCTCCGAGCCCGAGGCTACCTTGGCGGCAGCCGCGAAACCCTTGTCCAAGTCAGCCACAATATCGTCGATGTGTTCAAGTCCGACCGCCAGTCGGACAAGTCCGGGGGTGACGGCGCTGGCGGCCTGCTCTTCTTCGGTGAGCTGGCTGTGGGTGGTGGAGGCCGGGTGGATCACCAGGGAGCGCACGTCCCCGATGTTGGCCACCAAGGAGTGCAACTCCAGCGCGTCAACGAACGCCTTGCCCGCCTCCAGGCCACCGGCGATCTCAAAGGAGATCACCGCACCGGCGCCCTTGGGCGTGTACTTCGCGGCCAGCGCGTTGTAGGGGCTGTCGGGGTGGGAGGCCCAGTTGATCTTGCCCACCTGGTCCTTGCTCGACAGGTAATCGGAGACCTTGTGGGTGTTTTCGATGTGCCGCTCCACCCGCAGCGACAGGGTCTCCAGCCCTTGGGCGATGAGGAACGCGTTGAGCGGAGCCACGGCCGGGCCAAGGTCGCGCAGCAACTGCACCCGGGCCTTGAGGATGAAGGACAGGTTGACCCCAAAGGCTCCACCCTCGCCCAGATCACGGGCGTAGACCAGCCCGTGGTAGCTGGGGTCGGGGGTGTTGTAGTTGGGGTACTTCTCGGGGTACTTGGCGTAATCAAACGTTCCACCATCCACGATCGCGCCGGCGATCGCGGTCCCGTGCCCACCGAGGTACTTCGTTGCCGAATGGACGACGACGTCAGCTCCCCATTCCAGCGGGCGCAGCAAGTAGGGGGTTGCCACGGTGTTGTCCACGATCAACGGCACCCCGATGTCGTGCGCGACGGCGGCGATCGCCTCGATGTCCAGCACGTCACCCTTGGGGTTGGGGATCGTCTCGCCGAAGAACAGCTTGGTGTTCTCCTGAGCGGCGGTGCGCCAGGCCTCGGGGTCGGCAGGGTCGTCGACGAAGGTCACGGTGATGCCGAGCTTGGGCAGGGTGTGGTGCAGCAGGTTGTAGGTGCCGCCGTACAGGCTGGAGGAGGCGACCAGGTGATCCCCGGCCTCGGCGATGTTGAGGATCGCCAAGGTTTCCGCGGCCTGCCCGGAAGAGACCAGCAGTGCGCCGACGCCGCCTTCCAGGGAGGCGAGGCGATCTTCTACCGCCGCCTGGGTGGGGTTGTTGATGCGGGTGTAGATGGGGCCGAGTTCGGCCAGGGCGAAGCGGTTAGCTGCTTGGGTGGTGTCATCGAAAACGTAGGACGTGGTCTGGTAGATCGGCAGGGCGCGGGCGCCGGTGGCAGGGTCCGGTGCCTGTCCGGCGTGGATCTGGCGGGTTTCAAAGTTCCAGTCTTGGCTCATGGTGCACTCCTAAAAGATGGGGTGAGCGGTGCGGGCGCACTATTTCTCTCGCTCATCGGTGAACGGGTGGTTGGCGTCCGGGCCGCTACCGTCCACGCAGAGGGGCGGAGGTGAGCGGGCTGCAAAAGGGCAGGCGCGAACGCGTGGGCTAGTTAGGCATTCGGCGGAACATGATCGTCACTCTAAAAGGTGAGCGACGTCGTCGTCCCTTACTCACCGATTCGTCCCACATCGCGGACATGCGTTGCTTGGAGTTCACTCGCGAGCGCGCCCAAATGGTCGTAAATCGTGACCATTAGTGCGCGCTCGGCGTGGGTGGTCGGGGCTCAGCGCCCGCGATCGGGCTGGTCGCTACTCGAGCGTGGACTCGGCCTCGACGCTCGTGGAGTCCCCGTGGCCGGTGTGCACCGTGGTCTGCGGGGGCAGCGTGAGCAGCTTGGCCTTGATCGAGGCAACGATGGTGTCGTAGTCGCTGTAGGACCGGCCCGTGGCACCCGGGCCGCCGGAGAACAGCGTGTCCCCGGTGAAGACCGCGTCCAGTGCCGGCACGTAAAAGCAGCACGCCCCGGGCGCGTGGCCGGGCGTGTGCAGCACCTGAACCTGGGCCCCGGCGACGTCGAAGCTCTGACCATCGGACAGGTCGGCATCGGGAGAGTCGGTGCGGGTCATGTCCCACAGCACCCGATCGTCGGGATGCAGATACACCGGCGCCCCGGTGGCTGCCTTAAGCGCATCGAGTGCGCCGATATGGTCATTGTGAGAGTGGCTGAGCAGGATCGCCACGACCTTACGATCGCCGATGAGCTCCAGAATCGGCGCAGCGTCGTGGGGTGCGTCGATGACGATCACCTCATCGTCGTTGCCGATTACCCAGACGTTGTTGTCCACGTCCCAGGTGCCGCCATCTAGGGAAAAGGTCCCCGAGGTGGTGGTGTGCTCGATCCGAATGCCGTTTTCCGAACCAGTGCTAGCCGAACCAGTGCTAGCCGAATCCGCGCTCACAGAACCACCACCGAACGCAGCACGTCACCGTGGTGCATCTTCTCGAACGCGGCCTCCACGTCATCCAGCCCGATGGTCTCGGTGACGAACGCATCCAGATCGAAGCGGCCCTGGCGGTACAGGTCGATCAACATCGGGAAATCCCTACTCGGTAGACAGTCTCCGTACCAACTGGATTTCAACGCCCCACCGCGGCCGAACACGTCCAACAGCGGCAGCTCCAGCGTCATCTCCGGGGTTGGCACGCCAACCAGCACCTCGGGACCGGCGAGGTCGCGGGCGTAGAACGCCTGCTTGTAGGTCTCGGGGCGTCCGACGGCGTCGATCACCACATCTGCTCCGAACCCGTCGGTCAGTTCCTGGATGCCTTCCACGGTGTCTGTGGCCGAGGCGTCGACGGTGTGCGTGGCGCCGAAGGACTTAGCGTGCTCGAGCTTGCGGGCATCGACGTCCACGCCGATGACTTTGCTTGCGCCTGCTAGGTGCGCCCCAGCGATTGCGGCGTTGCCCACGCCGCCGCAGCCGATCACGGCCACGGTGTCACCGCGGGTGACGGCGCCGGTGTTGACGGCGGCGCCAAAGCCGGCCATCACGCCGCAGCCCAGCAGGCCGGCCGCGGTGGCCGATGCCTCGGGATCGACCTTGGTGCACTGGCCCGCGGCCACCAGGGTCTTGGTGGCGAAGGCCCCGATCCCCAGGGCGGGGGACAGGGGTGTGCCGTCGGTCAGCGTCATCGGCTGGGTGGCGTTGTGGGTGTCGAAGCAGTACCACGGGCGTCCGCGCGTGCAGGCGCGGCACTGCCCGCACACGGCCCGCCAGTTGAGGATGACGAAGTCACCCACGGCCACATCGGTGACCCCTTCACCAACGGCCTCTACCTTTCCGGCGGCCTCGTGGCCGAGCAGGAACGGGTAGTCGTCGCTGATTCCGCCTTGTTGATAGTGCAGGTCGGTGTGGCAAACCCCGCATGCTTCGATGGCGACCACCGCTTCGCCGGGCCCGGGGTCGGGGATGAGGATCTCCACGGTTTCTACCGGCGCACCCTTGGATCGGGCGATCACACCTGTGGCTGTGGTGGTCACAATTCCTCCTTGAAATCCTGCGATATCTGACGTTGACCAATCTATGCCGGATGTGCCGAGGGGGCCGGTGAATCACATCGAAGTGATTTTTCCTTCCGTCCCGACGGCGTGTCGCCAGTGGGGCTCCAGATGATCGTGTGATCATTGTGAAATCTGTGACTAGTGTTCACAAACTGCTCAAAGTGCACTAACGTGGCCGACGCAATCGATCGTCGAGGCCCCCTGGCCTGCCTACTTCCCTGGGCAGAGCGCTGGGCAGAGGTGGAGCAGGTATGAGTTCAGCACGACACAATCGTCGTGGTCTGGCCTTCTTCGCGGCTCTACTGCTCGCCGGTGGAGTGGGCGTGGGCGGTGCATACGCCTCCCCGATTCCTTCTCAGGATGAGATCGACGACGCCCGCGGCCAGGCCGACGACGCCGCCTCGGATGTGGCGCTGATCGAGGTTCAGTTGGCCACCGACGCCGCTGAACTTGAGACCGCGATCCAGGACGCTCAGGTTGCCAGCGAGGAGTACAACCAGGCGCAGAGCGACCTGAAAGACGCCGAGGAGAAGCAGGCTAAGGCTAAGCGCGATCTGGAGCGGGCGGATGCCGAAGTCGTCGCCGCGTCGCATGAAGTGGGCCGCCTGGCTACTGCGGCGTACCGGGACAGCGGCGGCCTTGGGCACCTGGAAATGTACGTGAGCGCCACCGGCATCGAGGATGTCGTGGAGCGCGCCACCACCTACGAGCGGCTCGGCGATGGCGCCGATGAGGCGCTACAGCGCTTCGACGCCGCGCAGTTGGTGGCCGAGTTGATGCGCGAGCGCAGTGACGCGGCCGTTGAGGCCACCGCCACCGCCGCTGAACGCGCCGAGGCCCGCAACGATGAGGCCCAAGAAGCCACCGATGACGCCGAGCGCGTCACCGCCAGCACCGCCGCCGAGCGTGAAGTGCTGATCGAACGTCTCGCCACCTTGCGCCAGACCACCGTGGAACTCGAGACCGAGCGCCAGGAGGGCCTGGATCGCGAGCGCCGCGAACGCGAGAACGCCGCCGCCCGGTCCGCGCTGCGCGAGGCGGAGGCTGCAGCCGCCGCGCAGGAAGAGGCAGAGGCTCAGGCCGAAGCAGATTCCGACGATTCTGAAAGTTCTTTGGACTCTAGCGACTCCGACGCCTCGAGTGATCAGGGCGCGAGCAGCCAGGGTTCGAGTGACGAATCCTCGAACGACCAAGAGTCCAGTGGTGACTCGGGCCAGAGCGAAGAGTCTGCGCCGAGCCCCGCTCCTAGTCCGTCTCCCTCGCCCAGTGCCACGTCGACTCCGGCTCCGACCCCGACGCCGAGCCCGAGTCCGACTCAGCAGACCCCGCGGCCGACGCCTACTCCGACGCCGACGCCTACTCCCACACCAACGCCGACTCCCAGCACCCCGCCCCCCAGCAGCGGCAGCGGTGGCGGTGGCGGCGGCGGATCGTCAGCCTCCAAGGGCCAGGCGGCCGTGAACTGGGCGTTGACTCAAGTCGGTAAGCCGTACGTCTTTGGTGCCGCGGGCCCGAACTCCTATGACTGCTCCGGGCTGACCTTGCGCGCTTATGAGAGCGCCGGGGTGAACCTGCCGCGCAATAGCCGTGCCCAGTACGCGGCGGTGGCGAAGGTCCCCACGAGCCAGATGCGTCCAGGAGACTTGGTCTTCTACTCCAACAATGGTCAAGCCTCGGGGATTTACCACGTGGCGATCTACACCGGTAATGGCATGCGGGTCCACGCCCCAGCTCCGGGTAAGAACGTGGAGCACGTGCCGATGTGGTGGGCGAACGTGTTGCCCATGGCCGGCCGGCCGTAGTTCTAGAACCGGCTGAACGCCGAAAAGCGGTCTCTCAGCAGAGACGATCCAACTCGACCACGCCGCCAGACTTCGCAGCGCTCAGACCAGCATCCACCAGTCGATGGGCGAGGGGGCTCAGCAGTTTCCCCCGCTTGGCACCATCTAGCCAGGCAACCTCTAGCAACTCGTCGGTAGGAAGGGTTAGCGCGGCGACGGTCACCCCATCAATGGTGGCGTCATACACGAAGGCCATCGCTCCATGTGGGTCGTTCGATCCTGGTGGCAGGTGCCCTACTGCCAACAGCCTGCCGACGGTGGCTGGAGTGCCCAGTTCCTCTCGACACTCACGCGCGCAAGCCTCGGACGGCGACTCACCCGCTTCCACCGACCCGCCAGGCAGATGCCACGTCTCCTTGTAGGTCGAGTTGACGCACAAGACATCGCCAACGGGGTCTCGGATGAGTGCGCTGGCAATCATGCGTTTGCGAGGCAGGGTAGCCAGGTACTCGGCTCGCGGTAGCATCGGCATGCCCCAACCGTAGCGACGGTGCCCCGAGCCATAGGCGATCGTTTACGAAGTGCCCTGTCGCGCAGCAGTCCCGGCGTCCAGTGCTGGCGGTCCGGCTGCTGGAGCGAGGTCAGTGACCAGTCGACGCCGGTGACGATGTCGTTGACACGACGATGCTCGGTACTCGAACTGTAAGGAGCTATATAGGAACTTCTACCGCCATTTTCCATGCTTTAGCAGGCGGGCGGCTGCAGCGCTCGGCCCAGCAGGAGCCTGACCGATAGCGTGGGCAGTGGCGATCACCGTGTATGCGGCCGCCGCCGCCCTACAGGAATGTGAGCCTCTCCTC
>JBMDWZ010000031.1:0-4827 GCA_048594865.1 Beutenbergiaceae bacterium
GTTTCGGGCTCGGCTTCCTCACCTGGAACCCCATCTTCGATCACGCCATCGCCGGGGCGCCGGCCCCATGGCTGCCGGCAGGCAGCGGCTATGGGATCGCGGTGGTGTTGCAACTAGGCCTCCTGGTGTTCATCGGGATCCGTTTGCTGCGTTGGAATCCTCCGAACCCGGCCCGCGCGCAGCGCGCCATCACCCCTACCGAGATCCGCCGCCTGGTGCTCATCGAACGGTGGCCAGCGCTGGCCACCGGCGCCGGGGTCGGTGTGATCGGCTTCCTCGCGTTCCTGCGTGACACTCCCCGGGGGGTCACCTCCCAGTTCTCGAGCATGACGCGCACGGCCCTGGATTCCACCGGTGCACTGCCCACGACCTTGCATGGCCTGGACCAAACCCTGCGCGGATGCGTGGCGATGGTGGTGCAGACCATCACCTCCAACGGCTGGTTGGTGGCAGGGATCTTCGCCGGATCGCTCGCCGCGGCGTTGGCCGCGGGCAAGTTCGCGATCGAGAAACTCACCGTACGCAACTCCGCGACCGCGCTGCTCGGCGGGATCATGCTCGGCTGGGGCGCGATCATCGGGCTCGGCTGCACCGTTGGGGTTTTCCTCTCCGGCACCCAAGCTTTGGCGGTGTCCGGTTGGGTATTCGCCGTCGCGGTAGTGGCCGCGATGGGCGCGGCCTTCAAGTTGGGCCTGCACCGCTCGTAACCACACCCGCACCGCTCGTAACCACACCCGCACCAAAGCACCCCGCGGCTGCCGGACCCAACCTGCGCACGCTGATCCGCCGTCGTCGAGGCGTCATCGACCGCCGCCTAACAAGGCCATTCACCAAACACTCCTGCCGCAACACCGCCCCGGTGTAGCGTGTGATCTTCCCCTGCGGCAGGTGTAACGTCCGCGACACATCGAGCGCACTGCCTCGTAATGTGCATCACCGACGATGACCTCTCGGACCCGCCGCGTCGCAGGTCCGCTCAATGGAGGTAGCGATGGCACAGGTCAAAGCAGCGATCACCCAGACCACGTGGACTGGGGATAAAGAATCCATGCTGGATAAACATGAGCAGTTCGCAAGAGACGCGGCCGCCCAAGGCGCCGACGTCATCTGCTTCCAGGAACTGTTCTATGGCCCCTACTTCGGGATCACCCAGGACAAGAAGTACTACCGCTACGCCGAAAGTGCGCAGGGCCCGATCGTGCAGCGGTTCGCCGCCTTAGCCAAGGAACTCGGCATGGTCACGGTGCTGCCGATCTACGAGGAAGACATCACCGGGGTCTACTACAACACCAGCGTGCTGGTCGATGCCGATGGCACCATCCTCGGCAAGTACCGCAAGCACCACCTGCCGCACCTGGACCGGTTCTGGGAAAAGTTCTACTTCCGTCCCGGGAATCTGGGTTACCCCGTGTTCGACACCGCCGTCGGCAAGGTCGGAATGTACATCTGCTACGACCGGCACTTCCCCGAAGGCTGGCGCGAACTGGGCCTGAACGGGGCGCACATGGTGTTCAACCCCAATGCCACCAAACCGGGCCTGTCGAACCGGCTGTGGGAAATCGAGGGCCCGGCCGCCGCGGTGGCCAACGGCTACTTCGTGCTGCAACCCAACCGGGTGGGGCGCGAAGACAACGAATACGGCGCCGACGCGGTGGACTTCTACGGCACCAGCCAGGTGATCGACCCGCGCGGGAACATCGTGGGAGACCTCGGCTCCTCCGAACACGAAGAAGTCCTGGTGCGGGATCTGGACATGGATCTGGTGCAGCAGATGCGCGATGACTGGCAGTTCTACCGCGACCGGCGCCCCGATTCCTACACCGCGATCCCCCAGCCATAAGCAAAGGAGCTCACCATGGCCACCACCCTCATCACCGGCGGCACCGTCGTTTCTGCGACCGGCTCCAGCCGGGCTGACGTCCTCATCGACGGCGAGCAGATCGCCGCAGTCCTTGCGCCGGGATCCACGCTCCTGGGGCATGACTTAGCCGCCTCGGTCGATACCGTCATCGACGCCAGCGGCAAGTACGTGATCCCCGGCGGTATCGACGCCCACACCCACATGGAACTCCCTTTCGGTGGCACCGCAGCATCGGACACCTTCGAAACCGGCACCCGCGCCGCCGCCCACGGCGGCACCACCTCCATCATCGACTTCGCGGTGCAGAAGTATGGCGAACGCGTGCAGGACGGCCTGGATACCTGGCACAACAAGGCCGCCGGAAACTGCGCCATCGACTACGGCTTCCACCAGATCATCGGAGGGGTCGACGACGATTCCCTAGCCGCGATGGACGGTCTGGTCGATGAGGGGGTCACCTCGTTCAAGCTGTTTATGGCTTATCCCGGGGTGTTCTACTCCGATGACGCCCAGGTGCTCAAGGCGATGCAGAAGTCCCGCGAGACCGGGCTGCTGACGATGATGCACGCCGAGAACGGCCCGGCGATCGACGTCTTGGCCGAACAGCTCATCGAACAGGGCAAGACCGGCCCGTACTTTCATGGGATCGCCCGCGCCTGGCAGATGGAAGAAGAAGCCACGCACCGCGCGGTCATGCTCGCCGACGTCACCGGCGCGCCGCTATACGTGGTGCACGTGAGCGCCAAGCAGGCGGTGGCCCAACTGGCCAGCGCGCGTGATGCGGGCAAGAACGTGTTCGGGGAAACGTGCCCGCAGTACCTGTACCTGTCGCTGGAGGAACAACTGGGTGCCGGTGGCGAGGACGGCTTCGAAGGCGCCAAGTGGGTGTGCTCAACCCCGCTTCGGTCCCGGGCGGAGGGCCACCAGGATTCGATGTGGCAGGCGCTTCGCACCAACGACCTGCAGATGGTCTCCACCGACCACTGCCCGTTCTGCATGAAGGACCAAAAGGAACTCGGGCTCTCCGATTTCCGGGCCATCCCCAATGGCATCGGCTCCATCGAGCACCGGATGGACCTGATGTATCAAGGCGTGGTCACCGGTGAGATCACCCTGGAGCGCTGGGTGGAGCTGACCTCCACCACCCCCGCCCGAATGTTCGGGCTGTACGGCAAGAAGGGCGTGATCGCCCCGGGCGCCGATGGTGACGTGGTGATCTATAACCCCAACGGGCACACCTCGATCGGGCTGAACAAGACCCACCACATGAACATGGACTACTCCGCCTGGGAGGGGTATGAGATCGACGGGCACGTGGACACGGTGCTGTCCAAGGGCAAGGTGATCGTCGACGACGGCGACTACCTCGGTGCTGCCGGTGACGGCGCGTATCTCAAGCGCGGCCTCAGCCAGTACCTGATCTAGGAGGACCGTGATGGACTTTGGTGTAGTGCTGCAGACCAATCCCCCGGCCGCCCGCACGATTCAACTGGCCACGTTGGCCGAGGCGCACGGGTTTACGCACGCGTGGACCTTCGACTCCCATCTGTTGTGGCAAGAGCCCTACGTCATCCATAGCGCGATCCTCGACCGCACCCACACGATCAAGGTGGGCCCGTTCGTCACCAACCCCGCCACCCGCGATTGGACGGTGACGGCCTCCACCTTCGCCACCCTCAACGAGATGTATGGCAACCGGACCGTATGCGGAATCGGCCGCGGGGACTCCGCGGTGCGGGTCACCGGCGGCAAACCGACCACGCTGGCCACGCTGGCCGAGTCCACGCATGTGATCCGGGAGTTGGCGAACTGCCGAAAGGTCACCTACAACGGCGCCGAGTTGCAACTCCCCTGGGCGCGCACATCGTCGCTGGAAGTGTGGATGGCGGCCTATGGCCCCAAAGCGCTGAAGCTCACCGGCGAGATCGCCGACGGTTTCATCTTGCAGCTCGCCGATCTGGACATCGCGGAGTGGATGATCGGCACCGTCCGCCAGGCCGCTAGCGATGCTGGGCGCGACCCCGATGACATCACCATCTGTGTGGCCGCGCCAATGTACGTCGGTGACGATCTGGAGCACATGCGCAACGAGTGCCGGTGGTTCGGTGGGATGGTCGGCAACCACGTGGCCGACATCGTGGCCCGGTACGGGACCTCAGGCGCGGTTCCGCAGGCACTGACGGACTACATCGCCGGACGCACCGGCTATGACTACAACGAACACGGGCGCGCCACCAACACCCACACCGACTTCGTGCCCGATGAGATCGTGGACCGGTTCTGTCTGCTGGGCACCGCGCAAGACCACATCGACAAACTGCGGGCGCTCAAAGCTCTCGGGGTGCACCAGTTCGCTGGCTACCTGCAGCACGACAACAAGGAAGAGACGATGCGCGTCTACGGCGAGCGCATCATCGGCGCGCTGCAGGATGAGATCGTGGCCCGGGGATGAACGCCACCACCCGATCTTCGGCGCTGCCCGCGTGGCTGTGGGGCATCGTGGGCGTGCTTGGGCTGGTCCTCGTGTGGGAGTTGTACAAGCTCATCGGGCCCGACGGCGGTGTGGTGATCGCCGGCAATCGGGTGCTGCCGCGAACCACGGACCTGGCGATGCCGCACACCTGGGAGATGCTCGGGCGCCTGTTTGAGCCCGAGACCCGCGCCGATGGCGCGAACCCGCTGTGGTTGACCGTGACGATGGCGGCGGTCACCACCTTGGGGATCGCGCTGGCCGGCTGGGTCGTGGGGATCGTGGTGGGCGTGGGTCTGGCGCTGGTGATGTTGCGTTGGCGGCTGGCCGAATGGGGCCTGCTGCCGTGGATCATCCTGTCCCAGACGGTGCCGCTGATCGCCTTCGCCCCGGTGGTGTCCTCCTGGGGTTCACGACTGCAGGTGGGCGCCTTTGAGTGGCAGAACTGGATGACGGTCGCGCTGATCGCCTCATATTTGGCGTTCTTCCCGATCGC
>JBMDWZ010000310.1:0-20860 GCA_048594865.1 Beutenbergiaceae bacterium
GCCGCCCCCCCCCCCCACCCCCCCCCCCCCCCGCCGGGGGCTTTTGCGAACCTTTGCCCCCACCCCCCCCCCCGCGCTCGGCGTTGTACTGGGGTGATGTACGGGTGCGGCGAACGCAGCCGCGCCACATGTGACCTGGACACGCGATGACGATCACACCCATCCGTCACGCGTCCTGATCCGAACCCCTATGTGTAGGCCCTCTTCCAAGGCCGAAAATCAACTACCAAGGAGTTCGCGTGGAAATCGCCAGCCTGCTTTTGACCCTCATTGAAGGCCCACTAGTCCAGGGACCTCTCCTGGACCTCGGAGGCCTACTCAACAATCTGCAAATCGGTCAGTTCCAGTAATCCGCAACTGACCCCAGCCGCCCCTTTGCGGCACCCATTCGAGCAGACGACGAGGCCCCGCTGGCAGCCGGGGCCTCGTCCATGAGGAGAGCACCACGTGAGCACCGGGCAGTCTTCGTCGCACGACACCATCGACATCACCCCAGCCCAGCGAGGCATCTGGTACGCCCAACAACTGGAACCCAGTAATGCGACCTACCAGATCGGTCAGTACCTCGACATTCGAGGCGAGCTCGATCCGAGGTTGCTGCAGATAGCGTTGACCAAGGTGGTCCGGGATGTCGACTCGCTGTGCATGCGCTTTCAAGAGGACGACGACGGTCCAAAGGCGGTCATCGAACGGCCCGATCCGCAAGACAACCTGTTGGAGATCGTCGACCTGCGCGGCGAGAAGGACAGCGACGCGGCGCTCGCTGCGGCCCTCGAGCGCATGGACGCCGAGATGACCACGCCCCGCGACATCACCGGTGACGAACTCTTCGGAGCCGTGCTGTTCCGGCTGGACTCCGACCGCTCGCTGTTCTTCCAGCGGGTGCACCACATCATGCTGGACGGATACTCCGCCGTCATCGTGCTGCACTACCTCGCCCGCGCCTACAGCGAACTGGCCAAACGTGCGCCTAGCGGATTGCTCCTGCGGGCCTTTGCCGGGAAGGTCGCGCGAGAGGCCGCGAAGACCCCCTCCCCTTTCGGCAGCCACAGCGACCTGCTCGGGGATCTGGCCAACTACCGGGAATCCTCCGACTACGAGTCCGATCGCGAATTCTGGACTACTGAGCTACAGCAGGACGCCACCGTCGAGGGCCTAGAGGGCGCCACCACCAAGCCCGCGACGCACGTGGTGCGGTCCGCCATCGAAGTTCCGCGAGCGGTCGCCGACCGGTTGGCGTCCCTGGAACGGTCCCTGCCGCGCACGATGGTGGGAACGATCGCGATCTACCTGGCGAAGATCACCGGGCAACAGAGGGTCTCACTCGGGCTTCCGGTGACCGCTCGTCGTGGAAAGGTGTCCAAGTCGACTCCCTCGATGCTCTCCAACATTTTGCCGTTGCGTATCGAGGTCTCGGGCTCGGAGTCCGTCTCGGACACGATCGCGCACGCCGGCGACGTCATCCGAGGCGTCGTCAAACATCAACGATTCCGGATCGAGGACCTCCCGGGCACCCCGAGCCAGGCTGGCCCCTCGGTCAACCTGCTACCCGTCATTGACCAACTGCGACTGGGGCCAGCGACGGGCGAAGTTCGGATCCTGTCTACCGGACCCGTGCACGACCTATCCGTGGTGATCTCGGGCTTACAGAGTGAAGCGGCCACGCCCACGATCCAACTTGAAGGCGACAGCGCGCTGCACTCCACACAGTCCCTGGCCACACACGCCCACCGGTTACTCACGCTCATCGAGCAAGTGCTGGACGACGAACAAGCGTCGGTCAACGCAGCCCGGGTAGTGAGCGATCAAGAGGCGCGCACCTTGATCGACCAGGGCGCAGGCCTTGAGGTCCCCATGCAAGCTCAGACGATCCTCCAAGAGTTCAGCGAGGCGGCGGCGAGTCGTCCGCAGGAAACGGCCGTGGTCGCACAGGACGGCACGATGACGTTTGCCGAACTGGAGCACGACTCGACTCGGATGGCGCATCACCTCATCAGCTCGGGTGTGGTCGTGGGTAGCCGAGTGGCGGTTCGTATCGAACGCAGCAAGTACCTGCCCCTGCTGGTGCTCGCGGTACTCAAGGCCGGGGGCGTGTATGTGCCCCTCGACCCCGAATACCCCATCGATCGGGTCACCGGCATGATTGAAGATTCCGAACCGGCGCTCCTGCTCACCAGCAGCTATCAGGCCGAACGCGATCGGGAAGCGGGCGCACGTTGGGACGTGCCGTGCGTGGCCGTGGACTCAGACCTCTCCGCGGGCTGGCACGGATGCTCGGCTGACGACACCTCGCTTCCCGAGACGGCGGGGACCGAACTGGCTTACGTGGTCTTCACTTCCGGAAGCACTGGCCGGCCTAAGGGCGTTGGGGTGGAGCGTGTTGCCTTGCGCAACCTGTTCCAAGAGCATCAGAAAGAACTCTTCGGCCCCGCCGTGCAGCGCGCGGGCCGCCAGTTGCGGGTCGCGCACACCGCCGGTCTCTCCTTCGACGCAGCCTGGGATCCACTGCTGTGGCTCTTTGCAGGCCACCAACTGCACATGGTGTCCGACGACGTGCGACGAGACCCCGAACGCCTTGCCGAGTACCTCGTCGACCACCGCATTGACTCGATCGAAACAACGCCGTCGTTCGCTGAAGTGCTGCTTGCTGCGGGACTGTTCTCCCGCCCTCATCACCCCACCACGGTCGCAGTTGGCGGCGAAGAGGTGAGCCCGAGCTTGTGGACGGATCTGAGTGCACTGGAAGATGTGCACGCCTTCAACCTCTATGGACCCACCGAGGTCACGGTCAATAGCCTGGTCGCACCGATCGACGACGACCGCCCCCCGCACATCGGCTCCTCGGTGCGCAACAGCCGACACTACGTCCTGGACGCCAGCCTGAGCCCGGTGCCTGACCGCGCTGTGGGTGAGCTGTACCTGGCCGGGGTGAACGTTGCCCAAGGTTACGTCGGACAGCCGGGCCTGAGCGCCGAGCGGTTCGTCGCCGATCCGTTCGCCGCCGATGGCTCCCGGATGTACCGGACGGGGGATGTGGTCCGGCGCCGTTCGGATGGCTCACTTCGTTTCCTGGGCCGGATCGACGATCAGGTCAAGATCCGGGGATACCGCCTAGAGCTGCGCGAGGTGGAGGCCGCGATGCGCCGCCAAGTGGGCGTGCAAGGCGCCGCGGTCATCGTCAGCGGCACGGGGCCGTCGGCACGCCTGGTCGGGTACGTCACGACCGACAGCGGCGAGGGCGACCAAGCCCGGCCCACCGGAGACCTCGGCGGGCAGGTCAGGGCGGCGCTTCGCACCGAACTGCCTGACTACATGGTGCCGAGCACCGTGATGACTCTGGCGCACCTCCCGCTGACAGCCAACGGCAAACTAGACCGCGACGCGCTACCCACCCCCAGCACGAGTGCCCAGGACTCCGCCCAACTCCCCCGCACTGCGGCCGAGCGACTCGTCGCCAAAACGTTCGCCCGAGTCCTTCAGCGGGACTCCATCGGGGTAGAGGAAGACTTCTTCGCGGCCGGCGGACACTCCTTGCTCGCCACTCGCGTCAGCGCCGAGCTCGGCAGGGAGTTTGACCGGGTGCTGACCGTGCGCGACGTCTTTGACAACCCCACGGTCGGCGACCTGGGGCGCCTCTTGGACAGCGACCCAGCGATTACCCACGGTGTTGCGCTGGCCCCCGTGGATCGCCCCGACCCGTTACCGGTATCGCTGGCGCAGCGCCGCTTGTGGTTCCTCAACCACTTAGAACCCGATTCGGCCGCCTACAACATCCCGATCGTGTTGCACCTGGACGGACCGCTCAACGTGGCGGCACTGCGCGCCGCGTTCGACGACGTCGTGCAGCGTCACGAGCCACTACGCACCATTTTCCCTTACCGCGACGGCGAGCCAATCCAGGTCCTCACCGACGAGCGCGCCCCGTTCATGTCGGTGCAGGTCCCGGAAGATAGGGCTGAGCAGGTCGTCCGTGAGGAATCGCTGCGGCCCTTCGACATCTCCGCCGAGCTGCCGCTGCGCGCGCTCTTGCTGCGGACGGGGCCCGAGCGTCGCATCCTCGTGGCCACCATGCACCACATTGTGTCCGACGGCTGGTCACTGGCACCGTTTGCTCGTGACCTGTCGGCGGCCTACATCGCCCGCAGCGCTGGCCGCACTCCACAGCAGCCGCCACTGCCGGTCGCCTACGCCGATTTCGCATTGTGGCAGCGGGAGCACCTGGGCAGCGCCGACGACGACTCCAGTTTGCTGTTCGAACAGGTCCAGTACTGGCAACGCGCACTCGCCGGGATCCCCGATGAGATCACCCTGCCACGCGACCGCCCCCGTGGCGTGGCTGGGACCGATGGCCACGAACAGGCGGGGGTGTTCGAGATTCCCATCGAACTCGACGCCGAACGGCACGCTCAGATCCGAGAACTCGCAGCTCGCCAACGCGCCACCCTATTCATGGTCCTGCACGCCGCGCTGACCGTGGCCCTGGAACAACAGGGCGCCGGTGACGACATCGTGATCGGCACCCCGGTAGCGGGACGAGCCGACCCACAACTGGATGATCTGGTGGGGTTCTTCGTCAACACGATCCCACTGCGCACGTCACTGGCACACGACCCCACCCTGGCTGAAGTCATCGAACGTGTACGGGAGACGAACACGCAGGCCTACGCCCACCAGGACCTGCCGTTCGACGCGCTGGTCGATGCGCTGCGCCCGCAGCGCGTCACCGGTCGCCACCCACTGTTCCAAGTGATGCTGACCTTGCAGACCAACGAACCCGCCGAACTCGACCTTCAGGACGTCACGGTCCGGGTGCCCAATCAGATGACCAGCGCCGGGGTCAAAACCGATGTGCTCGTCGACTTCCACGCCCCCGATGGGAACGCTGGACCGCTCATCGGCGCAATCGGATTCGACCGAGCACTCTTTGACCAGGCAACCGGTGAGCAGATCGGTCACGCCATCGAACGCGTCCTTCGCGCTGTCGTTGAATCCACCGGGTCACGACTCTCTGACCTTCCCACTGTCGAGGACGCCACCCTGGCCACGATCGAGGACCGCGAAGCCGGACCTTCGCGCCGCGTCCACGGCACCGTTCTAGACCAGCTGACTCACGCCGCCACCGCCCGCCAGGATTCAGCCGCGCTCGTGGACGCCGAGTCAATGCTTACCTTCGAGGAACTCCAGGCCCGCGTCACCGAAGCCGCCAGCGGTTTCGTCGAACTCGGCCTGCGCAAGGGCGATCGCGTAGTGCTAGCGCTTGGGCGCAACGCCGACGCCATCGTGATGCAACTGGGCGCCCTGCGCGCGGGCGCCATCGCAGTGCCGGTGGACTTGGCCTACCCCAACGCGCGGATCCAGCAGATCCTCGCCGATAGCGCAGCTTCCATGCTCATCATCCAAGACACCGCGCGTGGCGAGGGCTTGTCCCATGGATGCACGCCGTATACCCCCGCCAGTGTCCTGGATGCTGCGAGCTCCGCCGTGCCGGACTTGCCGGACCCGCAGGATGTCGCGTACCTGGTGTACACCTCTGGAACCACTGGAACGCCCAAGGGGGTGCAGGTACCGCACTCGGCGCTGGCCAACGTTCTGGCCCAGCATCGTGAAGCGATGATCGATCCGGTCAAAGCGCGGGTGGCCAACCGTCCACCGCGAATGTTGCATCTGTCTGGACTCGGGTTCGACGCGGCGTGGGACCCCATCCTGTGGCTCGTGTCTGGGACCACGCTGCACATCGCAGATGAGGGCACCCAGGCCGACGCCGAAGCCGTAGTCAACGCGGTCACAGAGCATGAAATCGATGTGCTTGAGACCACCCCGTCCTACGCGCAACAGCTCGCCAACGTCGGGCTCACGGCGGCGGCCGAACAACGGTCTACGCCATTGCTCGTTGCCGTTGGTGGTGAGTCCGTGCCGGACGTGCTGTGGAACCAGCTCGCCGACAACTCATACATCGACGGGTGGAACCTGTACGGACCCAGCGAATTCACCATCGATTCGGTCCTCGGTCCGATCCACGCCGGCCCCGTGAACATCGGTTCGGCGATCGCCAATGTCAGGGCCCGAATTCTGGACCGCCGGCTGCGCCCCGTCCCGCCAGGTGTGGAGGGAGAGCTCTATCTCTCTGGGGCATCGGAGGCGCACGGCTACTTTGGAAACTCGGCCGAAACCGCCAGCCGGTTCGTTGCCGACCCGCGAGGAAATGGCACCCGGATGTACCGCACGGGAGACATCGTGCGGCGCGACGCGAACGGCCATTTGCAGTTCGTCGGCCGGGACGACGACCAGATCAAGCTGCGCGGTTACCGCATCGAACTTGCCGATGTGGAGCGTTCACTGCAGCGAGCACCCGGGGTGGCTCGGGCCGTCGCCCGGGTCGTCACGCCGGGCGGACCCGAGACGGCACGGTTGGTCGCTTGGCTCGTTGGCCAAGCCAAGGCCAAAGACCTGAACACCGAGTCTGTGCGCGCTTTCGCCGCCGAGGAACTGCCCGCGTACATGGTCCCCAGCCAGTTGGCGGTGGTGCAGGAGATCCCCCTGACGGCAAACGGGAAGATCGACGTCGAGGCGTTGCCCGATCATCAGACCAGTCGGACCTCAAGGATTGCTCGAACACGTGAAGAAAAGGCGATCTGCGACATCATGGCCGACGTCCTTGGAGTCGACGAAGTCGGCATGGACGATGACTTCTTCAGCCTTGGCGGGCATTCCTTGCTCGCCGTGGAGTTAGCGGGCCGCGTCCGGGACCAATTCGGGGCCACCTTCCCCCTGCGGGTCGTGTTTGAATCTCCGACACCGGCTGGCTTGCTCCACAACATCGGCCGGGCGGCTCCGGCGCAGTCCGACCCAGACTCGGGATCCGGGCAACACCGCAACTCCACACCTTCAGACCGCCCCGGACTAAAGGAATGGACTCAAAAGCACCCTCGCTCGCAGGAGGATGCGCTGCCGCTGTCCCCCGGACAGAAACGACTGTGGTTCCTCAACCGCATGGATCCCACGTCCGCGGAGTACTCAGTGGTGCTGCAAGTCGCGCTCCACGGGGACCTGGACGCGGAGTCTCTTTCGATGGCGGTCGACGACCTGGTCGCGCGCCACGAGGTGTTGCGCACCACCTACCCCGAACTCGAACACGGCCCCGTCCAACGCATCCATGCTCCGCAGCAGGGGCTGTTGAAGCACGAACCGATTGACGTAGCTGCGGGCTTCGACCTGGCCTCGGAACTACCTTTGCGAGCGGGCCTGGTCGCGACCGGCCCAGATTCGTGGCGATTCGACCTCGTCATTCACCACATCGCCACCGATGGGGCCTCCCTGGCTCCACTCGTCCATGATCTCGGCACGGCGTACGGGGCTCGTCGCGGGGGCGCTCGCGCCCTGCAGCGCCCGATGAAGGCACAGTATGCGGACTTCGCCAGACGCCTGGAGGCAGAGCTTGGCGAGCGCGAAGGCCGAAACCAAGGGTTGCAACACTGGCGCGAGCGGCTCGACGGCATTCCAGAAGAATTGGCGTTGCCGGCCGATGGCCAACGTCCCGAGCAAGCGGCACAGCCAGCGAACATGCTCACCTTCCAGATCCCGGCGCACATCGCTAGTGGACTGGCCACCGTGGCGGCCGGAAGGTCAGCGAGCGGTTTCCACGCCTGGCTCGCTGGTCTGGCCGGCTACCTGCACCGCATCGGCGCAGGTGACGACGTGGTCATCGGCTCACCCTCCTCGGGCCGGACCGACCCGGACCTGAACGAGCTCATCGGATTCTTCGTAAATACCCTGCCGTTACGCCTCGATCTTGGTTCGGGTGCAGCGAGTTTCGCCGAGGCGATCGATGCTGCTCGTGAATCGACGCTCGCTGCCATAGAAAACGAATCGACGCCGTTTGAGCGGATCGTCGAGGCCATCGCACCCAGCCGGCAGCTGGGCCGGCACCCGATCTTCCAGACCATGCTGGCCGTCGAAGAACCGACCGACATGACGCTTGACCTTCCCGGTGTGAAGGCACGCCCGTTGGCACCCCAGAGCACCGGCAGCGCGAAGGTCGATCTGTCTTTCACCCTGCGTCCGGGCGCTGGCAGGGACCAGGCCGTGGAAGGGGTGCTGGAGTACAACGCCGCGATGTTCAGCGAGCACAGCGCCCGCGGGTTGGTGGATCGATGGATCGAGTTCCTCGACGTTGTGAGGCAGAACCCCACTCGCCCTCTCGCGGACACCGAACTCACCCACGGTGTCCAATCCGCGCTGGTGTCCTGGCCCCTCACGCACGAGCCAGAACACGTTCTACAGAGCCTGTCGCAGAGCACGGCACGTCATGGTGACCAGGTCGCGGTCACCAGCAACGAGGCGTCGCTGACCTTTACCGAACTGGACGCTCGCGTCGACCGACTAGCCCGCGGGCTGCACTCCCATGGCATCCATGCTGGGGCGGTCGTAGCGGTGGCACTGCCACGCTCTGTAGACACCATCGCGGCGCTCCTTGCCGTCTGGCGTGCTGGAGCGGTCGCGATGCCCGTGGACATCGAACTACCTGCAGAGCGCGTCACCACGATGCTCCAAACCGCCGGAGCGAGCCTGGTAGTCCATGGTGCGCAAGAACAGAGTCGGGATCTGGTGGCGGCGACGTCGCCCGATACGGGTCGCAGTGACCCCATCCGCGTCAGTATCGACACCGTTCTGTCTGAGGGTGAGTCAACCTCGTCGCAGCCGGCCCAGCTGGACCTAGACGACCCCGCCTACCTGGTGTTCACTTCGGGCACGACGGGCACTCCAAAGGCTGTCCAAGTGCCGCACCGAGCGCTCGCGCACCTGCTGGCCTCGCACCGGGGAACCCTGTTGCCCGACGCGAACCAGCGCCGGGTCCGGCTGGCTCACACCACCGGCGTTGGCTTCGACGCCGCCATGGACCCGGTGGTGTGGCTGGCGGCCGGCCACGAGCTGCACGTGGTCTCAGACGCCGAACGGCGCGATCCCGAAGCGCTCGTTTCGCTGTTTGCCGCGCGCGACATCGAGGCCTGGGAGACCACGCCCAGCTATGTCACCGCGCTGACGGATCAGACCGGATTACGTGACCTCCTAGACGACCGCAGCGACCGGCAGCGCTTCACGCTGCTGCTGGGTGGGGAGCCTTTGGACCCAAGCCTATGGACGTGGATCCGTGAACGGCCCTTCGTTGACGGCTGGAACCTCTACGGTCCCACCGAGGTTGGAGTCGACTCGATGGTGGCCCGCGTGAGCGATAGTCCCGAGCCGGAACTCGGCGCTAGCACCACCGGGACTGTGGCCTACGTGCTCGACGGCAACCTGCGCCCGAGCACGCCGGGAACGATCGGTGAGCTCTGGCTCGGCGGTGACCAGCTCGCTCACGGTTATCGAGGATCTGCGGCCACGACGTCCGAACGCTTCATTGCCGATCCATTTGCGGCAGATGGAACCCGGATGTATCGAACCGGTGACCTGGTCGTCGTTCGCCACCCGGACGCTGAGGGACGCCCGAGTGTGCTCTCGCGGGGGCGCAGCGACAACCAGATCAAGATTCGGGGCCACCGAGTGGAACCCGACGAGGTGGAGGCGTTACTGCGCCTCACGGCCGGGATCCACCAAGCCGTGGTGCGCCCCATCCGCTCTGGCCGTGGCATCACCCTCGGCGCTTGGGTGGTTGCCGATCCGAATCACGATCAGGGCGATTTGGCGACCGCCGCGATGGCTTCGTTACGCACCAAGGTCCCGGACTACATGGTGCCGACGGCGGTGTCGGTGATCGATTCGGTTCCATTGACGCGCAACGGAAAGGTCGATGAGAGCGCTCTTCCTGAGATCGACGCCGCACCCACCACCTCCCGGCCACCGCAAGGCCGGTTCGAGCAGGCGATAGCGAAGGCATTCGCTGACGTCTTGGGCCTCGACGACGTCGGTGCCCAGGATTCCTTCTTCGACCTAGGCGGGCACTCCTTTGTCGCCCAGCCAACGATTCGGGCGATCAACGCCGAGCTCGGCACGACTTTGCAGGTGCAGGCTCTTTTCGCCGCGCCCACCGTCGAAGCGTTGGCCGAAGCGGCGCAGTCGGGCACCGCAGATCCGAGCGAGAGCCTGCAGCCGATTCTGCCCTTGCGGCCCCAGGGCACCGGCACTCCACTATTCGCCGTGCACCCGGCCAGCGGGTTGGCGTGGAAGTACTCGGCAGTGCTGGGTCACCTCCAGACCGACAGGCCCATCTTCGGACTGCAGATGCCAGGCATCGCCGACGCGGATGACGGCTCGCAACCCCCACGGTCTTTGGATGACTTAACCGAGATCTATGTAGACCATATTCGGTCAGTGCAGCCGCATGGTCCCTATCACCTGCTCGGTTGGTCCTTCGGAGGACAGCTCGCCTACCACCTGGCTACCGCTCTGCGAGCGCAGGGAGAGGACGTCTCCACGCTCGCCCTCTTGGACGCCTACCCCGCACAAGGCTCGGCCCTGCATGGCGTTGAGGATGAGCAGACGATGTGGCGCGCGTTCCTGGACGCCAACAATGTCGCCCTCGCAGATGAGGAGCCGGTCGACGCGAACCGAGTCCGCCAGCTCCTAGCCGAAGTCGGCAATCCGATGGCCGATATTGCGCCGTCGGTCATCGAGCGTCTGGTCAGCAAGTTCATGCAGTTAGGGGCATTGCTCGACGCCAGCGAGCTCGGGCAGTTCGACGGCGATATGCACGTCTTCGAGGCCACCCAGGAGGTGCCGCAGAACCGGCCCAATCCCTCGGCTTGGGAGCAGTACGTCCAGGGGTCGGTCACCTCCAGCCCGGTCGACGTGCGGCACGCGGACATGCTCAGCGACGATGCGATTCGGGAGATCGCACCTACTTTGGCCGCCTTGATGGACCGATCAGAATCCGACCCATCCGGTCCATGATCGGCTCCGAACCTCAAGTGGAATCAGAAACGCTACGAGGCATTAGGAGCCCCCGATGACCAATCCTTTCGACGATGCCGACGCGAACTTTCGAGTCGTGGTCAACGAGGTCAATCAGCACTCTCTTTGGCCGGAGTTCGCCGATGTCCCGCAAGGCTGGGTAGCGGTCCATGGGCCTGCCGTGAAGGCGGATTGCGTTCAGTACGTCACCGAGCACTGGCTCGACATCACGCCCGTTCGCCAGGAAAGTCTTGCCGCTTCGTGATCTCGATCTCCGGTCTCACAAAGCGATTCGGTGACTTTCAGGCACTCGCCGGCGTGGACTTAGAAATCTCCAAAGGCCAGATCCTTGGACTGCTGGGACCCAACGGTGCCGGCAAGACCACCACGGTCCGCGTCATCACCACACTGTTACACCCCGACGGCGGCGACGTGCGGGTGGCCGGTCACTCGGTCCGCAGCGACGCGCACTCGGTGCGAAAGAACCTTGGCGTCTCGGGGCAATACGCGGCCGTGGACGACAAGCTCAGCGGGTTTGAGAACCTCACGATGGTCGGCGAGCTCTACGGGATTCGCCGCAAGGAGGCCAAGGCTCGGGCCAGGGAACTGCTTCGGGATTTCCGACTCGACGACGTCAGTGATTCCAAGCAGGCGGGAACCTACTCGGGCGGAATGAAACGTCGGCTGGATTTGGCCGGCGCGATACTCGCCCGACCGCCGGTGGTGATCCTGGACGAACCGACCACCGGGCTGGATCCGCGCGGTCGCAGGGACGTCTGGGACGCAATCGACTCCTTGACGTCCAGCGGCACAACCGTGTTGCTCACCACCCAGTACTTGGAGGAGGCAGATGCGCTGGCCGACACCGTGGCCGTCATCGATTCTGGTCGGATCATCGCCGAGGGAACGGCCGCGGACCTGAAGTCTGGGGCCGGTGGCGCGTGGATCGACATCGCCCTGATGCCGGCGGCGAGTACCGCTGACGCCCTCGCCGCAGCGCGCCGTGCGGGCACCGATCCGGACATCGACGAACGCGCTATGCGCCTGACGACCGAGGCCCCAGGTGGTAGTGACATGCTACGCAGCGTCCTGGATTCTTTGGCCACCGCCGGCGTCCCAATTGCCGAAGCCGCGTTGCGACAACCCACCCTCGATGAAGTCTTCTTGAAGCTGACCGGCAGCCGAGCCGAGAGCCAGGAGGCAGAGCCATCGGAGGATCACTCGACTGGGCCCGAAGGCCGCTCTTCGCTGGAGGTGTCGGCATGAGTGTGATCTCAGCTGTTCGAGACAGTGGGGTGATTGCACGCCGAAACTTCGCGAACGTGCGGCGTACCCCCGGAGCGCTAGTCGCCGGTATTGCCCAACCGATCATCTTCGTGTTGATCCTGGCTTTCGTGTTCGGCGGGGCTTTGGGCGGAGATGCCTACCGCGAGTTCTTGATCGCCGGAATCCTGGCGCAGACACTGACCTTCAATTCATCGTTCACAGCGGTGTATCTGGCCAAAGACTTGCAGACAGGTCTGATCGACCGGCTCCGTGCGCTGCCGATGTCACGCGTGGCGGTGATTCTGGGACGCACCACGTCGGACCTGACCACCAGCGTGATATCGATCGCCGTCATCGTCGTCTGCGGGATCGCGGTGGGGTGGCGCACGCACACCGGGGTCGGGGACATTGCCGTCACCTTGGGGCTGCTCCTGCTCTTCGCCTTCGCAACGTCGTGGATCGGTGCGGTCATCGCGTTGACCGCTCGCAGCGTTGAGGTCGCGCAGAGCCTGGGGCTGCTGTGGCTGTTTCCGGTGTGCTTTATCTCCGGGGCGTTCGTCTCGGCCGAGACCTTACCCGGGCCGCTGCGTCACATCGCGGACTGGAACCCGGTCACGGCCGTTGCTACCGCTGCGCGAGAGGGCTTCGGCAACCAACCTCCTGCCGACTTCGTGATGGCCGGCGGGTGGCCAGCGGACAACGCACTGCTCTATGCGTTTTTGTGCTGCTTGGCGATCATCGCAATCTTCGCGCCGATCGCGGTCACCCAGTACCGCCGCATCAGTCGCAGATGATCGAGGTCATCGACGCTGACGTTGAAGATGTGCTGGCCATCTGTGCCGAAATCACCGACCGAAGCGGCACCGACCTTGCCCCGGATGTGGTCAGTGCTGCCGATCGCACCGCCTCGGATCGGCGTCATCAGGTCGCCGATTCCCGGCGGGTGCTGGCGGGGCGGGCGGCGCTGCGACTGCTCGCGGCCGCACGGCTGGGTCATGACCCGGCGCGGGCCGGGCACCTTGAGATCGACCGCACGTGTTCCCAGTGCGCACGCCAACATGCACGTCCTGTAATGGCGGGGCTCTCGCTTAGCTCCTCGACTTCGGCGAACCGGGTCATGGTGGCAACCGGTCCCCCGGACGTCGCCCTCGGTGTGGACATTGAACGTGTCCCAGGCGCGCTGTTTGCCGACTTCGACACCTCCGCGCTGCATCCATCCGAACGTGCCGAATTCGCGGCCCGGCCCACCGATGTGGGCTCGCGGATTCAGCGGTGGACGGAGAAAGAGGCCGCCGCGAAGGCCCGTGGGCTAGGGCTGAATGCACCGTTCGAGGCCTTGCGTATCGGTTCGGCCACCATCACGCCCGGGACTAGCCAGCAGTGGCGAACCGTGGTGGCGGCCCAGCCTGAGGACATGATCGGCCTCGCGGTACTGGGGCTGGAGGAGACTGCGCATTACCGTAGCGCGATCGCCGCCACCGTGCCGCAACCGGTGCGCATGGTGGCACTGCGGGAGGTTGCCTAGCCGGGCTGCATGTGGATAGCGGTCGGCGGCTGGCCCTACGTTGGGTGGATGCAAAAACGCGCCCTGCAGGCCCTGCGCCAACTCGTCGGCAACGACGATGCCGAGTTCCGCGACGGGCAGCTCGACGCTGTGCAAGCCCTAGTGGACCGGCGCGAACGCGTGCTGGTGGTGCAGCGCACCGGGTGGGGCAAGTCCGCCGTCTACTTTGTCGCAACCGCCCTGCGCCGGGCCGAGGGCGCCGGTCCAACGATCATCGTTTCGCCGCTACTTGCCCTGATGCGCGATCAGATCGCGGCCGCCAAGCGTGCGGGTATTGCAGCGGTCACGATGAACTCCGCGAACGCCGATGAATGGGGCCAGATCAGCGCGGACCTGGCAGCGGACGCCGTCGATGTGCTTCTGGTCAGCCCCGAACGGCTGAACAATCCCCGCTTCCGCGACGAGCAGTTGCCCGAACTCGCCCGCCGGTGCGGGCTGCTGGTGGTCGATGAGGCACACTGCATCAGCGACTGGGGCCACGACTTTCGCCCGGACTATCGCCGCATCCGCACCCTGCTCGCCGACCTGCCGCCCACCATCCCGGTACTGGCCACCACCGCGACCGCCAACGAACGGGTGGTGACCGATGTCGTGGAGCAACTCGCCGCCGCGCCGCAGGGCACCACCCGGGAGGTCAGCACCATCCGAGGGCCACTGGCGCGAGCATCGTTGCGCCTGGGTGTGCTGCGCTTGGACCGGCCACAGGACCGGATCGCGTGGCTCGCCGCCCACCTAGGCGACCTCCCCGGCAGCGGAATCGTCTATGCCCTGACGGTCTCAGCTGCCCAGGACCTCGCCGAGACGCTGCGGGCCGCGGGCCACAACGTGCGCCCCTATACCGGCCGAACCGACCCGGCCGATCGCGGTGACCTGGAAGAGGCGTTGCGCACCAATGAGGTGAAGGCGCTGATCGCCACCAGCGCGCTGGGCATGGGCTTCGACAAACCGGACCTCGGCTTCGTGGTGCACCTGGGGGCGCCCAGTTCTCCGGTGGCCTACTACCAACAGGTGGGACGCGCCGGGCGGTCACTGACCACCGCCCAAGCCCAAGTGCTGCTGCTGCCGGGCGCCGAGGACCGCGACATTTGGTCCTACTTTGCTTCGGCGTCGATGCCCCGCCAGATTCATGCCGATGCGGTGTTGGATGCCCTGCGCGAGTCGGCCAAACCGCTCTCGACCGTGGCCCTGGAGAGCCAGGTCGACGTGCGCCGAACCCGTCTGGAGCTGCTGCTTAAGGTGCTCGACGTCGACGGCGCCGTGCAGCGGGTGCAAGGCGGTTGGGTGGCCACCGGCGAACCGTGGCACTACGACTCCCAGCGGTATGAGCGAGTTGAGCAGGCGCGCAAGCACGAGCAGGAACTGATGCTGGACTACCTGCGCACCACCGAGTGCCGGATGGCCTTCCTGCAGCACAGCCTCGATGACTCCACCGCCAGCAACTGCGGGCACTGCGATACCTGCGCCGAGCCATGGTATCCCTCCGACATCCCAGGCCAGGCGCTCGATCTGGCCCAAACCCAACTGCGGCACGTAGGGGCCCCGATCGACCCGCGCTCGCAATGGCCCAGCGGCATGGGGCGCCTGGGCGTGGACGTCAAGGGCAAGATCGGCGCCGATCAGAACTTCGAGCGCGGGCGGGCACTGGCCCGACTATCGGATTTGGGATGGGGGCAGCGGCTGCGCGAGATCCTCGGTCCGCAGGCCGACGATGGCCCCGCTCCCGAACCCATCCTGCAGGCCGTTGTTCAAGTCCTCGCCGATTGGGATTGGGCCCGGCGGCCGGTCGCGATCGTCACCATGCCCTCGCGCACACGCAGCCAACTCATCGAATCCGTCGGCGCACATATCGGCGCGCGGGGCAGGTTGCCAGTGCTCGGTTCGGTGAGCGTGGTTGGCGGTGGCCCGCAGGGAGAGCCGGGCGGCAATAGCGCGTTCAGGCTAGCCGGGGTGTGGGACCGGTTAGTGGTCGACGGCGAACTACAGGCGGCCATGCAGGCTCGCCCCGGTCCGGTGCTGCTCGTGGATGACTTGGTGGATTCCAGGTGGACTCTGACCGTGGCCGCCGGTGCGCTGCGCCGAGCCGGGGCCGAATCGGTGCTCCCACTAGCGCTGGCCAGCGCCGGCTAGATTGCCGGCCACTGGCCAGAGGTTTCCCCACTACGGGTGGGGCGCCGGAGTCTTACGCGCTTCAGCGAGCGGAGGTCGCGCTCGGGAAGGAGAAGTCCCAGTCGGTTCCGAGGGTCGCACGGGTGGCGCCGTTGGAGTCGGTGGGCCAGTTCACGGTCTCGTCGCCGTACACGCGTCGGCTTGCGGAAGCTTCGCGGACTCGGTCGGAGTGGATTGCATTTACCAAGTTGAATGATGCCATGTTCATAGCAAGAATTATCCTCTGAACTGGCCTTATGCGTCCAATGAAATGTTGACATTGTAATGATGCTCATAGAGCATGGATCGATGGACATGAGGGCGTTGCGCTGGTTCCAACAGGTCGCCGATGGGGTCACGCTCACCGAGCTGAGCGAGCTAGAGCACACCACCCAACCTGGGATTTCCCGCGCGTTGGCCCGCCTCGAGGCTGAGGTAGGCACCCCGCTCTTGCAGCGCAGCGGTCGGCGGCTAGCTCCGACGCTGGCTGGGGTGACGTTCAAGCGACACGTGGACGTGGCTCTCCACGAGATCGATGATGGGTTGGCGGCAGTAGAGCAGATGTTGGTCCCGGATTCGGGAACGGTGAGCGTGGCCTTTCAGCCGTCTCTGGGGAACTGGCTGGTGCCGGATCTGGTGAGCAGCTTCCGGCGCAGCCACCCCCACGTTGAATTCGAGCTGGTGCCCAAACGCGAAGAGATGGTCAGCATCGTGGGCCGTGGCGGAATCGCCGAACTGGAGCTGTCGACCTTCCGGCCCGATGAGCCCTTCCTGGCCTGGCAACACCTGCTGAGCGAGTCGCTGTTGCTGGCGGTCGCCGCCAACCACCCCTTTGCCGACCGGGAGCGCATCGATTTAGCCGAATGCGCCGACCAGCCATTCGTCACGATCAGGCCGGAGTCCGAACTGCGCACGGCGAGCCGCGACCTCATCAATCGCGCCGGCATCGACCCCCGGGTGGCGTTTGTCTGCGACGACCTGCCCACCATCCGCGCGTTCGTCTCAGCAGGTTTGGGGATCGCGATCATGCCCCGGCCCCAGGGCGCGGCCGCCACGAGCGGGCAAATCTCCTATCTGCCAATCGACGACCCCCACGCCAAACGGGATATCGGGATCGCCTGGTCCAAACGCCGTCGGCTCCTGCCCGCAGCCGACCTCTTCCGTGAGCATGTGCTGCAGCGGCGGCATGACCGCGACCTGCCGGACGCCGTCACCGATGTCCCGATTCGGGTCGGCACTACCTGAGTGCGGCAAGCCATGACGTTTGGCACTGTCCCGCGGTGATCGGATTGCGAGAGGGTCAAGTGATTCAAGTGGCCGACGCTGCCACACGGAAATAGCCACCACCGGCACCATCTCAAGGACCCGATGTCTCACCCCGCCCCTGGTAACCCCACGCCCACTCCCACTAAGACCCGAGCCCTCGCGCCCGACCTCGCTCGCGGCTTCATGCTGCTGCTCATTGGGATCGCCTACACCGCGATCTACCTGCCGGTCTCCGCTTCGGGCGTCGCGCCGGATGCCTCGGGCGCGGTGGACCGGATCACGAACTTCCTTCGGACGCTGCTCGTCAACGAACGCTCCTACACGATGTTCACCGCCCTGTTCGGGTACGGCCTGGTGATGATCACCCGCAAGTTGCACCGTGCCGGAACTCCTGAGAAGAAGGCGCGCGGAATCCTGCGCCGCCGCGGGCTGTTCCTGCTGCTCTTCGGATTCCTACACGGCGCATTGGTGTTCTCCGGAGAAATCCTAGGAACCTATGGGCTCGCCAGCGTCATCCTCGCTGGGCTCGTACTGCGCAGCGACCGCGCGCTGCGGCTCGCGATCATCCTGTTCCTCAGCATTCAAGGGGTGCTGCTGGCCCTGTTGTGGACCGGCACCTACGCCACCGGCGACATGCAAGATTCGATGGACTTCTCAGGATCAATCCCGGACTCTTACCTTGAGTCCATCGCGGTGCGCGCGGCCGAATGGCCGTTCTCTCCGATTTTCGTGCTCCTCATGTACCCCGTGATCCCGGTCCTGCTCATCGGCGTCTGGGCCGGACGGCGGCGCCTCCTTGAGGATGTGGCAGGCAACCGTCCACTCCTGGTCCGGGCCGCCGTCGTCGGCACCGCGATCTCGATCGCCGGTGCCCTGGCGCTGGCGCTGCAGGCCGGCGGTTACATCGACCTGGCGCCGATGCCCTTGGGAATCGCGGCGGCGGCGCACAATCTCACCGGCATGGCCGGCGGCTTGGCCTACCTCGCGATCTTCGCCCTACTCGGCGACGGGCTGCAGAGCTCGCCCGGACCCATCGCGCGAGCTGTGGTCGCCACCGGGCAACGCTCGCTCACGGCATACCTGGTGATGTCAGCGTTGATCGCCACCGTCAGTGCGCCGTGGGGACTGGACGTCGGATCGCGCGCCGGCAGCCTGGCCTCGGTGGGTGTGGCGCTCGGTTGCTGGGGTGTCGCGGTGGTGTTGAGCGTGGTGCTCGCATCCGCCGGGCGGGCCGGGCCGGCCGATGCGCTGTTGCGCCGACTCGCTTACCCCAAGAACAACGACTCGGCCTAGTCCGGCATCCGCAGCAGCACCGCGGCGATGTCATCATCGGCGGCAAAGAGCGGCCAGGGCGAGTTCTCGCGCCATTGCTCCGCCAGCCGAATCTTGCTCGCTACCTGCGCTAATCCCACCTCGCCGGCGAGCACGGCGTGTGGGCTGGGCAGGATGCCCAACATCTCCCAGGCGCGGGCGTACCCATCGGAGCAGATCAGGATGGCCTCCACATCGCCCGGGGCAACGGTGGTGATGACGGCATGCTCGGCGACCGCCGGATCTTCGGCAACGACCCAGTAACTCCCCTCCGCATTGCGAATCCTGCGGCTAGCGCTGGTACCGGAGCGCATCGAGAGCCGCGCTTCCGCTGGCGTTTCACCGTCCAGAAGCCGCCGGTAGAACCTGCGGGCGACCCGGTCCTCGGCGCCTTCCAGGGTGGGGTCGGTGCAGTCGATCTCGCGGCCATCTCGAAACCGGACGAAGACGCCCACATCGGCTACCGACCCCAGCTCTATCTGCCCATCGACCGCCCGGGCCGAGCCAAACGCGCAAGCCGGGATCTCCCCATCACCGGGGTTATGGTCGGCGGCCGCGCGCAGCACATCGGGCAGGGGTGCGCCGCCTGCGCCCAGGACCACGTCAACGGCGGCTTGGGCGAATGCTTGCACCCGGGGCCCTTCGGCGGGATCGAGGGGGGTGACGCCGTCTGCCACCACGATGCAGTCGGCACCGACTCCGAGGCGGTCTTGGTCCTTGGCGCTGGGCACAGACAGTGACTCCACCGACGCTCGCCGCCCGGCAAATGTGACCGTCGCGCTCTTTGACACCTCTGCCATGGCCGTGTTCTCCCTTCACCACCTCGTTGCTAGCTAACCCTGGCACAGTAGGGCCATCGGGTGATCTGGAGGTTCCCATCGCATGTCCGAATCAGACACCGCGCGCGCCGCGGCGAGCTTCGCCCAGCTCCAAGCCGGGCGCCGCTCGGTCAGAGACTTCGCCGACGCACCGCTCAACAGAGCCGACCTCATCCAGGTGCTCGACCTGGCTGTGGGAACCGAGCGCCAGCACACCCCCTCGGCCCACGCGCTGTACCCGTTGTCCCTCAGTGTGGTTGCCGGCGCCGTGGACGGTCTGGAACCGGGCAGCTATTGCTACCGCCAGCAGTTGACACTGCGCGCTGGCGGCGACCTGCGCAAGGCGGTCGCCGACACCACCCTGGCCGATGCCCACTGGGTCGCAACCGCCCCGGCGGTGGTGCTGTTGAGCGCGTCCATCGAGTCGGTCAAGGGGCACTTTGCCGACCAGCCGCCCCTCGGTCGGCGCGGTGAGCGGTACGTCTGGTTGGAGGCCGGGCACCTGAGCCAAAACCTGTACCTGGCGGCCACGTCGCTGGGGCTGGGCACCACCCTGGTGGCCGGTTTTGACGACACCGCGTTGGCCGCGCTGCACCCACCGGTGTTGCCGCCCGGCGAGGACCCACTGGCGATCCTGCCGCTGGGCCACCCGGCGCCGGTCGGATGAGCGAGTACGTGCAGGTCCGCCCATGCACCGAGGAGGATCTGCGTCAGCTATTGCAGGGCAGCACCTCACGGCACGACGGCGACCATCACCGCGAGCGGTTCGACCTCCAAACCCGTGGTCAAGCCGTGTACCTGCTCGCCTGGCGCGGTCCGCGCAATGTTGGCCGGGCCACGCTATATCTGGCGTCAAAGTACGACGGCGTCAGGTCCCGTTATCCCGATGCTGCGGAGATCAATGCCCTGGCCGCCGATCCTGCGGGGCAAGGCACCGGAACCGCCCTCATTCGCGTCGCTGAAGACCACGCGATCGCCCGCGATCGCACCGCCGTCGGCCTGGCCGTTGAACCGAGCAACCCGGCAGCCCGGCGCCTGTATGAGCGCTTGGGGTACCGCCTCTGGGATGGCGAGCAGGTGATCGACCAGTGGACCCACGTGGCCGATGACGGCACGCTCACCCACCACGCCAACGCGTGCGACTACCTCATCCACTCACTTCCCGGCAAGTAGCCGCCCGCGGTCAGCCGCAGGGGATGTGCGAATCAGTCGTCGCTGTTCTGACCCCAGGAGTTCACACGCTCAGCGTTGTCGGCGATCCATTGTTCGGCGACCTCATCGGGATCTAGGTCTTGAGTTTCGACTGCATTGATGAACCCGCTGAGGTCGTCCTCATGGAAGTCCACATCCGCCAACACCCGATCCGCGGTGGGCGAGATTTGGCTCAACTCAACGGACCACGCGACGTGCGCATCGACGTCGTCCCCACCAGCGGGCGTGCCACCGGGGATCGGGCCAAGAAGCCGCGGAGAGAACTGTTCGTGGATCCCATCTGGCTCGTAGCCGTAGAACAGCAAGGGCGCACCGGAGCCAGCGTCTCGTTCGAGGCGTGCCTTAAAGATCGTTGCCGAGTACGCCTCGCCCTCGATGAGGTCATGGTCTA
>JBMDWZ010000311.1:0-13510 GCA_048594865.1 Beutenbergiaceae bacterium
CGTAGCGATCCACGTGCCAGCGCACCGCACGGTCAAACAGTCCGGCCTTGGACCCGTACGCCGCATACAGGCTGGAGGTTGAGACCCCCAAGGCACTCGTGAGCATCCTGGTCGATGTGCCGGAGTAGCCGTGGGCCCAGAACACCGCGGCCGCGTCGATGACGGCGCGGTCTGCGTTGAAGGCGCGGGGCCTTCCCGCGCGAGGTCCACCGGCAGCGGGGGCGTGGTCCTCGTTCATTGTTGCGACTTTAGTGCCGATTGCGCACAATAGGAAATGTGGAGCAAATGATCCAGAAATCGAAAGAGGTCGGCACTTCCCAGCTCAGTCTGGAGGTATACGGCGATCCGCGGGCACCTGCGATCGTCATCGTGCCGGGGGTGCTCAGCGATGCTGCCGAGTGGCGGCAGGTGGCCCAGGCGCTGCGATCCTGGCCGCGGGTGGTGGTGGTCAACCGCCGCGGGCGCACCCCCTCGGGCCCGATGGAAGCCGGCTACAGCCTCGCCACCGAAGTGCACGACCTGGGCGCGGTCCTGGCCGCGAGCGGACAGGTGGACACGCTGTTCGGGTGGAGCTATGGCGGACTCATCGCCCTGCACGCCGCGATCGACGTGCCGGTGCCCCACGTCATCGCCTACGAGCCGGTCATCCGGCCCTTCGCCGCCGACGTGCTGCAGGACCTCAACGCCGCCCACCGGGCGCAGGATTGGCCGGCCACCGTGCGCACGGTACTCACTCAGATCGCCCAACTTCCGAGTGAGCAGGTGCAGCACATCGCCGCCGATGAACGCGCCTGGGGCGCCCTGACATCGTTGGCGCACACGGTGTACCCCGAGACCCGCGCACTCAACGAGGCCCAGGTGCCGCACGAGCTAGCCCACCGGGCCCAGGCCATCGACCTGGTCGTCGGTGAACACAACAGCACGGGGGACCACGCCGTCACCCGCACCCGCTACGGCGCCGCATTTGACGACGTCGTGCAGGCAACTCCAGGATCCCGCGTGCACACCCTGGCAGGCCACGGGCACATGGCCCACGTCCAAGGGCCGCAGGATCTAGCAGCGTGCCTGGACGGGCTTAACGAGGTTGCGCGGCAGACGCAGCGCTGAGGGCGCCGGTGAGCACCGCAATCGTGGACAGCGTGACGGCGGTGCTCGCCGCGACCGCACCCCAGTTGCCCTGCTCGAACTGACGAGCGCGTTCGATCACCGCCGAGGTGTAGGGGATCTCCGGGTCGAAAGCATGCAGGTTCGCACTCGCCGAAAGCAGGGCCGCGATCACGGCGGTGCGCTCATCGGGCTCTTCGCCGTCCACCAGCGCCCGGCGCACCGACTCCAGCAGCACCGTGCGCCGATCGCTGGTCACCGAGATGCTGGTGGAGGGGATGAACCCCAACATCTTGCGCTTGGTCTGCTCCAGGTGCCCCTGGTCTTGCAGCCGGTCCAGGACCTGCGCCCGCAACTCCGGCCCGACAACACTGATGATCGTGTGCGGATCGCGAGGTTTATCCGAGACGTACTCCCACGCCCTGCGGAGCACCGGATCGCTCGGCGCCGCGCCCTGCGCCCCGACGGTGTGCGCCGGTGCACCGGAAGCGGTGAGCAACCCTTGCATGCTCAGCTCCGCCACAACTGCGGCCCCGAGCACGTAGAACAGGGTGGTCTCACCGGCGATGGCCCCCGATGCGGGTTGGAACAACAGCAGCAGGACGTCATCGACGATCGCCTCGCGCCCTTCAGGCTCGGCTGAGGGGTTCGTCTCGGCCGGAGGGTTCGTTTCAGCAGGAGGGTTGGTTTCGTCTGGATCGGGGGTGTTCATCGCGGTTCGCTCCTGAGTTGTTGATATTGAGATGCTGTCGCCGAGCTAGTCACCAGTACTGGGCTCCGCACTACGAGGCTCACCGGCCGCTGCTTCGGCGGTGGGATCGCTGAACTGTGGTGCGGGCGCGGTCGGCTCGGCCTGCTCGCTGAGCGGGGACCAGGACTCAAACACCGAGGTGTCCATCGGCATCGGCAACGCATCGGCCACGATCGTCTGGGCCGGGCGCTCGCCACCGGTGAGGAACTCCAGTACCGGGGCATCGACCTGCTCGGTGCCGTAGGGGAACACACCGTGGACGTTTTCATTGTCGACGGCGATGAGGCTGGTGTTGGGCAGGCCGGCGGCGGCTGCGCGTCCCTGCTCGAATGGGGTCATGGAATCCATCTCACTTTGCAACACGATGGTCTCAGGAAATGTGTCAGTGATGGTCGGCATCGACGAGTCCGTTTCCCAGAACGCGCAAGTGGGAGTCGAATCGAGCAGCGCGAACTGGGCCGAGAGCGGCGCCTGCGCGGCTGTCTCGGCATTGAACTCCTCCCAGAACTCCAGATCCTGGTTCCACTGACCATCGGTGCACGCGGTGAACTCGATGAGGTAGTTGTGCGTACCGGTGATCAGACCATCGGGCCCGGGCTCCGGTTCGACGGCGAGGCCAGCGAGGGTGGCGTGAGCCGCCTCCCGCGCCTCATCGGTCAGTGCATCCATCCCGTCGATGTGGCCGGCGGCGATCTGCGCGGCATCCGGGGAGTCTTCTGAATCTTGGGAGTCCTCTGAGTCTTGTGAGTCTTGTGAGTCTTGTGAGTCTGCCGAGTCTTGCCCAGCGGCGATGATCAGGGCGATCAGCTCACCGGCGAAGGGGTAAGCCTGCGCCGAAGAGAACGCCGCGGTGACCCCCGTGGCATTCCACGCCAAGTACGCAGCCCGGGCGTGCTGCTCACTCTCGGTGGCCTCGAAGTAGGCCTCCCAAATGGCCTCAGGGTCCGAGCCCAGGCCGTAGGTGTCATCGTGGCGGGCTAGCCAGTTCAACATGTGCAGGCGGAACTGCCGATCGCGGGCCTCGTGGGCGGCGTTGTAGTTGGCTTGGATCGAATCAGCGGTGGAGTCGGTCGCCGAATCCAGGATCATCCGCTCGATGTTTGGCCAGAACAGCGCGCCGTACCAGGTGCCCAGCCAGGTGCCGTAGGAGTAGCCCATGTAGGTGACGGTCTCCAGGCCCAACAAGTGCCTGATGAAGTCCATGTCATAGGCCGCCTGCTCGGTGGTCATCGTAGCCACCTCCGGGTCGGTCGAGCACGCTTCACCGATCGACTGGGCCATGGCGTGCTGACCATCGGCCGGGTCGTAGGAGTACTCGCACTGCGCGATGCTGGACTGCCCCAGGCCCCGCTGATCAAAACTCACGTAGTTCGTGGTGGGCTGCAGCTCCGGCGTCCACATTTGCACCGTGCTGGAGTAGGAAAGCCCCGAGCTGTAGGGACCACCGGGGTGAGTCAGGATCGTGCTGTTGTAGTCCTCGTCCTCGGGATCGATGTTGACGGCGTGCGAAATGCGCACATCCCAGGTGCTCTGGGGATCAGGATCGAGCCAGTCCCTGGGCACCTCGATCGTGGCGCACTCCAGATTCGACAGGTCCGCGCCCGGCAAAGGTGGCCCGTCGTCGTTGAACTCGCATTCTTCCCAGTCCAGCTCTTGATCGGCCAGCGGGCCGGCCAAAGCCGCCACGTCCGGGACGTCGTCGGGCGGGGACTGCGGTTCGTCGTCACTGGGCGCGCACGCGGCCAGAGTGAGGGTGGCGATGGCGATGACCGCGATCCAGGGCCGGCGGCCCTGGCGCGTGCGGGGCGCGGGATGAAATGGTGCGTTCAACGGGGGACCTTCTGCGGATTCGATGCAACGCGCAATGGGGTGTGCGATTGCCAGGACCCGCCGAGTCCACCCTGTGTTCTAAGAACAGGGTCAAATCGGCAAGCGGTTGAGCACTTCCCCGCCACGGCTTACCCCGTGGCGCTTTCCAACTCCCACGCAGAGCCGCTGATTCGAGTGATGGCGCTGAGCACCGCACTGACCGTGTGTGACCCCACCAGGTCGCGCGGAACCAGCATGAAGATCTCCCGCGAGCCACGTGGATTCGTTTGGCGCACCACGGCGCCGGCCGGAACCATCGTGGAGGCCAGGGCCAAACGCGGAAGGATCGTCACGCCCATTCCAGCGGCGACCAGGCCAACCACGGCCCCGAAGTTGTCATTGGTGAAGGCGATGGTCGGTTCGAAACCCTCATGGCGGCACGCGTGAATCACGTGGTGCAAGCACCGGGGGCACCCGGCCACCCACTCGTCGTCCTCCAGTTCGGCCAGATCCACCACGTCCACTTCAGCCAGCGGATGATCCTGGGGTAACACCAACAACATCTCGTCGATAAACCGGGGGATCGCGGCCACCCCTTGGCTCGACAACCAGCCCACATCCAACGGCTCATCGACGTAGCTGGGCACCAAGGCCACGTTTGCCACCCCTTCCAGGACCAGGCGAATCGCCTCCTTGGGCTCGGTCTCCACGGTGGAGACCGTGAGGTCCGGTGCGGCGCCGCGCAGTTCCCTCAGGATCGCGGGTACCAGGGTGGAGGAGGCCGTAGCAAAGGATGCCAAGTGCACCGTGCCGGACTTCAGGTCCGCCAAGTGGGCCAGTTCAGCCTGGGCCGCCGCGATGGCATCGAGCACCCCCGGCGCCGCGCGGGCGATGATCGCTCCGGCCTCCGAGAGCCGCACTTGGCGGCCCATACGGATCACCAGCGGAACCCCGAGGCGGGCCTCGGCACGCTGCAGGTGTTGGCTGACCGCTGGCTGGCTCGCGCCCAGCAGCCGGGCCCCGCCGGTAATGGATCCTGCTTCCTTGATGGCCAGCAGGACACGCATGGAGTGCAGGTCGATTTCAGGAGATGACTCCTGGTGTGGATCTCTCACCTTCGCCAGCCTAGTAAAGGCAGGCGTCCAAAAGGCGAGATAAATGCACAGAAGGGGGTGGAAATGTGTACCGGAGCCCTAGGCTGATCAACTGCTGTGATGCGACCCATTGGGTTCGGATTTGTAATGTCCGATTCCCTAATGGCTTCTTCATATTTCGGAAATGCAACGTGGGTAGCGTCCAGCAATCGAGATGTAAGCCAATGCACCACTCTCATGCGCCCTAGGAGGCCCGCAAATGCCGGTGACCCTTGACCGTCCGCGTCGGAATGTAAAGCGCCGTGCCGCAGCCGCATTCGCTGCCGCTGGCCTGCTCGCGGTGGCGGCCTGCGCCGAAGAAGGGGAGTACCCCACCGGCACCGTGGAGATGATGATCCCGTGGACCGCTGGGGGAGGGTCGGATCTGTCCACCAGGCAACTGGCCAATCACTTGGAAAACCAGCTGGGCGTGACCATCACCCCGGTGAACGAGCCCGGCGCCAACGGCGCCCTGGGCTGGGGCTCCCTGGCCGAAGCCTCCACCGACGGGTACGAATTGGGCCTGCTCACCTTCGACGTGCTGAGCAATGAGGTGATCGACCCCACCTCACCCACCATCGAAGACTTCGACATCATCGCCCAATTCGAGCAGCAGGCACTGTTCCTCTACGTGCGTGCCGATAGCGAGTACGACGACGTCACCGACCTGGAAGACGGCGTCATGTTCGGTACCTCGGGACTTGGCGGGATCGACCACCAGGCCCCTGCGGCGCTGTCCTCAGAGCTTGGCGTGGAGTGGGACTACACCCCCTTCGACGGGCACGCCGACGGACTAACCAACCTGCTCGGCGGAAACATCGATGCGTTCGTGTTCACTCCGAACATCGCCGCCCAGTACGTGGATGACGGCACCCTGGAAATCCTGGGCACGTTCAGCACCGAAACCGTGGAGCAGTACCCCGACGTGCCCACGTTCACCGAGATGGGTCTGGATGTGCCTCCGATCGGTTCATTCCGGGGGATCGCCGCGCCCGCCGGCATCGACCCCGAGATTCGAGACACCGTGGAGGACGCGATCCGGCTGACCCTGGAGGATGAAGACTTCATCGCCGATGCGCAGCGGATGCAGATGACCCCCTACTTCTTGGACGGCGCCGAGTTCGAGGACTACATGAACGAACTGCGTCCCACCATCACCGAGGTGCTCACCGAGATGGGCCTGGCACAGGAATGAGCCGAGCCGCACGGTGTCATGGAGTGCAGCGAAACGGGGCGCCAAGCCCGTCAACGCTGGGGCCAGCGGGCGCCGATGCCTGACTTCGCACTGAAGGTCACCTTCCCGGCGGTGTTGTTCATCTTCGCGGTGAGCATCATCGTGCAGGCCCTGCAGATGAGCCCGGCCCTCCAAGACGCCAACGCCCACCAGTACCCGATCGTGGTGGCCGTGGTGCTGGCCCTGGGCGCATTGGGTTCGATGCTCACCGCCGTTCGGGAACGGGTCAGCCCCGCTGCCGTTGACGACGCTGCTGACTCACTCGGTGACGTGGCCTCATCGCTCAGCGGTGAGGATGAGGAGGCCGCCGCTGACACCGGTGGCCGGCGCCGAATGCTCATCGTGCTGGCCGCCAGCCTGGCCTACCCGCTGTTGATGCCGGTGGCCGGCTTCCACCTGACCACCCTGCTGTACGCCATCGGGGTCAGCATGCTGCTCCAAGCCAAGACCCTGCGCGGGCTGGGGTGGGCGGCGGTCACCGGAATCGGTGTCACCGTGTTCTGCCACGTGGTGTTCGTGCTGCTGCTCGGAGCCCGCCTACCTTCGGGGATCTTCTAATGGACCTTGGAGAGATCTTCGGCGCCGTCCTGACGCCCGAAAGCCTGCTCTGGATCTTCATCGGCGCCTTCATCGGAATCGTCGTAGGAGGCATCCCGGGCCTCACCGCCACCGTGGCGATCGCGTTACTGGTGCCGCTGACACTGGGCCTTGACCCGCTGCACTCGATGCTCATGCTCACCGGCATCTTCGCCGGCAGCATGTACTCAAACTCCATCACCTCGGTCACCCTGCGCACCCCGGGCAACCCGGCCGGCGCGGTCTCCATCATCGATGGCTACCCGATGGCCCTCAAAGGCCACGCCGGCCGCGCGATCGGGATCGGAGCCGTCGCCAGCGCCTTCGGAGGGATCTTCTCGGTCCTGGTGCTGTGGCTCTTTTCGCCCTGGCTGGCCAGCGTTGCGCTGCGTTTCTCCCCGGTGGAGTACTTCGCGGTCGGCGTGCTGGGATTGACCGCTGCGGTCGCTGTCTCCGGGGGATCGAAGTGGCGCAGCCTCACCGCGGCCTCGCTCGGACTGTTGGTGGGCGTGGTCGGCACCGACCCGCTGGTGAACCTACCCCGTTTCACCTTCGGGCTCTCCGAGCTGCGGCTCGGGGTCCCGTTCCTGGCCGCGATCATCGGGCTATTCGCGATGGCCGAGGTGTTCCGTCTCGCCGAAGTCCAGGGTCGCAAGACCCGGCTGGTGAAAACCATCGGGCGCATCCTGCCCACCAAGACGGACATGCGCAGAATCCTTCGCCCCATCGCCCGCAGTTCGGTGATTGGAACGATCGTGGGCATCCTGCCCGGTGGTGGCGGGGCGATGGCGTCCTTCCTGGCCTATGGCGATGCCAAACGCACCTCCAAGCACCCCGAAGAGTTCGGCCGCGGATCCATCGAAGGTGTCGCCGCGCCCGACGCGGCCAGCAACGGCATGGTCGGCGGTGCCATGGTGCCGGTGCTGACCCTGGGCATCCCAGGGGACGCGACCACCGCCGTCATCCTGGGCGCTTTGATCATCCAGGGCATCACCCCCGGTCCGATGCTCTTTGAGCAGTCCGGCAACGATCTGGTCTACCCCCTGTTCGCTGGGATGCTGCTCGCCAACATCGCCATGCTGGTGCTCGGGCTGCTGCTGGCCAAGCCGATGGCCAGCATGGCGCTGCTACCCCGATCGGTGCTGCTCCCGGCGATCGCGACACTGTCATTCACCGGAGCGTTCATCGCCACCGGGCAGGTGTACCTGCTGTGGATCACCCTGATCTTCGGCGTGATCGGCTACCTCATGGTGCGATATGACTACCCGGTTGCGGCATTGGCACTTGGGCTGATCCTTGGGCCCATCCTGGAGTCCAACCTGCGCCGGGCGTTGATGCTGCACAACGGCGACGTCACCGTGTTCGTTACCCGGCCGATCTCCGCCGGACTGTTGATCGCCTCGGTCCTGCTGCTCGTCGTCGGCGCTTGGGGCATGCGGCGGGCCAAACGAAAGGCAGCGGCCGCCGTCAGCGCCGCGCAAAGCCAACATGAAGTGGTGGAGCAGGCCGTGGAACTGGAGCCCTCAGCCAACGACGACGAACAACCAGACGACGAACAACCAGACGACGAGCAACAAGGCGGCGGACCATCAGCCGGCGAACACGTAACCGGCGAACACTCAACCGCCGAACACTCAACCGACGAACGATCACAGGGAAACGAGGACGCCGGCACCCGTGAGCGCTGAGACGCCCCCGCCACCCGACGACGCCGACCCCGCACATCCAAACCCTGCACCGCCAGATACCGCTAGCTCCGAACCTGCAACCCGCCGTCAGCAGGTAGCCGCTACCGGGCTAGCCACCACCGTCGGCGCCCTGGGCACCACCCCGATCTTCGCGATCGGTGCCGCCGCAGCTTTCATGTCCGACACCATCGACTTCGGGCCAGCGGATCTGGGGCTGTCGGTGTTCGTGTTTTACGTGGTGGCCGCGCTCGCTGGGCCACAACTGGGCGCGGTCGCCGGACGGTTGGGATCACGGCGGGGGATGGTCATCGCGGTCGTGGCAACGGTCGCGGCTACCGCGGGCCTGGCTGCGGCCCCCTCGAAACTGGTGGTGCTGACGTGCATGGCGGTGGCCGGGTTCGCCAATGCGTTGGCCCAGCTCAGCGCGAATGTGCACCTCTCGGCTGCGGTCAGCCCGGGCCGCCAGGGCATCGGATTTGGGGTGCGACGTTCGGCCACCCCGCTGGCCTCTGCCCTGGCCGGGGCAGCCGTACCGGTGGTGGCCCTGACCGCTGGCTGGCGGGCGATGTTCTGGGTGTTCGTGGCACTCGGGGCGGTGGCATTGCTGGCGGTACTGCGCAGCGGCCGATCGGCGGAGCGTAAATCCGTTGGTGAAGCGGCGCTGCCGCGTTCAGCAGTGGGTCGGCTTCGCTTGCTCGCGGTGGCGAACCTCTTAGGAAACGCCTCGACGACGGCGCTCGCCACCTTCCTCGTGTTGTTCTTGGTGTCCGCGCACACCAATGCCGCAACCGCCGGAACGATGGCGTTGATCGGCGGACTGCTCACGGTCCTGGCGCGCGTGAGCCTAGGGCTGGCCGCTGACCGCTTCGACCTCCCGACCTTGCCGATCATCGGGATGATGATGCTCCTGGGTGGCGCCGCGATCGCCGCGATGACGATTCCCGGGCCCACCGGCCTGGTGCTCGTGGCCGTGTGCCTCGCTTACCTAGTGGGCTGGGGTTGGACCGGGCTCATCGACCTGCACGTGGTTCGCGGGCATCGCGCGAGCCCCGGCCGGGCCACCGGGATCACCTACGCCGGTCAAGCGCTCGGCGCCGGAGCCGGGCCGCTACTGACCGGTTGGATCGTCGACCAGTTCGGCTTCGCGCCAGCGTGGTGGGTTGTCGCCGCCATGATGGTGATGGCCGGCACGCTAGTTCTCAGCACCTCGAAGTTACGGAGACACACATGAGCACGTCCACCCCGCACGCCATCACCGGGGCCCGCCTGGACCACGTGGTGATCGGGGTGCGCGACCTTACCGAGTCCGCAGCGGCGCTCACCGAGGCAGGCCTGGTGCCCGCTGGCGGCGGCGAACACGATGGCCGGGGGACCGCAAACGCCCTGTTCGCCCTGGCGCACGGATACCTGGAACTCATCACCGTCACCGACGCGGCAGTGGCGCGCGCCCACTCACCTAACCGAGCCCAGGTGGCCGACGCGCTGGACGCTGCGCCGGTGACGCCGCTGGGTTATGCGCTCTCGGTGCCGGACGTGGCCGCGGCCGCCGCCGGTCTGACCGATGCCGGCCAGCAGACCCAGGGCCCGGTGGACATGAGTCGCCAGAACCCCGGCGGCGAGCGCCTCACCTGGCGCAACCTGTACGTGGGTCCCACGCAGTGGCAAACCCCCTGGCCGTTCCTCATCACCTGGGACAGCCCCCACGACCTCTCCGGTGGAAGCGACCATCCCAGGGTCAGTGCGCTGAGCTTCGGCGGGGGCGCGAAGGAAGCCGCCACGGCCGCGCCCGGGTACGAGCTCCTGGGTGGAGTGGCCGTTGCCCCCAATGAGTTCGCCCTGGTGGACATTCGCGCCCGCTGGCCCCACGACGTGACCGGTCTAGGCCTGCAACACATCGAACTGCGTGGTGGTGCGCTCGGACGTGTGCCGCAGGAGATGGCGCACTGCCTGGCCTGGGAGTAGGCCAGCCCTTCGCCGACTCACCGCCCACTAGCCGCGCATGGCGGTCGCGATCCCTGAGATCGCCCGGTGCAGCACATCGGTCTGGGTGGCGAAGGTGAACCGCACCGACTGGGAGAACCCCGAGCCGCAGTCCGCGCCGTCGGTCAACGCCACCCCGCCATGGCTTGCGATCCGCTGCGCCGGTGCGGCGTGGCCGTAGGCGCTCAGATCCAACCAGGCGAGGTAGGTGGCCTCCGGCTCCAGGTAGGTGGCCAACGGAAGTTCACTGCGAACCAGCTCGGTGACGACGGACCGTGCCTGTTGCAACTGCGTCAACGTCTGGGCCAGCCACTCCTCGCTCTGGGCGTAGGCGGCCACCGCGGCCACCGCCCCCAGGATGCTGCCACCCTGGGTGGGCACCGGATCGTGGCGTCGCCACAACTGTTGGTCTGCGGTGGAACTGAGGATCAACTGTGCCGACTTCAACCCCGGCACGTTCCACCCCTTGGAAGTGGAGGTGGAGGTCACGGTGTGCTCGGCCGCCGCAGGGCTGTGCGATGCATAGGGGATGTGCCGTGCGCCGGGATACACCACCGGAGCGTGGATCTCATCGGCGAATACGCGGGCGCCGTGCCGCTGCACCACCGCCGACACTTCGCGCATCTCCGAGGGCCGCATGACCTGACCTAGCGGGTTATGCGGATTGCACAACACCAGCAACTGCGCGCCACCGGCGAAGGCCTGATCGATCCGGTCCAGGTCCAGGTGCCACCGACCATCACGCAAGACCGAGGGCACTTCAATGATCGGGTGGCTCAGCAGCGCCGGGACGTTGAGGAAGGGCATGTAGGCCGGGGTTGGCACGATCACCGGTGCGCCGGCGCCGATGAAGTGACGGATCGTCAACCGCAGCCCCTCGACCACATCGGGGATGACATGCACCGTGTCCGGGTCGATGTCCCACTGGTGATGGGCGGCATAGAAATCCGCGCACGCCCGCGACACCGCAGCCGCAGTGGACGCCGGTAGATAGGTCAGGAAGTCTTCATCGACCGCCTGGCGGAGCACCTCGCGGATCGCCGGGGACGTCCCAAAATCGCTCTCCGCGAGCCATGCGCCGATCTTGTCTGGGTGGGCATCCCATTTCAGACGGCGCCTGGGAGCAGTGATTACGTTTGGCGTGGACACCCGCCACCTCCATAAAGTGAAACGATAATGAAAGAGAATCGAAAATCTGGTAGTGCAGGCAGGTGGCCAACGCCAGAATGCGGTGCAACTAGAACCTCGTTATATCGTTGGAGAATTCGCAAGATCCAGCCGCATAACTGTTCGTTATGCAGGAGATTGCCTAAGCGGTAAAGCCGTTACCGATGGGAAATCGTCGGTGGGTAATCTCCATCAAGCGTGGCCGCTCAACGAACCGAAGCGCGTGCCACAAACCGAGGAAAGGAACACCAGACTGTGTCGAACTCGATGAGGGCCCTGCTGCTACGCGAGCATGGCGAACTTGATGCGTTGTCGGTCGTTGAGGACCACCCGCGTCCACAGGTCCTCCCTGGACACGTGGTGCTCAAAGTGACGGCCAGTTCGTACAACTACCACGACCTGTTCACCCTCAAAGGCATGCCCGGAATCAAGGTTCCGATGCCACTGGTCATCGGACTGGACCTGGCGGGAGAGGTCGCCGAGGTCGCCGACGACGTCACCGGTTGGTCAGCAGGCGATCGCGTCTTGGTCCACCCGCGCCACCCCGACAAGGGTCTGATGGGCGAAATGCTCGACGGCGGAATGGCCCAGTACGCGTTGGTGCACGCCGACCAGTTGATCGCCATCCCCGAGGGTGTCACCGAAGTCCAGGCGGCCGCCTTGCCGGTTGCTTACGGCACCGCACACCGGATGATCATGGGCAAGGGCGAGATCAAGGCCGGAGACAAAGTGCTCGTGCTGGGTGCCTCCGGTGGAGTGGGTACCGCCTCGGTGGTACTGGCCAAGAAGCTCGGCGCACACGTCATCGCCGCCGCTGGTTCGGACGAGAAGTGCCAAGCACTGCTGGAGATGGGCGCCGATGAGGCGATCAACTACCGCGAGGTGGACTTCTACCAGTGGGTCAAGGAGCGTTACGGCAAGCCGCACCGCCTCAATGGCACCGGCGGCGTGGACTGCGTCATCAACTTCACCGGTGGTGACACCTGGGCGCCCACGCTGCGTTCGGTGCGACTGGGTGGCTCCATCCTGGTCTGTGGAGCTACCGCCGGATACAACCCGCCGGAGGACCTGCGCTACATCTGGTCCTTTGAGCTGCGCGTGATCGGATCCAACTCCTTCCGCACCGAAGACTTCGAAGCGCTGCTGCAACTGTGCGCCACCGGTGAGATCGACCCGCCCGTCAGCCACGTGCTGCCGCTGGATGAAGCGATCGAAGGCCTGCGCAAGGTCCGCGACCGCGAAGTGCTCGGCAAGATCGTGGTCGAGCCGTGGGCGGAGGCAGCCAAATGAGCGACGAACAGACCACCCTCACCGCGCAAGCGCTGCAGGAGCGCCTGCTCAAGGCCCCATTCCACGACTGGCTCGGGGTGCAGGTCATTCACCTGGAGCCCCAGGCGCTGGAGCTGCGCGCCACCTGGCGCGAAGAGTGGTCCAACTCGATGGGCATCACCCACGGCGGGATCGTCGCGGCGTTGCTGGACATGGCAGCCGACTGGGCACTGGTCGCAACCCAAGGCGCACCAGCTCCCACCATCGACTTCACCGTGCACTACCTGCGGGCGGCCAAGCCGGGCGACCTCACCGTCAAGGCGGAGATCGTCCGATCGGGCCGATCCTTGACTGTGGCGCAAGCGCAGGTGCTGGACGCCGAAGGTAAGGAAATCGCCGTCGGACGCGGTACCTACGCATCCTTCGCGGTGCGCTCGGAATCGAAAGGCTGACCACCCGTGAACAGCGTCACCACGGCAAACATCGCTGACAAGGTTGCCCGCGACCGGCCCTCCCAGCCGGCAGTGACCAGCCTGGATGCCACCGGTCAGGTCGTCTCGACGCTGACCTATGCCGAACTCGACCAGGCCATCGGCGCCCGCGCCGCATGGTTGACGCAGCAACTGCAACGCGGTGACTGCGTGGGAATTCTCGCCGAGAACTCCGCATCCTGGTTGGTGACGTTTTACGCGATCGAGCGGGCGGGCATGATCGCCGTGCCACTCAGCAGTCGGGCCCCAGCGCAGACCATCGCTGAACTCGCAACCACCTCCAAGGTGCGCTTGCTGTTCACCGACGC
>JBMDWZ010000312.1:0-10194 GCA_048594865.1 Beutenbergiaceae bacterium
CGGGGGCGCCTCGCCGCCGCCGGCCTAGACACCGGCGACCAGATCTCCGCAGCCAAAGCCCGCCACCTCGCCTGCACCGCCGGACTCCTACCCGCGGTGATGAACGGCGAAAGCCAGGTCCTGGACCTCGGACGCACCAAACGCCTCTTCACCGAAGCCCAACGCACAGCCCTGGCCACCAAATACACCACCTGCGCCGCCGAACACTGCGACCGGCCCTTCGCCTGGTCCGAACTACACCACCTCACCCCCTGGTCCCACGGCGGCCCCACCAACCTGGACCAAGCCGTCCCCCTGTGCCACTACCACCACACACTCATCCACAACAACGCCTACCAGCACACCCGAAACCCCAGCGGACGCATCACCTTCACCAACCGGCAATAGAAAACACCCACGAGTGAACTCTGCCCAGCGAACGGAAGAGAGGACGGTCGACCGTCTGGACAGGCAGCAACCGGGACAGACAGCAGCCGGGACAGACAGCAGCCACGACAGCGTGCCAGGCGCCTGCAGCCTTCACCGCACCACCGGTGAACCGCCTCCTACTACGCCGTCGCCTCGCTCATCTGACGCAGTTCCTTCTTCAGGTCGGAGATCTCGTCACGCAGACGCGCGGCGAGCTCGAACTGCAGCTCCTCGGCGGCGGTGTGCATCTGCGCGGACAGGTCCTCGATGAGCTGGGCCAAGTCGCTCGCGGCCGCCCCAGCCAAGGACTCCCGGCTGTTGCCGGCAGGGGTCGGGGCCTTGCCGCGGCCCTTGCCCTGCTGGCGGTAGCCGCCGGCGAGCAGCTCCTTGGTGTCCAGGTCTTCGCGCGCGAGCATGTCGGTGATGTCGCCGATGCGCTTGCGTAGCGGCTGGGGGTCCACACCGTGTTCGGTGTTGTACGCGATCTGCTTCTCTCGACGCCGGGTCGTTTCATCGATGGCATCGCGCATCGCCTCGGTCACCTGATCGGCGTACATGTGCACCTGGCCCGACACGTTCCGGGCGGCACGGCCGATGGTCTGAATCAACGACGTACCCGAACGCAAGAAACCCTGCTTGTCAGCATCGAGGATCGCCACCAGCGACACCTCGGGCAGGTCCAGCCCCTCACGGAGCAAGTTGATCCCGACCAGCACGTCGAACACCCCGGCCCTCAACTCCCGAAGCAGCTCCACCCGCCGCAGCGTGTCCACCTCCGAGTGCAGGTACCGCACCCGCACCTGCTTATCCAGGAAGTAGTCGGTCAGGTCCTCGGCCATCTTCTTGGTCAGCGTGGTGACCAGCACCCGCTCGTCCCGTTCGGCGCGCTCCTGAATCTCACCCAAAAGGTCATCGATCTGGCCCTTGGTCGGCTTAACCACCACTTCGGGATCGATGAGGCCGGTGGGCCGAATGATCTGCTCCACCACGCCGTCGGACTGCGACAGCTCATACGGCCCGGGCGTCGCGGACAGGTACACCGTCTGCCCGATGCGTTCGAGGAACTCCTCCCAACGCAACGGCCGGTTGTCCATCGCGCTCGGCAGTCGGAACCCGTGATCCACCAGCGTCCGTTTGCGTGACATGTCGCCCTCGAACATCGCCCCGATCTGCGGCACCGTCACGTGGGACTCGTCGATCACCAGCAGGAAGTCTTCGGGGAAATAGTCCAGCAACGTGTGCGGCGCGGTCCCGGGCCCACGGCCATCGACGTGCCGCGAGTAGTTCTCAATCCCCGAGCACGAGCCAATCTGGCGCATCATTTCGATGTCGTAGGTGGTGCGCATCCGAAGACGCTGCGCTTCCAACAGCTTGTTCTGCGACTCCAGCTCGGCCAACCGCTCCTCGAGCTCGGCCTCGATGGACCCGATCGCCTTTTCCATCCGCTCCGGCCCTGCGACGTAGTGCGAGGCGGGGAACAGGAACATCTGGTCCTCAGACCGAATCACCTCACCGCTGACCGGGTGCAGGGTGTGCAGCGCCTCGATCTCATCGCCGAACATCTCGATCCGCAGCGCCAACTCCTCATACACCGGGATGATCTCAATCGTGTCTCCGCGCACCCGGAACGTGCCACGGGTGAACGCCATGTCATTGCGGGTGTACTGCATCTGCACGAACTGGCGCAGCAACGCATCGCGCTCAATCTGCTGACCCACCTTCAAAGGGACCATTCGGTCCACATACTCCTGCGGGGTTCCCAGACCATAAATGCAGGAGACGGACGCCACCACCACCACATCGCGTCTAGTCAGCAACGAGTTCGTGGCCGAGTGCCGCAACCGCTCGACCTCGTCGTTGATCGAGGAGTCCTTCTCGATGTAGGTGTCGGACTGCGGAACGTAGGCCTCGGGTTGGTAGTAGTCGTAGTAGGAGACGAAGTACTCCACCGCGTTGTTCGGCAGCAGTTCACGAAACTCCGTCGCGAGCTGGGCGGCGAGGGTCTTGTTCGGCGCCATCACCAGCGTGGGGCGCTGCACCTGCTCCACGAGCCACGCCGTCGTCGCGGACTTACCGGTACCCGTGGCACCCAGCAGCACCACGTCCTTCTCCCCCGCATTCAACCGCTGCGTGAGGTCGGCAATCGCGGCGGGTTGGTCACCCGCTGGGGTGTACTCCGAGATCACCTCAAAGGGCGCCACGGTCCGCTGAAGATCGGTCACAGGTCGCATGTGTCTAACCGTACGTCCACCCTCTGACATTGGCTCACTCGCAGTGGCACACCTGACAGAATCGGGCCGTGTCTTCCAAACCCGAACTCCTGCCACTCGATCCCGCAGCGGTCCGCTGGTCCGTCCCGGCAAGCGACGTCCCACACGCACTCAGCGAACGCCCCCTCCTGGTCCTCCTGCACGGGTACGGCGCCAACGCAGACGATCTCGCCGGGCTCTTCCCGCTGCTATCGCGCAATTACGTGGTCGCAAGTCTGCAGGCTCCCCTGCCGTTGCCGCAGATGCCGGCGGCGCGCGCGTGGTTCCCGCTCGACCCCGAGCGCCTGGGCCGCCCCGATCCTGACCTAGTCAATGCGGCGACGGCGGGCGTGCTCCGGTGGCTGGAGACGGTGCACGCCAGCAGCCGCACCCACCACGGCGTGGGCCTCCTGGGCTTCAGCCAGGGCGGCGCCTTGGCCACCCAACTGCTGCGGCACCGGCCCGAAAGCTTTGACTGCGCCGTGATCCTTTCGGGGTTTGTGGCACCGGGCCTGCTTTCTGGTGATGAGGCACTGGAGCAAATCAAGCCCCCGGTGTTCACCGGCCACGATGACGCCGACCCGATCATCCCCGCCGAGGCCACCGCCCGGCTCGGGACTTTCCTTCGCGCTCATTCCACCCTCACCGCCCGCACCTACACCGGCGTCGGGCACGGAATCAGCGGCCCGGAGATGGACGACGTCGTCACGTTCCTCGGTGAGCACCTTCGCCTTTCGTAGGTGTCCACTTCGTGGAACCCGCGGGCTGCACCAAGGGGCGTAGGGGTGCAGGATGGAGTCCTAAGCCCCCAACAACGGTAGGAGAATTCTCATGGCAGTTCACAGCAAGGCCAGCACCGCATGGACCGGGGACCTGGCATCTGGTTCGGGCAAGACCACCCTTGAGACCTCTGGAGTCGGCACCTTCGATGTGTCCTGGAAGGCTCGCACCGAACCAGGCGCCGGCACCACCACTCCCGAGGAGCTCATCGCCGCGGCGCACGCCTCCTGTTTCTCGATGGCGTTCTCACATGAGCTGAGCCAAAACGGCACCCCGCCCACCTCGGTGAACACCTCGGCGGACGTGTCCTTCGTGGCGGGCACCGGAATCACCGGTATCGCATTGCGGGTGCAGGCCACGGTCGAAGGCGTCTCCGAGGATGACTTCCACAAGATCGCAACCGCCGCCAAGGAAGGCTGCCCGGTGTCCCAGGCACTGGCAGGAGTGGACATCACCCTGGACGCCACGCTCAACTAGTTCAACAGCGGTTAGTTCAACAGCAGTTAGTTCAACAGCGGCTAGTTCAACAGCAGTTAGGACCGCGGCGCATCCCAGTTGGTGTGCCGCGTCCACTGCTGCAGCCGCGGCCAGGCGTCGGTGAACCAGGGTTCCTTGGACTCTGCGTACTCGCCGCTGGATGAGGTGGCCGCGGCCGCCCGCTCCTTGGCCCCGAGATACTCCACACGGGCGGGCGCATCGGCGCGCAGCCAATCACGGAACGCCAAGGCATAACGCCATCCGGGGCTGCCGACCTGACGCACGTGCAGGTTCACCGGGCGGCCCGGATCGGCGCTGGCGTACAGCCTTTTGCGCCACAGGGCGGGGTCCGGTTCATGTGGTTTGGGGGTGTCGGAGTCGATATGCGCGATCCGGATAAAGCCGGCCTTGCGCAACGGCTCGTCGAGTGCGTCGGCGGTGCCCAGGTCACGCACTCCCAGTTGCAGGTCGATGACGTCCTTCGCCGGCAAGCCGGGAACCGAGGTGGAGCCGATGTGATCGGCACTGGCCACCAACGCGCCGGCGGCCGCGTTGATCCGCGCCAGCAATGCCTGCGCCTGCACCGGCCAGGTGCGGGGTGGGCGAGGCGGTGTCTGCATCACGACCGAACCGGGTGCACGCGCCGCCCGCTCATTGCGGGCGATGTTCTGCGCGAAGGGAGCCAACCGGGAGGTCCACAGGCGCTCCACTTCGGATTCCAGGGAGGTCATCGACTGCTCGGTGTTCAGGAGCACATCGGCTACCGCTGCGCGCTGATCGTCGGTAGCCTGAGCGGCCATCCGGGCCAGGGCCGCATCGCGTTCCATGCCCCGGCTATCTGCCAGCCGGCGCAACCGTTCGCGCTCACTCGCCGACGCCACGATCACCAGGTGGTAGTTGACCGCAAGGTCGGCCTCGATGATCAAGGGAACGTCGTGGATGACCACGCTTCCGGGCGCGACCGAACGCTGAAGTTCAACCGTGCGAGCCCGCACCAGGGGGTGAATGATGCCCTCCAGGCGCGCGCGGGCCTCATCGTCTCCGAAGACAATCCGCCCCAGCTCGCTGCGGTCCAATTCGCCGGACTCATCGATCACACCGGGGCCGAAGGCCTCGATCACCGCGTGTAGTCCGGGGGTTTGCGGCGCGACAACCTCACGGGCGATCGCGTCGGCATCGATGAGGTGCCCGCCGCAGTTCGCAAGAATCGTCGCCACCGTCGACTTACCGGCGGCAATTCCACCGGTGACTCCAACGTTTAGCACCCGTCGAGCCTACCGTCAGTGCAGCGTGCCGCCGGCAACGATCTCATCGACGTCGGTCGCCAACGCACAGTCCACGGCGGCCACTACGGCACGGGCGGCATCGGGTACCGAGATCACGTCGTCGGTGGGCAGGTGCATGAACCCCGCACGCACCCCCTGGGTCGCGGTCGCGGCGTGGAGCGCGGCGTACATCACGGCGTTGCAGCCGTAGGTGCCCGCGCTCAACGACAACTCCGCTGGCACGCCGACGTCGTTGATCGCCCTGGCCATCGCCTTGACCGGCAAGGTGGTGAAGTAGGCGTCCGGAGCGCCGGCGACTACCGGCTCATCGACGGGCGCGGAGCCCACATTGTCCGGGATCCGGGCATCGATGAGGTTGATGGCGACCCGTTCGAGTTCCAGGGCGCTGGTGCCACCAGCGAGACCCAGGCAGAGCACCACCTGGGGTTGGTGAGCGGCGATGAGCTCGGCCACCTGCTTGCCACACTCGGCAAAGTCGACCGGGAGGGTCGCGGTGTGCCACCCGTCGCGGCCGGCGAGCTGCTGCGCCACCTGCTGGGAGGGGTTGGTGTCAAAGCCCCCGAAGGGTTCGAATCCGGTTACCAGAACCTGCGTCATGCCCCTCAGCCTACCCAGCGTCCAGATACGCAAAAGCCGGGCACCGCTGCGTAGCGGTGCCCGGCCTTTGACCGACGGTGATCTATGCGATCAGTTGCCGGTGAGCTTCTCGCGCAGGGCGGCCAGGGCCTCGTCCGAAGCCAGCGTGCCGCTGGCGTCTTCGGGGGCCGAAGCGTAGTTGGTCGGCGCGGCCTCGGGGGCTTCGCCGGCCTCGCCAGCGCCCTCGGCGTCGGCTTCGATCGCAGCAGCGATCTGCTTCTTGTGCGCTTCCCAACGCTCGTGAGCCTGGGCGTACTGGCCCTCCCACGCTTCGCGCTGCTCGTCGTAGCCTTCGAGCCATTCGTTGGTCTCGGAGTCGAAGCCCTCGGGGTACTTGTAGTTCCCCTGCTCGTCGTACTCCGCGGCCATTCCGTACATCGACGGGTCGAAGTCGTCGCTGTTGGGGTCTACGCCCTCGTTGGCCTGCTTGAGGGACAGCGAAATCCGGCGACGCTCGAGGTCAATGTCGATGACCTTGACGAAGACCTCTTCATCAACGGTGGCGACCTGCTCGGGCAGTTCAACGTGACGCTGAGCCAGCTCGGAGATGTGCACCAGGCCCTCGATGCCGTCTTCGACGCGCACGAACGCACCGAACGGAACCAGCTTGGTGACCTTTCCGGGCACAACCTGGCCGATCGCGTGGGTACGCGCAAAGGCCTGCCACGGGTCTTCCTGGGTGGCCTTGAGCGACAGCGACACACGCTCGCGGTCGAAGTCGACGTCGAGCACCTCCACCGTTACTTCCTTGCCAACCTCGACGACCTCGCCCGGGTGGTCGATGTGCTTCCAGGACAGTTCCGACACGTGCACCAGACCGTCGACACCGCCGAGGTCCACGAACGCACCGAAGTTGACGATCGAGGAGACCACACCGGGGCGGACCTGGCCCTTGGCCAGGGTCTGCAGGAAGGTGGAACGCACCTCGGACTGGGTCTGCTCCAGCCATGCACGGCGGGACAGCACCACGTTGTTGCGGTTCTTGTCCAGCTCGATGATCTTGGCTTCGATCTCGGCACCGATGTACGGCTGCAGGTCGCGCACACGACGCATTTCCACCAGCGAGGCGGGCAAGAAGCCGCGCAGGCCGATGTCCAAGATCAGGCCGCCCTTGACGACCTCGATGACGGTACCGGTGACGATGCCGTCTTCTTCCTTGATCTTCTCGATCGTGCCCCAGGCACGCTCGTACTGGGCGCGCTTCTTGGAAAGCAGCAGCCGACCTTCCTTGTCCTCCTTCTGGAGCACAAGGGCTTCCACGTGCTGTCCAACCTCGACGACCTCGTCGGGGTCTACATCGTGCTTGATGGACAGTTCGCGGGACAGGATGACGCCTTCGGTCTTGTAACCGATGTCGAGGAGAACCTCGTCACGGTCGACCTTGACGACGGTGCCTTCGACGATGTCTCCGTCGTTGAAGTACTTGATGGTCGCGTCAACGGCTGCGAGGAAGTCATCTTCCGAGCCGATGTCGTTGACCGCGACAGACGGGACGTTCGTCGAGGCGGGGGTGGTAATAGTCATTGAGTAATGGACTCCGATACGGACAGGAACTAGTTGGGATAATCTGACTGGCGATGCCCGCCCACGCGAACAGGCCGGTGGTGTGATGAATCTTCCACCGACACTGCGTGGCTACCCGACCGGCCCAAAGTCTGAGTGGGTCATGGCACGCGGACACGTAACGCCACCGTCTAGTTTAGCGGGTCTTGGCAACGCCTAGCAACGCCGCGAACTACTCTGTTTTGTGATGGATGACGCAGGCTACCGACACGTTGACGCACGCAGTGCCGCCCAGGCGAACCGAGACTGGTGGTCGGCCACGGCCACGGAGTACCTCGCCGAGCACGGCGCCTTCCTCGGCGACGCCGACTTCTGCTGGTGCCCCGAGGGGCTGCGGGAGTCCGACGCCGGCCTTCTTGGGGACATCGAGGAGCTGGGCACCGCGCGGGTGCTGGAAGTGGGAGCCGGCGCGGCACAGTGCTCCAGGTGGCTGCGCTCCCGCGGGGTAAACGGCATCGCCACCGACATCGCCCAGGGGATGCTCGATGAGTCCAAGGCACTCGATGAGGCCACCGGCATTCCGGTGCCCACCGTCCTGGCAGATGCCCGTGACCTCCCATTTGAGGCTGGCGCCTTCGACGTCGTCTTCACCGCCTTCGGGGCGTTGCCGTTTATCGCCGACGCCGATCGGGTGCACACCGAGGTGGCGCGGGTGCTGCGGCCCGGGGGCCGCTGGGTCTTCTCAGTCACTCACCCGATCCGGTGGGCGTTCCCCGATGACCCCAGCGAACACGGCCTGACCGCCGTGCGCTCCTACTTCGATCGCACCCCGTATGTGGAGTCCGACGGCGGAGAGGTCACCTATGCCGAGTTCCACCGAACCTTCGGTGACCACGTGCGAGAGGTGACTTCCGCCGGTTTCATCATCACCGACGTCGTCGAACCGCCGTGGCCAGCCGACAATAATGAAACCTGGGGTGGGTGGGGTCCGGTCCGTGGCGCGCTGCTGCCGGGCACCGCGATCTTCGTGTGCCGCCTACCCGACTAGCCACCTACCCGACTAGGTCTGCTGCCCCCGGGGCTCAGTGCCCGGCGTCGCGCCAGTTCGCTCCGGTTCCGACCGAGACATCCAGGGGCACCGACAGCTCGGCGGCCGCCCCCATCTGCTCCCGCACGAGCGACTCCACCGCTTCGGCTTCGCCGCTGGCGACCTCGAGGACGAGTTCGTCGTGAACCTGTAGCAGTAGACGTGAGGACAGGCCCTGGGAATCCAGCGCCTCCTGCACGCCCAGCATGGCGACCTTGATGATGTCTGCGGCGCTGCCCTGGATCGGTGCGTTCAGCGCCATCCGTTCGGCCATTTCGCGGCGCTGCCGGTTGTCGCTGGTGAGGTCTGGCAGGTACCGCCGGCGGCCCATGATAGTTTCGGTGAACCCCGTGCCGCGGGCGTCCTCGACCACCGTGGACAGGTAGTCACGGACGGCCCCGAAACGTTCGAAGTACTCGTCCATCAGCCCGCGAGCCTCACCGGTGTCGATCTTCAACTGCTTCGACAGTCCGAACGCACTCAGCCCGTAGGCCAGGCCGTAGGACATCGCCTTGATCTTGGACCGCATCGGCGCGGTCACCTCATCGGGCTGCACGTGAAAGACCCGTGCGCCCACGAAGGAGTGCAGGTCCTCACCGGTGCGGAACGCCTCAATCAGCCCTTCGTCGCCCGACAGGTGTGCCATGATCCGCATCTCGATCTGGGAGTAGTCGGCGGTGAGCAGGGTGTCGTACTGCGACCCGACCACGAACGCCTGCCGGATTCGGTGGCCCTCGCTGGTGCGGATCGGGATGTTCTGCAGGTTGGGCTCGGCGGACGACAGCCGTCCGGTGGCCGCGATGGTCTGGGAGTAGGTGGTGTGGATCCGGTCATCCTCGGCGACCGTGCGCAGCAGACCCTCGACCGTTTGGCGCAGCCGAATGAGGTCGCGGTGGGTCAGCAGGTGCTGCAAGAAGGGGTGCTCGGTCTTGATGAACAGGTCACTGAGCGCCTCGGCGTCGGTGGTGTACCCGGTCTTGGTCTTGCGGGTCTTGGGCATCTGCAGTTGCTCGAAGAGAACCTCCTGCAGTTGCTTGGGTGAGGACAGGTTCACCTCCTTGCCGATGACGTCGTAAGCCTCTTGGGCCGCTTGGCGCACCCCGGCGTCGAACTGAGATTCCAGTTCACGCAGATAGTCCACGTCCGCCGCGATCCCGAGTTGCTCCATGCGGGCCAGCACCCGCGCCACCGGCAATTCCAGATCCTCAAGGAGCTCGGTGGAGCCACGATCGGAGACGTCTGTGGCCAACACCTGCGCCAACTCGCGCACCGCCGTGGCTCGTACCGCCGCCACCGAGCCTTCATCGGGGCCGTCGAGTTCCAATGTCTGCTGGCCGCCACTGGCCTGCTCCTGCAGTTCCTTGTGCAGGTGGCGCACGGTGAGGTCAGGTAGGGAGTAGCTGCGCTGATCGGGGTGGCACAGGTAGGCGGCGAGGGCGGTATCGAAGGTGACGCCGTTCAGGGCCAGGCCCTTGCCCGCGAGGTGGTGCCAGGCCGACTTCGCCTCGTGCAACACCTTGGGCGCCGCGTCATCGGCCAGCCAGGCCGCTAACGCTTTCTCATCCTCGGCACTGGCTTCGGTGAGGTCCACGGCGATAGCGCTGCCATCGGCCGCCGCGATCGCCACGCCCCACGCATCGGCGCGGGCCGGGCCGCCCGCCCCGCGCACATCCACGCCGAGCGCCTCACCCTGATGGTCGGCCAACCACTTGGCCACGGGCCTGTCGGAGATCTCCACGTCGAAAGCGCCGGCATCTGCCGATTCGCT
>JBMDWZ010000313.1:0-12590 GCA_048594865.1 Beutenbergiaceae bacterium
ACCCGCGGGGCGCGCGGGTCGGTGAGATCAACAGGCATGACCGGGCGTTCGTGTGTGCTCAGGTCAGACTGAACTAACGCTTCAGGCCGAAGCCGGTGCGTTGACGTCCTGAGGAAGGGCCTCCTGGGCCACCTTCACCAGCGCTGCGAAAGCGTCGGTGTCGTTGACGGCCAGGTCGGCCAGCGCACGGCGATCAACCTCAACACCAGCAAGGCGCAGGCCCTGGATGAGGCGGTTGTAGGTCAGGCCGTGGGCGCGGGATGCAGCGTTGATGCGCTGAATCCACAGCCGACGGAAGTCACCCTTGCGGGCCCGACGGTCACGGTAGGCGTAGGTGAGCGAGTGAGTGACCTGCTCCTTGGCCTTGCGGTATAGGCGTGAGCGCTGCCCGCGGTATCCGCTAGCGCGCTCCAGGGTTGTCCGGCGCTTCTTCTGGGCGTTTACTGCCCGCTTGACGCGTGCCACGTTGTGCTCCTTTGGTTCGTCGGCTTACTTGCCGAGCAGCTTCTTGACGTTCTTGGCATCGGCAGGTGAGACGACGACGTCGTTCACCAGACGGCGCGCCTGGCTGGCGCTGCGCTCCTGGAACTTGTGCACGTGGCGTGCACGCTGGCGCATGATCGTCCCCGAGCCGGTGACGCGGAAGCGCTTCTTGGCACCGGAGTTGGTCTTGTTCTTAGGCATGGCCTCTTCCTTGGTTCTGCCCGGCAGTGAGGGGGCTCGCTGCCGGGACTTGATTACTGCTGTTAAGCGGTGGGGGCCGCGTCGGTACCGGCCTCTTGCTCTTCCTTGGCTTTGCGCGCCTTGCGTTGGGCGCTACGTGCCTCGGACTTCTTGGTGGTCGGGCCGAGCACCATGGTCATGTTTCGGCCGTCTTGACGAGGGGAGGATTCAACGTGACCGAGTTCTTCGACGTCGTCGGCCAGCCGCTGAAGCAACCGCATACCCATTTCGGGACGGGACTGCTCACGCCCACGGAACATGATCATGACCTTGACCTTGTCCCCACCCTTTAAGAAGCGCTCAACGTGCCCCTTCTTGGTGTTGTAGTCGTGCTCGTCGATCTTCAGACGGAAACGGATCTCTTTCAGGACGGTGTGCGCCTGGTTGCGGCGCGCGTCCCGAGCTTTCATGTCGGCTTCGTACTTGAACTTGCCGTAGTCCATGAGCTTGGCAACAGGCGGGCGCGCGTTCGGGGCGACCTCGACCAGGTCGAGATCAGCTTCCTGAGCTAAACGCAGCGCGTCCTCAACCCGGACGATGCCAACCTGCTCACCGTTCGGGCCTACCAGGCGCACCTCCGGAACGCGGATCCGGTCATTGATGCGGGTCTCGCTGATGTGCTGCTCCTTCATTGTGGATTTCATTCGCCCACGAGAAAGGCCCCCGCGGGTTCGCGGAGGCCTATGGTCTTGAGCTGTCGCTCACGCAGACGCACACGTGCTGTGCCTGCGACCGGGACCCAGGCTCTGTCGCGGCTTTAACCGTTCGTTCGAGCAGGGGTGGGAGTGGCTCCGCTTGCGTCGGACTTCGATACTGACTGGCAGCATGAAGGCCGATTGGTCAACGACGATGTTAGCACGCACGCACGGAGAACGAAATGGCTTCGACCCTGCTGGCGACTAGATCACACTGGGCGAGCTTCGCACCGGCGCGCGCGATGATCGAATCGACCTGCTCACGGCGCAGTCCAGCGGGCAATCCGAGCACGATCTTTGCCCCGGCGTCGCCAAGGGGTTCGATGCGCACGTCGCGGACCTCCTCGATCCCCCGGAGTGTTTGGGCGATGAGGTCAACGACCTCTGCGTCCTGTGCCGGCGCCACCCAGTCCAGGCCCTGGCCCAACGCCCACACCGCGGGCCGGGGAATCAGGACGCCCGCGCTGCCGGGATCGAGCACCAGCAGCCCTTCGGACTCGGTGACCGCCGCGAGCGCGGCCTGCGGGCCCGGTACCGGGATCGGCCGGGCATCTGGACGCCACTGGTGCAGCGCGGCCATCCCGGAGAACACCGGCATCGCCGAGCGGCCATCGGCGGTGGCCAGGGTGACCATCGCCGCCGAGGCTTGCTTCTCCCCCGCGATCTCACCGGGCTTTGCTTCGGCGCGCTCATCGAGATGCGCAACCACCGGCACCAGCAACCGCACCACCGCCAGGGCGGACACGATGGCAGGCAACCGCTGTGCGGATTCGGCGAGCGCCAGCGCTTGGGCCAGGCGTGGGTCGATCGCCCCGTCGTCTCCGGCAAACGGGGATGGTGGCGGCAGCTCCCTAGCCATCAGGGCCGGCCGGCAACATCCAACGCTTGCGGCAGGGTGAACGCGTCCTGATACAACGCCGAGCCAACGATCGCGCCCTCCACGCCGGAGTCCACCAACTCGCGGAGCGCCGCAAGGTCTTCCAACGTCGAGATGCCACCGGAGGCGACGACGGGTGCGTCGGTTCGGGCGCACACCTGAGCCAGCAGCTCGGTATTGGGGCCGCGCATCATGCCGTCCTTGTTCACGTCGGTGACGACGTACCGGGCACAGCCGTCGGCGTCCAGCCGAGCAAGGGTCTCCCACAGATCCCCGCCTTCGCGGGTCCAGCCGCGAGCCGCGAGGGTGGTGCCGCGAACATCCAGACCGACGGCGATCCGGTCACCGTACTCGGCGATTGCGCGGGCGGTCCACTCCGGGTTTTCTAGGGCCGCGGTGCCCAGGTTCACCCGGCGACAGCCCGAGGCCATCGCCCGGGCGAGGGACTCATCGTCGCGGATTCCTCCGGAGAGTTCGACGTTGATGTCCAACGCATCGATCACCGAGGCCAGCAACTCAGCGTTGTTACCGCGACCGAATGCGGCATCAAGGTCCACCAGGTGCACCCACTGGGCCCCCTCGGACTGCCAGCGCAGCGCTGCCTGCAACGGGTCGCCGTAGTGCTGTTCAGACCCCGCGACCCCTTGGACGAGTTGTACGGCCTGTCCATCGGCGACGTCGACGGCGGGCAGGAGTTCCAGGTGGTTCATCTGTCTCATTTCAGTGTCTCTAGCCAATTACTTAAGAGTGCGGCACCGGCATCCCCCGACTTCTCCGGGTGGAATTGGGTGGCAGATAGCGGCCCGTTTTCGACGGCGGCCACGAACGTCGTGTGGTGTTCCGGCGTTCCGTGGGTGCACCAGGTGACGTTGGTGTAATCTGGGGCGGTGCGAGCGGCGTAGGAGTGCACAAAGTAAAACCGCTGATCGGCGACCCCGGAGAACAGGGCACTTTCGCGCGGTGGTTGCACCGTGGACCAGCCCATATGCGGTACGACGGGAGCGCTGAGCCGCTCCACGACCCCGGGCCATTGATCCAGGCCGTCGGTTTGTACCCCGTGCTCCACGCCCTGAGTAAACATGACCTGCAGGCCCACGCAGATCCCTAGAACGGGCCGTCCGCCGGCGAGCCGGCGTTCGATCAACCTCGGGGCTCCGACGTTCCTTAGCCCCTGCATCACCGAGGCGAACGCCCCGACGCCGGGCACCAGGAGTCCGTCGGCGCGCTCGATGACGCCGGCATCGGCGGTGAGATCCACGCTCGCACCAACGCGCTCCAGCGCGCGCACGACGGAGCGAACGTTTCCGGATCCGTAATCGAGGACGGCAACGGTGGGTGTGCGGGTGCTCATGGCTTCTTTCGCCGGAAGTTGGAGAAGAACCCGCCGCGTGGCTTGCCGGCCGAGTTGGGATCGACCCGTCCGGGGGCGTCGGCCGGGTCCAGAGTGCCGATCAACAGGGATTCCAGGACGTCGTCGGCATTGGCCAGGATCAGTCCGGCGGGGACTTCCTCGCCGGGCTCACCGGCGGCGTACTGCGTGCCCTTGATGGCACCGGTGATGCCCTCCTCGCCGCTGCCGAGTTGGGCGGTGAGCAGGAGCACCTGGGTGCGGGTGACCTTCGATAGCGCAGCGGCCAGCTCGGAGGCTTGGGCCGGGACGCCGGTGAGGAGCATCTCGGCTTCATCGATGTCCTCGGTGATGACGCGCGCTGCCAGGGCCCCGTTCTTGGAGGAGATGGTGGTGGCCTCGATCGACGCCATCGAGCACAGCGCCGCCAGTGCCGGGGCCGAACGGATCGGGGTGAGCACCACGGCGATTACCCGGCTCTTGGCTGGCTGCGGATCGTCGTCGGCGGGCACGTGGCCAGCGCCAGCTTGCGGATCACTGGCTTCTTGCTGGTGGTCGACTTGCTCGGTGCTGGCTACTTGCTCGGTGTTCGCCGGTGAATCGGTGCTGCCTGGTGAATCGGTGCTGCCTGGCGAATCGGTGCCAGCAGTGTCCCCGAACGCCTCGGCGAAGGCCTTATCGAAGGCGTCCTGGTCGAACTCCTCCAGGCCCGAATCGCCGTCCTGGGCTGGTCCGTCACGGCCTACGCCGTCATCACCCAGGCCACGACCCTCGTCACCACGACCCTCGTCGTCGGGCCCCTCGTTCTGCGGCGGCAACGTACTCACAATGCGCCCTTTGTTGAGGGCACCCCGTCCACCCGCGAGTCGGGGGCGACGGCGGCGCGCAGCGCACGCGCCAAGGCCTTGAACTGTGCCTCGGCGATGTGGTGGGGGTCCCGGCCGCGAAGCAGGTCCACGTGTAGGCAGATCCCGGCGTGAAAGGCCAAGGCCTCAAACACGTGCCGGGTTAGCGCACCGGTGAAGTGCCCACCGATGAGGTGATAGGCGTAGCCCTCGGGCTCACCGGTGTGCACCAGAAATGGGCGGCCGGAGATGTCCACGACCGCGCGGGCCAAGGACTCATCCAGCGGCACCAGAGCGTCACCAAACCGGGCGATCCCGCTCTTATCACCAAGGCTCTGGCGCAGCGCCTGCCCCAGGCAGATCGCGGTGTCTTCCACGGTGTGGTGAGCGTCGATCTCGGTGTCACCGCTGGCGCGAATCCTCAGGTCGATGAGCGAGTGCTTGCCCAGCGCGGTGAGCATGTGGTCGTAGAACGGCACCGTGGTGTCGATGTCCGTGGCACCGGTGCCATCGAGGTTCACGCTCACGCTGACGGTGGATTCTGACGTGCTGCGCTCCACCGTTGCGGTCCTGCCCGCTGCCTGTTGCTGGTCCGCCTGGTTCACCGCCCAGCCACCTCCAAAAGTGCGCCGCGAAATGCGGCCATTTCTTCGTTCGTCCCGATCGACACTCTCAAGTATCCCGTAGGTCCAGTCTCGCGGATCAACACGCCACGATCCAGGAGCCCCTGCCACACCGCATGCCGGTCATCGAAAGTGCCGAACAGCACGAAGTTGGCATCGCTGGGCACTGCGGTGAATCCATTCTCGGTCAACCACGCCACGCACTCATCACGCCCCTGACGCAACTGGGCAACTTGGGCCTGCAGCACATCGGCGTGGGCGAGCGCGGCCCGCGCCACCGCCTGAGTCACCGCCGACAGGTGATACGGCAACCGCACCACCCGCAGCGCATCGATCAATTCCGGAGCCGCGGCCAGATACCCCAGCCGAGTCCCGGCAAAGGCGAACGCCTTGGACATCGTGCGCGACACGGCCAGGTGCGGATAGCGCCCGCGGATCTGCAGGGCACTGGGTGTCTGTTCGCGGCGGAACTCGGCATAGGCCTCATCGACCACCACGATGCTGGCGGCCCCGCCGGGCCCGGTGTTAGTGGTGGCCCGAGCGATCTGCTCGATCACCGGGAGCGGGGTGGCGGTGCCGGTGGGGTTATTGGGGCTGGCGATCAGCACCACCGCCGGTGAGTGCTCGCGGATCGCGTCGATGGCGCGCTCGGCGTCCAGGGTGAAGTCATTCTCGCGCGGTGCGGTGAGGTAGCCGGTAAAGGTGTCCCGGGCGTACTCGGGATACATCGAATATGTGGGCGTGAAGGACAGCACGCTTCGCCCCGGTCCCCCATAAGCCTGCATCAGGTGCAGCATCACCTCGTTCGACCCGTTGGCCGCCCAAATGTTGGCCACGTCCAAGTCCTCAACGCCCGCCTCTTGCCGCAGATAACTCGCCAGGTCCGCACGCAGGGCCTCGAAGTCGCGATCGGGGTAACGGTTGAGGGTCACGACCGCCTGCGACACCGACTCCAGCACCGCGTCCACCACCGGTTGCGGCACCTGATGCGGGTTCTCATTAACGTTGAGCAGCACCGGCACGTCCAGTTGCGGCGCACCGTAGGGCTGGAGTCCTTGGAGGTCTTCACGAAGGGGCAAAGTCACGCGAATCAGTGTAGGTGGGTGGGGCCGCTTGCGCTGGTCCCGCCTACAATCCGAGACGTGATCTACCACATCGCCCAGCGGCGAGCATTGGGATGCCGCTCGCAATGGTCGCAGCGGCGCCGGTGAGTACCGGATGTCAACGCGTGGGGCGACGCTGCAGGACGTGGGGTTCATCCACGCCTCCCGCGAGCACCAGGTACCGATCGTGGCAGCGGCGGTGTACGCCGATTACCCCGGACCGCTACTCGTGCTCGGGATCGACGAAGCGGCTTTAGCGGCCGCTGGGATCGAGGTGCGGGTTGAATCGGCGCCGGGCACGCAGGAGAAGTTTCCGCACATCTATGGCCCACTGCCGATCAGCGCGGTGGTGGATATGCGCGACCTTCGGCGCTAGCCACCCAGTCGGCGGCACCGCGCAGTCGGCGAATCCGCGCGATGCTCAGTCGTGAACGATGGTGGGTCCGTTGCCAGTCTCGCCCGCATTTCCATTACGGAACCGGTTGACCAGTTTGGCCAGCGGGATGGTGCCGTCCTGCCAGGGCAGCAGGATCCACAGCACCACGTACAGGGTGGGCCCAATGACCGGCAGCAAGCAGGCCACCACCATCAGCAGCCGGACCAGCACCACATCGGCACCGGTGGCCTCGCTGATTGCCCCACCGATGCCGCCCAGCACCCGTGAGGGCCCGCGGCGGATCCCGGTGTTTCGGATGAAGTCAAAGATGGAGTTCATACCCCCAAGGCTAGGCTTGCGCGCCGGAGTCCGCCATCAGGGAGATCCCCTATTTTGGCCACCGGGTTTGCCTGGACTCGGCTTAGGCCTGCGCGCGGATCGCGGCCGCTGTCCCGTGTGCCGGCAGGTGCTCGGCCTCGGCGAGAGTCACGATCGCTGGCGCCACTTGCGCCAGCCCCTGGGCGCCGTAGTCGATCACCTGGACGGACTTAATGAACGCCTGCACGCCAAGTCCGCTAGCAAATCGTGCGGTGCCGCCGGTGGGCAGCACGTGGTTGGACCCGGCGATGTAGTCACCGAGTGAGACCGGTGAGTACGGGCCAAGGAAGATCGCACCGGCGTTGCTGACCCGTTGAGACACCGCCTGCGCGTCGCGGGTTTGGATCTGCAGGTGCTCGGCTGCGTAGGCGTTGGTCACTTCGATCCCGTGTTCCAGGTCCCGGGTGATGACGATTGCCGATTGCGGTCCGCCCAAGGCCTGGCCGATCCGGTCGCTGTGCTTGGCCAGGAGCACCTGCGCCTCGATCTGCTCGGCGACCGATTCGGCGAGCTCGGGAGAGTCTGTGATCAGCACTGAACCCGCGGCCGGGTCGTGTTCGGCCTGAGAGATCAGGTCGGCTGCGACGTATGCCGGATTCGCGGTGTCGTCAGCCAACACCGCGATCTCGGTGGTGCCAGCTTCGGAGTCGATCCCGACTAAGCCCAGGACGGCGCGCTTGGCGGCCGCCACGTAGATGTTCCCCGGACCGGTGATGACGTCCACCGGTTCGCAAGAGTTGCGCCCATCACCACTGCCATCAACATCGCTGGCCGCACCACCACTGCCTTCGACCCCGTAGGCGAACATACCCACGGCCTGGGCGCCGCCGACGGCGTACACCTCATCCACACCCAGCAGCGCGCAGGTGGCCAGGATCGCCGGATCGGGCCAGCCGTCGTTGTCCTTTTGCGGCGGGCTGGCCAGAGCCAGGGAGCCCACGCCGGCGACCTGAGCGGGCACCACGTTCATCACCACCGAGGACGGGTACAACGCCAATCCCCCGGGCACGTACAGACCCACTCGGCCGACCGGAACCCACCGTTGGTGCACGCGGGCACCGGGACCGAAGGTGGTGGTGGCGCCAGCGGGCAATTGCGCCTCGTGCGCGGCGCGGGCGCGGGTGATCGATTCGGTCAGGGCCTCGCGCAGATTGGCGTCCAGCACCTCCAGCGCCTGGGCGATGACCGCCTGCGGCACTCGCAAAGATTCTGGTGATACGCCGTCGAACCGCTCGGTGTACGCGGCGATCGCTGACGCGCCACGGTCCCGCACGTCATGCAGGATCGGCACCACATCGGAGGTGGCGGCAGCGATATCCACCTCGGCGCGAGGCAGCCGTGCCCGCAGGGCGGCGGCGGAGAGGTCTTCGGATCGAAGGTCAAGGGTGCGCATCACGCGCCCAATTCTAGGGCGCAGTTGCGCTAGTGCGATGATGGGCAGATGGAACAGATCAGTGTGCGCGAGCCAATCCGATTGGGCCAGTTCCTCAAGCTCACCGGGGTGGCCGATGACGGTGCCTTGGCCAAAGAGATGCTCGCCGACGAACTGATCAGCGTCAACGGGGACCTGGAGACCCGGCGCGGCCGGCAACTGACCGACGGCGATGTGGTCACCTTGGACCTACCGACCGGGGAGATGTCGTTCGAAGTGAGTTCCGAAGACGGCTAGCCCGCGACAGGGGCGGCGGTGCTTCTCGGGTTTAGTGCGACTCGGGGTCACGGCGGTGCAGCGCATACATTCCGGCGTATGCAGGCTGCCCAGCGCGCTGATCGTTGGTGGCGATGTACTCATCGAGGATCGCCTTGATCCGGCTATCCATCTCGGCGACATCGGAGTCGGCAAGGTGCACCACAAAGGTGGCCCAGTGCACCAACGACTCCGGTCCGGTGCGCTCGAATTCCTGGGTGAAAGCCCGGAACGGCGCTGCCCGGCTGTCGGCGTCCAGGGATCCGAGCGGGTTCTCTAGCCACCAGGAGGCGCCGGTATTGCGGTAAGGCTTTTCTTGCACGCCACTGGGTCCGGGCCGGGCCGCCACCGGTTCCAAAAAGCCGACGTCCACCAACTGGCGTACGTGGTACAGCGTGGTGCCCGGATCGGTCCCGAGTTCTTCGGCGATCTGCTTGTTCGTCAGGTCCCGGTCGCGGCAGACTCGCAGGATCCGGATCCGCAGCGGGTGGGCAAGCGCCTTGGCCTCCGCCACGGTCGCGGCCCGCTTGCGGGGCAGCGCATCGGGTCCATCCGGTGCGTTGGGGGCATCGGGCACATCGGCCCCTGAGTCGTTCACGGCTTGCAGCCTAACGTTTGCAGCGATTATCGCGACTTGTAGCGGTCCAGGGCCACGCGCCGTTCGGTGTCATGGTCCACCATCGGTGAGGCGTACCCCGGCGGCACGCCGTCCGGAGCGTCCCAGGGGTGGTGAACGAGTTTGGCCGGCAGATCCTTCAGTTCCGGAATCCATTTCTTCACGTAGGCGCCGTCGGGGTCGAAGCGTTCGCCCTGGCGTACCGGGTTGAAGATCCGGAAGTAGGGCGCGGCGTCCGTTCCCGTCCCCGCGGTCCACTGCCACCCGTGCTGGTTGTTGGCCAGGTCGCCGTCAATGAGGTGGGCCATAAAGTGCGCCGCACCCCTAGTCCACTCTTGGTGCAAATCCTTGACCAGGAAAGAGGCGGCGAGCATCCGGACCCGGTTGTGCATCCACCCGGTTGCGAGCAGTTGTCGCATCCCAGCGTCCACGATCGGGAAACCGGTGTTGCCGGTGGCCCAGGCGTCGAAGTCGGCATCGGAATCGTCGTAACTCATCGTGGCCATCGCGGGTTGGAAGTACCCGTGCGCCGAGTCCGGCCAATGGTGCAGCACCGCGCCGTAGAACTCGCGCCAACACAGTTGCCGCTTGAATTCACCGGCGGCATCGGAGCCGATCTCGGTGAGGTCGGCGAGCATCGTGCGCGGATGGATGGTGCCCAGTTTCAGGTGCGCCGACATCCGCGAGGTGCCGTCGCGATCGGGCCGGTCCCGGTCCTGGGGGTAGTGCTGGAGTTGGTCGGTGAGGAACTCATCCCAGCGTTCGTGTGCCGCACGCTCCCCCGCACCCGGCAGCTCGACGTCGTGCTCGGGCGCCTCCGGCAGATCCTCACTGGGCAGACGGCGCCACGTGATCGCGCCTGGATCGGTGTCGGCAGGTCCCCGCCAGCCGTGCTCTAACCATGCCCGGGAGAACGGCGTGAAGACCTTGTATGGGTCGCCATCGCCTTTGGTTACCCGACCGGGACTGACTGCGTAGGGCGACCCGGTGCGCACCAAGGGGATATCGAGGGCGGCCTGCACCCGCTGATCCCGGGCCACCCCGTAGGGCGTGAAGTCTTCGCTGATGTGCACCGAGATTGCGTTCGCTTCCGCCGCGACCTGGGGCACCACGTCCTGCGGTTTGCCGGTGCGCAGCACGAGCAAGCCGCCGTGGGCGTGCAGGTCCTTCTTCAGGGCCTCCACGGTCGCGAGCGCGTAAGCCACCCGGGGCCCACCCCCGGCCAACAGCGCGGGGTCCAGCACGAACAGCGCGAGGACCCGGTTGCTCTGCGCCGCAGCGGCGGCCATCGCTGGATGGTCAGCCAGGCGCAGGTCTCGGCGGAACCACAGGATGGTGGTGTCGGGTGATTCTGTGGATTCAGGCGACACCGATTCAGGCGACACTGATTTAGGCGACACTGTGCGGCCCGAGCAACGCTTTCAGGTCCCCATACAACGCCGGGGAACGAGACACGCGGAACTTGTCCTCCAGGCGCATCACCTTGGCCCGACCAGGGGACGTCAGCCGCAGATGTACCTCGGTGACGCCCGGGTGGGTACCGAGGATGACGCGCAACTGCTCCACCATCGGTGTGGTGCACCGGTGCTCGGCCACGCTGACCAACACCGGGGAATCGTCGGTGATGGACACATCGGGCAGGGTGAGATCGACGGCGCGCAGGCCCATCGACTCGTCTCTGCGGCTCACCCGGCCCTTGACGACCACCACGGTGTCCTCGGCAAGGTTGGTGGAGTGCGCCAGGTAGGTCTCACCGAAGAAGTTCACCTCGAGAGAACCGGCCATGTCTTCGATAGTCACCGCAGCCCAGGCGTTGCCCTTCTTGGACATCTTGCGCTGCACCGAGGTGATCAGGCCCGCGATGGTCACCTGGGAGTTATCCGGACGGGACTCATCGGTCAGCAGGGTGGCAATCGGAACGTCGGCTTCCCGGGTCAGCACGTGCTCGATGCCGGACAGTGGGTGGTCTGAGACGTACAGGCCCAACATTTCACGTTCGAAGGTGAGCTTCTGCTTCTTGTCCCATTCGGGCAATTCCGGCACGTCGACGCTCAACGTCACTCCGCCGTCGTCCTGCGCCCCCAACCCGCCGAACAGGTCGAACTGGCCCTCGGCTTCCTTGCGCTTCACGCCGATAACTGCGTCAACGGCGGATTCATAGATCAGCAGTAGCGCGCGGCGAGTGTGCCCCATGGAGTCGAAGGCGCCGGATTTGATCAGTGACTCGATGGTGCGTTTGTTGCACACCACCGCGGGAACCTTGTCCAAGAAGTCGGGGAAGGACGTGAACTCGCCCTTGTCCGCGCGCGCTTGGACGATTCCGGCCACCACGTTCGCTCCGACGTTGCGCACCGCGTTCAGTCCGAACCGGATCTCATCGTCTACGGGCGTGAATGTGCCCGCGGAGGTGTTGACGTCCGGCGGCAGAACCGTGATCCCCATCCGCCGGCACTCGCCCAAGTACAGGGCGCTCTTGTCTTTGTCCGTGCGAGTAGAGGTCAGCAGCGCGGCCATGTACTCGGTCGGATAGTGCGCTTTGAGGTACGCGGTCCAGTAGGAGACCAGGCCATAGGCCGCGGAGTGAGCCTTGTTGAACGCGTAGTCACTGAACGGCACCAGCACTTCCCACAGGGCGTTGACCGCGTCCTTGGGGTAACCGCGTTCGATCATGCCCGCCGAGAACTTGTCGAACTCGGCGTCCAGAACTTCGCGCTTCTTCTTACCCATCGCCCGGCGCAGCAGGTCCGCCTCGCCCAGCGTGTAGCCGGCGAGCTTCTGGGCGATCTCCATCACCTGCTCCTGATACACGATCAGGCCGTAGGTGGTCCCAAGAATGTCATCCAGCGGGCCGCTCGCCAGCGCCGGGTGCAGGGGTGTGATCTCCTGCTGACCGTTCTTGCGCAAGGCGTAGTTGGTGTGGGAGTTGGCGCCCATCGGACCCGGGCGGTACAGGGCGCCGACGGCGGAGATGTCCTCAAAGTTGTCCGGACGCATCTGCCGCAACAGGGTTCGCATTCCCCCGCCATCGAGCTGGAACAACCCCAGCGTGTCCCCACGGCCGAGGAGTGCGTAGGCCTCCCGATCATCCATCGGGAGGTCTTCAACCACCACGGGATCTTTGCCGTTGACCACGATGTTCGCCAGCGCGTCTTCCAAGATGGTGAGGTTGCGCAGCCCCAGGAAGTCCATCTTGACCAGACCCAGGTCTTCACCGGCGGGGAAGTCAACCTGGGTGATTACTGCGCCGTCCTGTGGGCGCTTCATGATCGGGATGATGTCGATCAGAGGCTCCGAGGCGATGATGACGCCGGCGGCGTGC
>JBMDWZ010000314.1:0-4702 GCA_048594865.1 Beutenbergiaceae bacterium
TGCACGCCGGCGCGTGGCACACAGCGAGCAAACCCCTGCGGGAAGGTCGAGTTACAGGTGGCATCACCACCATGAACAAGACCAAGTTCTGCGTCCGCACCTTGGAGTTGCTGTCGCGACGTCCCGAGGTCTTAGAGCTTCTAGACCGAATCGTCGTGGTCGACCAGGGGTCTGAGTATCTGCGGGATGCTGAGGGGATCGACGGACCAAGATCGAGGCTCGGCGGCCAACTCCAGATAATTGAGCAGGAGAACCTTGGTGGATCGGGCGGCTTTGCCCGATCAACATTGGCCGCCCTCGACAGCCCAGACAGCACCGCTGTGTTCTTTCTCGACGATGACGTTCGGATCGAGCCGGACAGCATCCTGCGGGCGGTGCGGTTCTCCCAGTACACCAAGTCCCCCACCATCGTCGGTGGGCACATGCTGGATCTGAGTTACCCCACGGCGCTCCACTCCTGGGCGGAGCGCGTGGATCCCGCTAACTCGATGTGGGGACCGTCCGTGAAAGAATCCGAGCGGCACGATTTTGCCGAGACACCACTGGACGAAACACCTTGGGCTCACCGCGAGGCACCGACCGACTACAACGGCTGGTTCATGTGCTTGATACCACGGTCTGTAATTGAACAGATTGGTCTACCCGCGCCGTTCTTCATCAAGTGGGACGACTCCGAATACGGACTGCGAGCCAAGGCGGCAGGAGTCCCTACCAGCACTGTGCCCGGCGTGGCGCTATGGCACGTCAGTTGGCTAGATAAGAACGACTCCGTTGATTGGCAAGCGTACTTCCACACCCGTAACCGGGTGATCACCGCGCTCCTGCACTCCACCAACCGTCGCGGCGGACTGTTGTTACGGGACTTACGGCGTCATCAGTTGAAGCAACTACTTTCGATGGAGTACTACGCAGTCGGTGCGGGCACCCGCGGCCTAAAGGACGTTCTCTCAGGTCCTCAGATCCTGCACGACTCGCTAGGGACCACCCTGGCGCTGCTGCGTGGAGCCGCCGCGAAACGCCCCGAAACGCAGGTGGTCGATACCGGCAAGCCTGCGCGGATCATCCCGCCCCGCGAGCTACTGCTCGAAGCGGGGCCGAGCGGCCCAAGGTTGCTGCTGTTCACCGCTAAAGCGGTTATGAGGCACTTGCTGCGCCCCTCCCCGCCCTGCGAGACGGACACGGGACCAGTGCAGTTGCCAGCCGAGGAGGGCCGATGGTGGCACCTGCCGGATCAAGACGACGTTCTGGTCGAGTCCCGATCGGGAACTCATGCGCGACGGCTGCGACGCGATCGTCGGCTATTCATTCAGCTGTGGGCGAGGAGCCTGTGGCTGAACGCCAGATTGTGGTGGCAATGGAGCCAACTGTCGCGCACCTATCAACAGTCTTGGTCGGAGCGAACTTCAGAGGCCTCCTGGCGCGAGACCACGGGGGCGTGATGCGCGCCACTGCGCGGTCTAGCCGAACCTCAGGATGAATCCTTGTACCCTCAACCTCGTGGGTGCCAACGAGGGGTATGGCTTATGCGCCAGTCAGGAGAAGATGAGTGACTCGTAAAAACGCCAATCTTCCCGACGGCGAGCAGGCTCTGGTACTCACGCAAGTTGCTGAGCGCAGTGGGCTGTGGCAGATCGGAGTACGCCCGGGGCTCGTTCCTTACGTGCGCCGGCTCTGGCAGTTCCGTTCCTTCATTTCAGTGATGGCCCGCTCGCGGGCCTATGCCGAAAACACCAACTCCTACCTGGGCCAGTTGTGGGCGATCATCACACCGGTGCTCAACGCCACTGTCTACATCGTGGTGTTTGGTCTCATCCTGAGCGTGGACCGCGGAGTCACGAACGTGGTGTCCTTCATCGTCATCGGCATTTTCATGTTCCGCTTCTTCGAACGCTCTGTGATGAGCGGTGGCAAGTCGATTTCAACCAAGGTAGATCTGGTGCGCGCGCTACACTTTCCGCGCGCGGTGCTTCCCATCGCCGCCGTCATGACGGAATTGGCCACGCTCGTGCCGTCGCTGTTGGTCATGTGCCTTATCATCCTGATGTCGGGATTCCTTCCTGGCATGGAGCCGATGGTCATCACACCGGAGTGGCTGCTGCTGCCGGTGATCGTGATCCTGTTCAGTGCGTTCAACGTGGGGTGCGCCTTCATCGCCGCGCGGATCATCGCCGTCACTCCAGACATCCTCAACGTCATCCAGTTCATTATGCGTTTTGTCTTCTACGGCTCAGGGGTGCTCTTCTCGATCACTCACTACGTCAGCAACGAACGGCTGTTGTTTGCCATGGAGCATCAGCCCATCGCCATGTTTCTAGCCATGACACGGCAGGCGCTCACCCAAGAACCTTCGAATCCCGTGGACCCGTGGTTGTACGCCTTCGCCGCCGGCTGGACGCTCCTGTTCCTTATTGGTGGGTTCATCTTCTTCTGGCGTGGGGAGGAGACCTATGGCCGTGAGTGAGGACGATTTCGACTTCGAAGTCGACGCCGAGGATCTGCCCGATGCGCCGGCTTCCCAAACAACGCTGGGCCCTCCCTCGCTAGTCGTTGATGATGTGCACGTGAACTACCGGGTCCTGGGCGCCAACGCCCTAGCCGGTGCCGCACCAACACGATCACCGATCGTCAAGGCATACCGCCGGCTCACGCAGGGCAACATGGGCAGCGTCACCGAAATCAAGGCGGTGCGAGGCGTCAGTTTCGTCGCCCACCGCGGGGAATCGATCGGGATCGTTGGAATCAACGGCTCGGGAAAATCCACCCTTCTGCGAGCTGCTGCCGGACTGATCCCGCCGACCAAGGGCCGTGTCTGGGTGTCCAGCGAGCCGTCGCTGCTCGGCGTTAACGCAGTATTGATGAGTCAGCTCACGGGCGAACGCAACATCATGATCGGCGGGCTGGCACTGGGACTGAGTGCCAAAGAGGTCCGAGACCGCATGGACGAGATCGTGGAATTCTCCGGAATCGGTGACTTCGTTCACATGCCCATGAAGACCTATTCCTCCGGGATGGGCGCGCGACTGCGCTTCGCGATCTCATCTGTGGCGGTCCCAGACATCTTGATGATCGATGAGGCGTTGGCGACTGGCGACGCGGAGTTCCGGCAGAAGAGCAAGGACCGAATCGAGTACATCCGCGAGCATGCTGGCACCATCTTCCTGGTGAGTCACTCGCTAGAGACCATTAAACGGATGTGTTCTCGAGTCATCTGGATCGATCATGGCCGAATGGTCATGGACGGAGATGTCGAAGAGGTGACCGAATCTTACCGACGGCACATTCACGCCGTTCGTGACGCTCGAAAGGAGGGCGTCGAGATTCCGGTTGCTCCCCCGATGGAGAACCCAATAGACCTATCCGTCTACCGCGATCTGCTTTAGCCCCGGCAACGTCGCATTGCGCTAGGCCTGCGCGAGCAACTCGGGAAGTTTATTGTCCACCATGGACAGCGCCGACCCGATCGCCATGTGCATGTCCAGGTACTGGTAGGTGCCCAGGCGTCCTCCGAACAGCACTCCTCGTTCGGCCTTGACCATGTCGCGGTAGGCGAGCAGACCACTGCGGTCGGCGGGGGTGTTCACCGGGTAGTAAGGCTCATCGGAGCGGGAGGCAAACCGCGAATATTCGCGCACGATCACGGTCTTGTCTTTGGGGTAGTCGCGTTCGGGGTGAAAGTGCCGGAACTCCAGGATTCGGGTGAAGGGCACGTCCTCGTCGGCGTAGTTCATCACGCTGGTGCCCTGGAAGTCCCCCACATCGAGCACCTCGGACTCAAAGTCCAAGGTGCGCCAAGACAGCTCGCCCTGGCTGTAGTCGAAGTACCGATCCATGGGGCCGGTGTAGATCACCGGTACCTGGCCCACGCACGCATCCTTGTTCACTGGTGAGGTCGGATCGAAGAAGTCGGTGTCCAGCCGCACCTCGATCTTGTCGTGATCGGCCATCTGCTCCAGCCACGCGGTGTAGCCACGTGTGGGCAGGCCCTCGTGGGTGTCGTTGAAGTACCGGTTGTCGTAGGTGTAGCGCACCGGAAGCCGGGAGATGATGTCTGCCGACAGGTCCTTGGGGTCGGTCTGCCACTGTTTGGCCGTGTACCCCCGGATAAACGCCTCATACAGCGGGCGCCCGATCAGGGAGATGGCCTTTTCTTCCAGGTTCGCCGGGTCCCCGGTGAGTTCTGCGGCGTGCTGCGCCACCAGATCCCGGGCGGCGTCTGGGCCGTGGGCGGAGCGGAAGAACTGGTTCAGGGTGCCGAGGTTGATCGGCATCGGGTACACCTCACCGCGGTGGGAGGTATAAACGTGGTGCACGTAGGGGGTGAAGGAAGTGAATTGATTGACATACTCCCACACCCGCTCATTGGACGTGTGAAAGAGGTGTGCCCCGTACTGGTGCACCTCGATCCCGGTGTCCGGATCATCGCGGGAGTAGGCGTTGCCGCCGATGTGGGCACGCTGGTCAATCACCAGGACCCGCAGTCCATGCTTCGTCGCGGCTTGTTGCGCCACGGTCAGCCCGAAGAATCCCGAACCCACCACTACCAAATCTGCCTGCACGCTCGCTCCTATTCCACGCCTACCGGCGCGCGATCATCGCTGGGTAGGCCCAACGCCGCACGGCATCGGGGACCATCCGGTAGGCCGTTCGTTGGGCCAGGTTTCTCACCATCTGCGCCGAGTTGGTCACTCCGATCCTGCGGAGC
>JBMDWZ010000315.1:0-2963 GCA_048594865.1 Beutenbergiaceae bacterium
CAGGTGGCGAACCCGGCTGGAGCTGGCCAACGCGATCTTCGAGTACCTGGAGATCTTCCACAACCGCCAACGCCGGCACTCGGCGATCGGCTGGCTGACACCCGTAGAGTTCGAGAAGACACTACCGAGCACCGTGGCCTGAGAACCCGACAACACGGCTCCACCGAAGCCGGTACATGCCAAAGCCTCCATCACACCAGGCACGAAACAGCTGCGCGAGCAGTAGCTGCGAACCGGCCCGGGGTTATTCCCACCGTTCTGCGAACAGGCAGGTTGAGCAGTCGGATAGGCGCGTAGCGGCGCTCAGATTCGCTCGGAGGCCGCGCAGACTCGACTCTAAGCCGCATGTACGGCCGTGGCCTCACCCGCTCGCACACGGTGTGTTGCGCAAGTGAGATACCTCTGCCCGGCGAAATGAACATCGCGACGAATTCCCGCCGGATCCAAGTCTCCAACGGGTCCGGCGGAAATGACGGCGGGTGCCAGTAGGATGCCCGCATGAAGGATGTGACGCCGCTCAAGGCCGCCCGTCCGCTGATGCTGGAGTTCTTCGTGGGGGTCGGACTAGCCAGGATGGGCCTGGAGTCCAAGGGGTTCCATGTGACCTGGGCCAACGATCACGAGCCCAGCAAAAAGGCGATGTACGACGCACAGTTTGGTGAGTCGGACGACCACGACTTCGTGCTCGGCGACGTCGGCGACACGACCGCGGACACGCTTCCTCACTACGCCTCGCTCGCATGGCGTCCTCTCCGTGCACAGACCTGTAGCTCGCCGGGACGCAGTTGGGCACGTTCGAACACGTCATCCGCCTGCTCGAAGAGCAGGGGGACGACCATCCCCCTGTCACTGTTCTGGAGAACGTCGTCGGGCTGGCCACTTCACCTCGGCTGTTCCTCGTCGACGCGATGAACCCTCCCTCAGACGCCCCTAAGCCGAACTCCGAGCCGATGTCTGACTGGCTCCAGCCGGTCTACTGCGACGGGGGCGTGCGGACCCATCGCGCTCTGCTCCCCGTTTCCCCGGCTCCGATGACCACTGGGCTCTCCGAGTCGGTCGAGGACATGCCGCTCGACGAGGAGCGCTGGTGGGACCGGGATCGCGCCGAGGCATTCGTCTGCTCTCTCCTGCCGATCCAACGGAAGCGGGTAGCGAAACTGCGCCACACCTTCGGAGTGAAGTACCGAACCGCGACCGCCGCACCCACGAAGGCACCGCAGTGTGGGAGGTGTGCCCTGACGACGTGCCCGGTTGCCTGCGCACCGCTCGCGGCGGCTCGTCGAAGCAGGCGGTGGTGCAGCCTGCAACAAGCGCCTGCAGATCCCGTGGATGCACCGCGCGAGTATGCGCGGCTCATGGGGGCAGGTGACTACGATCTCAGCACGGCTCGCGACAATCAGGTGCCGTTCGGCTTCGGCGACGCGGTCGCCGTCCCCGCAGTCTCGTGTCTCGCCGAGAACTACGAAAACTACCTGCTCCCGCTAGTGCGTGGAGAACTCGCTTCAGTTACTCAAGTTGGAAAGGTCGCCGCCAATGGCTAGCACAGGGATCGCGAGCTACAACGAACCGGAAAATAAGGTCCCATCGAAGAAGTCAATGCCTACCCGTTTCGTCCGGGAGTTCCGCGAACTTCTGACGGAAGCTCTGGACTCATTCGACTCCACGAGCGGAAAAAAGCTCGGCCAATGCATCGGCGTCTACGCCTTCTACGACTATGACGGGGAACCGATCTACGTCGGCCAGACCCGCGAGGATTTCAGTACGCGTGTGGGAAGGCATCTACGAGGCCAACGCTCCGACACTCTCGCTTACCGCATTCTCGACCCGTTCGAAGTCGCGGATGTGGAGATGTACCCTGTCGAGCACCTCCGCACCGACCCGGACAAGAAGACCAAGGTTGACGCGATCGAGTACTCCGTCTACCTCGCTGCCATCGAAAAATCGAAGTACCACGCCATCCTCAACGAGAAGATCCCGCCGCGCTCAGATAGAGTTGATCTGCCCGATTCGTATCGCTTCAACCTCATTCCAGCTGAAATGCGAGAGGACCGTGAACACCCGGACGTGCGCATCGCACGACGGTCGGAGACGCTCGCGCGGGTAGCCGCGGTGGCTCATGAGCGTGGCGAGGTGTCCGCCGGGCTGCGCCGTGTGATCGTCATGCAGGCGATTCGGCTGGCCGACCTCGCCGCCGCGCGATTGGCGTACGCCGAGGGACGCGAGCGCCCCTTGCCCGAGGCAATCGACGTGCCCGCCCTGGTCGGCAACGTCCATGCTGAAAAGTCAGGCGGCGACTCGGACTAGTCGGGAAAACTGGTCGCCTCCCTTATGGTGCCCTCGGTAGGCCGACCGGTCGAAGACCGGCGGCCTACCCTCGCCGATGCCTGCGATAGCAATGCTCACAACGTCGACCGAGGGCCACCATGGCCGAAGAAGCACAAAATGGGTCGACTTTCTCTGCTGCGTGGAAGAAATATATGCCCTTACCCAGAGGATCGCGACTTACAATCTAATAATTAGAGGTTCTCGGGTATCTGGATCTTCAGGGATTTGTCGGACTCAGCGAAATCGATGCGTTTATTGTACTCGAAGAGAAGTTCGCGGAGACTGTCGCGCACTCCATCTCCAGAAAATCCTCCAACCTCTTCTATGTTTGTGCCGACAAAATCTTCGATGGATTGGATAGCCACATATTTACCCACTTTGGAGTTGTCTGCTAGCTGAGATGCAGCCATCACACGATCTCCAGGAACAAGAACGCGGGGGCGGTAGCCCTGTTGAATATTATCTCTACAACGAACAGAAAATAGAGTGTCGCCAGGAGCCATGGTTACATGAATAGCCGTATCGCCGATTTTATAATCACCAGCTCGACCAGTCTGAACGTCGGCCGTCGTGTAGCTCTCAACGTTGACTATTTCTTCCGGAAAGCGAATTTTGAGCTTCGCTCCGACGAGGTGCTG
>JBMDWZ010000316.1:0-3518 GCA_048594865.1 Beutenbergiaceae bacterium
GGTCAACGGATTGCCGGGCTGGGTGTCGGTATACGCCGAGCGGCCACCCTCCCACCGCTGATCCAAGCCGTCCCGCTCAGCCTCGTAGCTGAGCATGGCCGCGATCGCCTTCGGCACCACATTCCACGCGGAGAACACCAACTGCTTGGTAACGCCGTCATTAGACGCGTTCTCGAACGCCGTACCCAGCCGGTAAGTCGGCATCGCGGGCGGGAGCCACAAGAGCTTGTGCATCTGCCTGCCAATGGTGCGTTGCATGAGCGCGCGCATCTTCGCGTTGCCTGGATCCACTCGCCGATAGTCCATCAGGTCCGCATGGTCCAGAAATCCAGTGCCGCGCAGCCGCAACCCTCCGGCGCCACCAGCAGTAGCCTCATCCAGAACAGACTTCAGTTTGTAGGAGCCGGAGTCCATAAGGTTCAAGGGGTAAGGCGCGGAGTGCCAGAACTCGAAGGGATCATGCGCGCCGAGCCGCTCGGCTACCCGGCTGTAGTGGCGGTAGGCCGTGACGTCCTCAGCGGTAACGTCGAACGGGACCTCAGTGGTGCTCAGCATCCCTCGACGGTTGGGCAGGGCTGCCAGCCGCTCGGTGCGCGACATCACCGAACGCAAATCCGCCTCGATGACCGCCTTTGCTGCTTTGGCCTCCTCCACCTCGGCCGTGGCCGCCCTCGGCATCATGCCCCGGCGCATCCGCGCCAGATTCTGCTGCGTGCGTTCGGCAAGGTCCACTCCGTTAGCACCACCCAAGAACGTCAACGTTTCGGCGAAGTCTTGGTAGTGATCCGCCGGGCTCTCGCCGAACCGTTCCTCGGGAAGGGTGAACATGCGATACGGCGTGGCCGAGAGCATCAAGGTTCGCGCCTGATTGCCTAAGTGGTCTACGTGATCGATGAGCGATCGCGCGAGCCGGCCACCGGGCGAGTGCGGATCGAGAAGTTCCTTAAACCGCTGGAACTCGTCGAAGATCACCAGGTCTGGTTCGAGTGCGGCCACACTGGCGCGAGCCAAGATCCGCCGCAGGCTCTCGATCAGTGCGTTTGCACGGTTACGCAACTGGCGCCGGATTCGATGCTTGTAGTTGAACTCCGCCACACAGGCCTCGACGGCGTCCCACAAGGACTCCTGTTCCGAACCGGTTGGCGCGGGCTCAGCTTGAACATCGGCCAAGAACTGAGCGGCAAGTGTTGGGTCGATGTCTGCATCGGTGCGTGCGGTGTCGAGGCTGTCGGTGAACCGGCCATCGTCTGTCACTTCACCTTGGAAGAATCGCTGCCACCGCCGAACTCGGGAGCGGCGGCCTCCGTCTGCAACGTCGAGCAGCGTCAGGATCAAAGCCCGCTCCGCCACCCATCCAGATCCGCCGATCGAGAAGGACGTGCCCGGGGTTAGCGCAATGACGTTGAGGTCAGACTCGGCAAACTCCTTCGATCTGCCCGGAACCATGGTGATCCGCTCAACCGGTAGCTCGGTGATCCCCGGGATCGCCAGGCGGGCAAGGTTCTGGCTGGCGATCTGCTGGCTGGAGCATACGTAGACCACGTCGATCCGAGGCACGCCAAGGGCCCGCATGTGCTCGATGCCTTTGGCGATGACGCCTCGAGCCACCATCGTCTTTCCCAGACCGACCTCATCGGCGACCAGGAATCTTCTCGACCCACCCGGCGCCCACAGCCGTTCATGCGCGCGCTCCACGGTCCGGCGCTGAAAGTCGGTCAGTTGAGCCAAGACAGTGCCCGCGTTGAACTCCTCAGTCATGGCGCCACCCCCGTCACTGCCAGCCACAGCTCGGTGAAGCCCGCGGGTAGAAGGCTTTGGCGCTCGGACTCGGTGAGGTCGAGCGAATCGAGAGTCTGTTGAATCCGCTCGATCACTTCTGGGGAGTGCGCCGCGGCCCGAACAAGGCGCTCGAAGAGGTCCGGGACAGCCAGCACCGCTCCGACAGATTTTGCGGACCCACCTGCGGCACGCGCTGTGGTGTGGGGTTGGGATTCCGTGGTTGGAGACCCCAACAAGTACCCGAGGTACCGCAGCATTTGATCGCGATCCCTCAGGTGCTCACGGACCGCCGCTCGCCGTCGATCCACCGAATCTCCCGTGAGCGACAACCGCAGCACGCACTCCCGCGAAGACTGGCCGACGTCGGTGCGCACCGTGGTGCGCACGGCAAGAAATGGCGTCACGTGGGTGACGTCGAGGCCCTCCCAGTTGGCCACAGCACCTGTTGCTTGCCGCCTGTGGCTCTGATGATGAAGGCTCAGCGGCCACACCTGGGTGCTGGCATCAGGGAGATTCGCGTGTGCGACCTGTGCCGTATCGAATTTCAGGGTGAACGTGTTTTCGGTGCCGGTGGTGAGTGAGGCGGTCAGGTCGGTCGCTGCCAACTTTCGGTGGAAGCCTTCGATGAGGAAGGTGAGGTCCTGCAGCGGGTCAGTTTCGCCGTCGTCGGTGGCCGGTTGGAACTCCTCGATGACCCTGCCCAGTCCGGACTCGCCCTCGAGAGTGGGCCCCACTCCGACGTGTTTGCGATGACCGGTGAGGACGACGGCGAGTTCGACGTTCCCCTCCGCGGCGCCCACGGTTCGTCCCCACGCTGCGCTCGTGAGGTTCGCCGATCCGGTAATAGTGACCGACTGGCCTCGCGATCCCCGCGGCAGGTCTGCGATGACCACCTTCGCGTGCAGGCCACGGGACTGAAGATCGGACTCGCGGGTTCCCGGATCCTGTTCGACGGCGTGGGGTTGCGTCGCGTCATCGGCGTCGATCGCGGCGGCGTGCGAAAGGACGGTGGTGCGCCAGTCCTTGGCTGTGGAAGCACCTATCCGGTTCAGACTCTCGGGTGCGGCCAGGAGTGTGCGGTCCCGGCTGCCCGGTAGATAGCGCACCATCGTCTTGTCCAGGAAGGGGCTGATCGCGAGCATTCGATCGACGTGTTCGGGCAGTGGCCATGTGGGCGGCGGTCCCGTTAATCCCAGCGGGACGACCGTCGCAGAGTCGTAAGGGCGAGGCGGGATTAGCGTGGCCGACTCAAACGACTGCGCGAGGTTTTCGACGTCGTCGACCTTGGACTTTGGAATGGAGTGTGCCAGCCCGGGGAGCGCTCGCAGGAATCGGGAGATCGGTGCGGAATCGATGGGGTTGGCGCCTTCGCCCTCGTTGAGGACCAGGACCGTATCCCAGGAGGTATCGAACGTGAGGTTGCGACTAGCGACGACTAATCGATGCAGGTAGCCGCCACTTTCATCGGCGAAGCGCAGCGCCCAGCTCTTGGGGTGGAAGATCCGGTTGCGTTCGGCGCTACGGGGGCTTGCCCTGATGTTTGCGGGGTCGACCTCATAGATGGCTTCTTCCATGAACGCGAACAGGCTGCGGTAGCGGGTGGTGGTGATGGCCCCGGACTGGGCAAAGATCGTGAGCCGTTGCGCGTAACGCTGCACGGCGTCGAGCGTGGCGATTGGGTCATCGGACGCCTCTTGGTTCGGGAACGCGAACGTCAGGGGGATGAGCAGGGCGGCGTC
>JBMDWZ010000317.1:0-2711 GCA_048594865.1 Beutenbergiaceae bacterium
GGCAGCATCGGAGCGGCTTGACCCATCCGGCTCAGCGGGGTGCCGCCGGAGAACGAGTCGGCTACGCCGGGTTCCAAAATGGTGCGCCGGATTGGGCGGGCGAACACGAAGATCACCGTGAGCACACCGCACAGGGCCAGCAGCGTCAGCGGGGTGTTGTTGAACAGGATCGAGATGTTCTGGCCGAGTTTGCGCCAGATGACGTCCCATACCCCGCCGTCGATCAGGGTTTGGAAGAACCTGCCGAGGTGGGTGTGATCCTCCGCGGGGCGCAGCCAGTCCACGAACGCAAACATGATCGTGGCGACCGCCGATATCCCGAGCACCAGGAAAATCCGAAGCACCGACAGTCGCACCCCGGCGGCCATCAGCGCCAGCAGCCCGTAGGCGGGCAGCAGTGCGGGCGGCCCACCGAAGTCAGCGCCGAGGCTGGGGGCGCCGTCGAAGATCGAGACCGCGATTCCGATCACCAGCGTCACGACACCGGCGATCTTGCGCAGCCCGCGTTGCACCAGGAAGTTCGCCAGTGCGACGGTCACCAACAGCGTGGAGACGGTGAACAGGGTGAAGGCGGTGTTGTTCATCCCGTACATCCGGCCGGCCACGATCGTGGAGATCCCCATCACCGCCGAGACCTGCAGGGTGGCGCCGGTGGCGATGTCTATCGTCAGCACCAGCGCGGTGATCGCAGCCACCACCGTGGGCGCGCCCAGAACGTGCCGGCGCCACGGGCCAATGAGGGCGATCGTGACGATCACCGCCACGAACACCGCCACCCAGGCGGCCAGACCGAGCGCGGCCGGGGTGTGCGCCCACCACGGCATCATGTTCGCCAGGAATGAGGCCACCGGCAGTGAGGCGATGCTCAGGGCCACCACCCGCATGGTCCGCAGCACCTTGCGGCGGTGCACGGTGAAGGCGGTGAGCCGGTCGGCGAGCTTGGGGGCTCGGCGGGCCAAGAACTTGCGCACCCGTTCGGCAGCCGGCCGCTTCAGTCCCACCGCCATCGCCGCGAACAACGCCAGGTTCAAGATCACCATGATGAGGTAGAACGTGGGCACGATCGGAGCCACGGCCTTGGCGTGCACGTTCTGGTTCTTCAACTCATCGCGGCGTTCGGAGGCGTTCCATTCGGTGGCCTCGGTGCGCAGTGGGGCGCCGATCACGTCTCCGCCGAGCGGTTCACCGCCGAGCAGCGAAATGAGCGACGGCGTCAGGTCGGTGGCGGTGACATAGCCGGTCTGGCGGGTGGAGCTGGTCTGGAGCATCCCCGGCTCTGCTTGCTCGCCGCTGACCGCGAGCACTCGAAGCGAGGTGGTGCCATCGTCTGCCAGGCCGGCGAGCACGATCGTGGGGTCCACGCCGGAGGTGTGCAGGCCGGTGAGGATCGAGCCCACGCGCCGGTCGATCAGCTGTAGTTGCTGGTAGCGCCAGCGTTCGGGGCTGATCGGGTTGCGCATTGTTTCGGCCTCATCGGTGCCGCGGGCCTGATAGTCGCGGGGGACCGGGCGGATGGCGCCAGCGTCGACGACGACGAGGTCGGCCTCCCGGGCTGAGGAGATCATCTGGGTGCTCAGCGGTACGTCCCCGGTGAGCCGGGGCAGGTGGTTGGCCGAGCGGCCCTGGGTGTCCGCCAGCGCGATCGCCGCGCCAGGGCCGATGCCGACGGCGTCGAAACCTTGGGTCTCCAACGCCTCACCGAAGGTGCCGATCCGGGCGCGGTAGGACAGCCCGGCGGCCGACTCTTCATAGTCGGCCCAGCCCGGGGCGATGCCGCCGGCGCCGGGTTCGGTCAGTTGGCGGCACGGGCCGGCGAGGTCACCGGCGCGGTTTCCGGCGGAGATCGCCAACCAGCCATCCGCCGGGCAGGCGGTGGAACGCACGCTGCGCACCATCAGCGAGCCCACCGACTCGCCGGTGAGGCCGATCATGTTCGGGGTGACGTCCTCGGACAGATCGGTCCACATCAGCCCGGCCACACCGATGAACACCACCGGTTCGTTGTCGGTGGTGTTGTCTTCCTCGGGGGAGTCGTCGGTGTCTGGGGCCTGGGTTTGGGTCGCCAGGGACACGTGCGAGGCGCTGCTGGTTGAGGTGCTGCTGGCAGCCGGGGCCGCGACTAACAGGGTCGCCAACAGCGCGCCCACTAACAAGGTCGGGATGGCGCGCAACATTCGACCGGCGGTTCGGCTGATCACCGACTCAGCCTAAGCGCGGCTAGGCTCTTGGAGGTTGCACCAGAGCCGTCTTTCACATGGCATCTACTTAATTGTTACTCCGAATCCGCAGGGAGGTCTGCATTGCGTTACGCGTACCTAGGTCCCGCAGGGACGTTTACCGAGGCCGCACTTCGCCAGGTTGCCGACCCTGCCGAGCACGAATTCCTCGCCCACACCGATGTGCCCAGCGCGCTGGAGGCGGTGCGCACCGGCGCCGCCGACCGTGCCATGGTGCCGATCGAGAACTCCGTGGAAGGTGGCGTGAGCGCCACCTTGGACGCGCTCAGTTCCGGGCTGCCGCTGGTGGTCCTGGGCGAAGCGATCGTGAACGTGGAGTTCGTGTTGGTAGCGCGCGACGGCGTCACGCTTGCCGACGTGCAGCACGTCTCCACCCATCCGCACGCGTGGGCGCAGTGCCGGCGATGGTTGTCCGCGCACGCCCCAGGAGTGGTGCACGTGCCGGCGACGTCCACGGCGGCGGCCGGTGCGTTA
>JBMDWZ010000318.1:0-2335 GCA_048594865.1 Beutenbergiaceae bacterium
TGGTACTCTCATCCGGCGGTACTCCGCCCCTGTAGCTCAGTGGATAGAGCGTCTGCCTCCGGAGCAGAAGGCCACAGGTTCGAATCCTGTCAGGGGCACCGATAAACGTGCAGGTCAGACGGCATTGCCACCCGCTACCGGTCGCCTTGTCAACACACTGTGTCAACATCGAACGCCAGCCATACGGCACCAGCCGACACGAAACAAGGCTAAAGAGCGAGCCTCCGACGCACCCTTTTCACCGTCGCTGGCGCATGCTCCAGGGCCTGCCTTAGTCCCCACCCAACATGTGGGCCATGTGCGGCTGGTGCCTGTGCGGCTGTCAGGGCCGCAAGCGCGACACCTGGGAACTGCGCTACTCCTCCACGCGAGGCGTTACCTGCCCAACTGCATCAAGGCGATGGAGGAACACGGAAACCGCCGCTGGGGACAGGCGCGGCCCGCATGAGCGCTGCTACCGCGAATCAGGCGGCACTTCAATATTGCACTCCTTCTGCGCTGGCACCCAAACATCCTCTAGCGCCTCATTGTCCTCACTTGTCGGCTTGTAAGGCTCGTCAGAGAGTCCGACCCACACCGCTAGCCACTCACTGGACATATCCGAATCGACCAGCCGCTGAGCCACACACTCACGAAAAGGTTCAGTGAACCGTCCTCGGTTTGATGCCGTTTCCTTTCGAGTTTGGAAGGAAGATAGAGATCATGCCAAAGAGGATCCCGGAGGAGACGAAGCAGCGCGCGGTCAGGCTCGTGCTCGATCACCTCGATGAATACCCGAACATCACGAGCGCGTGCGAGACCGTCGCCAAGCGGCTCGGGTTCGGTGCCGAGTCGCTGCGTCGGTGGGTGCGTCAAGCGCAAGTCGATGCCGGTGACCGGCAGGGGGTCACCTCGAGTGAGTCTGAACGGATCCGTAAGCTTGAGTGGGAGAACCGTGAACTGCGCGAGGCGAACGCGATCCTGCGGGACGCGGCAGTTTTCTTCGCCGGGGAACTCGACCCCCGACGCCGCTGATCCTCGCGTTCATTGAGGAACAGCGGACCATGGGCCGCTCGGTCGGGTCGATCTGCAAGGTCCTGCGAGAGCAGGGCGTCAAGGTCGCCGAGCGGACATATCGGGCATGGAAACGCACGCAACCGTGCGATCGTGACCGAGGCGATGCGATCCTCATCGACGCGATCCTTACGGCCCGTATCGATGAGGGCGGCGCGCTCAAGCCGGAGTCGATGTATGGGCGACGGAAGATGGTGGCGCTACTGCGCCGGCAGGGGCATGCGGTCTCTGCCCGGCGCGTGGACCGGTTGATGCGGCAGCTGGGGGTCAACGGGCTCGTGCGTGGTCAGGGAACCCGGACAACGATCCCGGACCGGAACGCTGCCAGAGCGCCAGATCTGCTGGAGCGAGACTTCACGGCTCGGCTTCCTAACCGGCGCTGGGTTGCGGACTTCACCTATGTGAGGACTTGGGCCGGGTTCGTGTACGTGTCGTTCGTGATCGATTGCTTCTCCCGCAAGGTCGTCGGCTGGCACGCAAGTACAACCAAGGCGACGCCGTTGGTGACTACTGCGCTGCGGATGGGCCTGTGGCGACGTGACCGCGACGGACACCCCGCGGACGACGGATTGATCCATCACAGCGATGCGGGCTCTCAATTTACGAGTGTGTCGTTCGCGGAAACGCTCGCACTCGAGGGTATCGCCGCGTCGATCGGTTCCATCGGCGACGCGTTCGATAATGCCCTCGCCGAGTCCACGATCGGATTGTTCAAGAACGAAGCAATTCGTGACCGATCCCCATTCAGAGCCGGGCCCCTGAAAACGATCGATGACGTCGAGTGGGTCACTGCTGGGTGGGTCGACTGGTACAACGCCAGGCGGCTGCACTCCACCCTCGGAGACGTTCCGCCAGAAGAGTTCGAGGCCGCGCACTACGCTGGCCTCGAAGAGCCTCACCACCCGGTGCTGGCACCCGCATAGGAGCGGCAAAGAACCGGGGACGGTTCAATGACCACGCTGCCCGATGGCACCGAGCTGATTTATGACAACAACACTCAACTACGCGGCGGAGAAACCTCCAGCGGTGAAGAGTTCCGCAACATCTACCTCGGCGCCACCAACGACCAGCGCCTCATCCACCGCAACGCCAACTCAACAAACCGGTTCCAACCCACACCACTGGGCTACTCCACCCGAGAAGTCACCGACTTCAACTCCACCACCTCCGTCGTGCGCCATCCCGACGGCACCATCCTGGGCACCGAACACGAAGGCATGGCCCTCTATCACGTGACCGATATCGCCGGAACAGTCACCGGCCGCATCATCGGAGAAGGCGG
>JBMDWZ010000319.1:0-1598 GCA_048594865.1 Beutenbergiaceae bacterium
TGGGAGCGTACAACGCGTTCCCTACGAAGTGTTCCCACAATTCTTCGACGGCCTTGCCATGTATTAGGTGTTCGGATTCCAGATCGAGCCCAGCAGCTTTTGCGATCTTAAGAAGTGCGGGAAGTGGTGTCTGCGGCGTGATTTCTTCACCCGCGGCGGCCGAGAGCGAGGGGTACATCTGCATGGATTCCCACTGGCCGCCCACGTCATACTCGGTTCCATCGGCCAGGACAACAGTTGTACTTTCAAATACATCTTCTGCCGCGCGCTGCACGAGGCGCTGGGTGAGTTCGGCCATTGTGTTGTAGTCGCCGTAAGCCTCATAGGCCTCAAGCATCGTGAATTCCGGTGAATGTGACGAGTCAACGCCCTCATTCCGGAAGTTCCGGTTGATCTCAAAGACCCGGTCTACGCCACCGACGACGGCGCGCTTGAGGAACAGTTCCGGGGCGATGCGCAGGTACAGGTCGATGTCGAAGGCGTTCATGTGCGTGCTGAACGGACGAGCCGCGGCGCCCCCGTGCTGGGTCTGCAGCATCGGGGTCTCGATCTCGGTGTAGTGACGCTGGTGGAACTCCTCGCGCAAGGAGCGAACCACGCCGGCGCGCACCCGCACCATATCCCGGGCAGCTGGCCGTGAGATGAGGTCCAGGTAGCGGCGGCGCACCCGCGACTCTTCGGAGGACTCATTGTGCAGGGTGGGCAGCGGGCGCAGGGCCTTGGAGGCGATCTCGAAGGCATCGGCGAACACCGACAACTCCCCGCGACGGGAGGCGATAACCCGACCGTGGGCATACAAGTGATCGCCGAGGTCCACGAGCTCCTTGAACTCAGCGAGCCGCTCGGCCCCGACCTCGCCAGCGGAGATCATCACCTGCAGCCGGTTACCTTCACCGTCTTGCAGGTGCACAAAGCACAGCTTGCCGGTGTTGCGCAGGTGCATCACCCGGCCGGCGACGCCGACGACGACGTCGGTTTCCTCTCCCGCTTCCAGGCCTTCGTGTTCGGCTCGGATCGCGGCGATCGTGGTTGTCACCGGCAAGGTCACCGGATAGGGCTCGCTTCCCGCTGCGAGCATCTTGGCGCGCTTATCGCGCCGCACCTGCACCTGCTCTGGAACGTCAGAGGCGCTCGTTAGGGATTCGTCGGCTGGCTGGGTAGGACTGGAACTCACGCACCGATACTAACCGGGCTGATTCGGCTCCCGAGAACTCAAAACCACGTTATCGATCAATCGCGTCGCGCCAACCGTGGCGGCGGTCACTAACAGGCGCTCGCCCGCGGTAGCTTCGCCGGCTTCCGGCGGCCGAAACGTGATCGGGTCAACAATCTCCAGGTAGTCCAAGGTCACGTTCGATCCTGCTTCTTCAAACACCTGCAGGGCCCGCAGCCGGATCTGGTCGTCATTCGCCCCCTGCGCACTAGCCTGCTCGCCCGCCCGGAGTGCTCGCACCAGGGTGAGCGCGTCGGATCGTTCCTGGGCGCTGAGGTTGGCGTTGCGGCTGGAGAGCGCCAACCCATCTGGTTCGCGGACGATCGGTGCGCCCTCGACGGTCACGTCCATGTCCAGGTCGGCGACCATGGCTTTGACCAGGGCC
>JBMDWZ010000032.1:0-13643 GCA_048594865.1 Beutenbergiaceae bacterium
GTGACGCGTTCACCAGCGCTCACGCTGAAGTTCAGGCCATCGAGCACGGTGGTGTCTCCGAACTTCTTCACCACATCGGAGAACACGATCTTGGATTGATCACTTGTAGGCAAGGCGGTCCTCCAGCTTGCGCATCAGTATTGCGATGGGGTAGCTCGCGGCCAAGAAGATCAGGCCTGCGATAGTGAATGGTTCGACGTAGTTGAACGTACGGTCACCGAGCGTTTGAGCGCGGGTAACCATTTCGACGGCTCCAATGATGATCAAGAACGGAGTGTCCTTGAACATCGCGATCCCCCAGTTGCCCAGCGACGGAAGCGTCGCCCGGATCGCCTGCGGCAAGATCACCGCTTGCCAGGTGCGTCGCTTGGGAAGCGACAGGGCCGTGGCGGCTTCCCATTGGCCCTGGCGAATGGACTCGATACCCGCGCGATAGGACTCGGCCATGTAGGTGGAATAGTGCACTCCGATAACAATGATCCCGACCTGAACAGGCGATAGCGGAGGCGAGAAGAGGACGTAGATGAACAACAACTGGATGGGCAACGGCGTCATCCGGATGAAGTCCATGACCCACCGGATCGGCAGTGCGGCGAACTTGGGCAAGACCCGGGTCACAATCGCCACGATAAGGCCCAGTCCGGCCGCGATTGCGGTGCCAATCAAGGTGACCAACAGGGTTACGCGCACAAAGTACTGCAGCAGCTCAGGAAGGATCTCGGCTGCGAATTCCCAGCTCCAACTCATGAGATACCCGTCCCTCCTTCTCCGCGCGCTCTAGCAATGAGCTTCATCGAGATAGAGCGATCGACGGGGAGTAGGCCGAGCGCGCGTTGAGACCGCTTCTCTAGGTAACGCAGAGCCAAACTACAAGCGAGGGAGATGAGGAAGTAGATGACCATGCCCATCCCGAACACCACGAAGGTATCCATGGTTCGGCGCAGCTGGTCCGTCACGTAGGTGATGTCATGCAACAGGATGAAGCTGGCCAGCGCCGAGCCTTTGATCAGCATGATCAGAAGATTGTTCAATCCGGGAAGCATCAATGACCACGCCTGTGGCCAGATAACCCGGAACATCTTCTGGGTCCAGGACATCGATAGCGCAGTGGTCCCCTCCCATTGGGCTTTGGGGACCGCAGAAATCGACCCGCGGACGACTTCGGCACCATAGGCACCATAATTCAAGCCTAGAGCGATGATCCCAGTAGTAAGCGGTTCGAACGTCCAGCCCATGAGAGGCAGCACGTAGAACAGGAAGAACAACTGGACTACCAATGAGGTGCCGCGGAAGAACTCGATGACCACCCGCACTACGAACCGGATCACGATGAAACGGCTCGACGCCCCAATCCCAAAGATCACCGACAGCACGAACGCCGTGACGGCACCCCCAGCACAGAGCAGCAGGGTTATCTGCGTGCCCTCCCAGAGCCGGGGTGCCGCCGCGGCGAACGACTCGAAAAACTCAGTCACCGATTAGTCCTCGGCTTCGGGCAGATCACCCTCGCAGAGCATTTCAGTGGTGATGTCTTCGGTGGGACGCTCAGCCTCGGTGAAACCGAAGGGCCCAAGAACGCGCTCGAACTCATCGGGGTCGCCGATGATGGACGCCAGCTCTTCGTTCCAGGCCTCGCGCAGTTCATCGTCACCCGGGCGGAACACCGTGGCGCCCGCTCCTACCTGGACGACGCCATCCACGACGGCCTCGAACGCTTCGGTGACCTCGACGCCATCGTCCGGGGTCCGCTCGTGCATCGAGCGCAGCGAAATCGCAGTTAGCGCGAATGCGTCGGCACGACCCGCGGTGACTGCTTCCCAGCCGTCCTGAGGCGTGCTCACCGTCATGTGGTCAAGGTCCATGTCTTCGGCGTATCCCTGCTCGATCGCACCACTCATGACCGCCAGGCCTACCCCAGCCTCCTCAACGTCCTGCAGGTTCTGCAGGTTGTTTGGGTTGCCATCTGGCACCAGGAGGGCTGTGGTGTACATGATCTCGGGGTCACCGAAGTCTGCTTGTGCACAACGATCGGGCAAGATGGACATACCCGCGGAGATCACGTCGAAACGCTCAGCGTTCAGGCCGGGGATCAGAGCACCCCAGTCCGTGAGCTGGCCATCGACCTCGTCGACACCTAGCTCCCCAAACACTTCCTGAGCGATCGCGATGACGGCCCCGGTGATTTCACCGTCCTCTTCGTAGCTGTACGGTTCCTCGCCAGCGAAGCCGACGGTGACGCTGCCAGCGTCTTGGAGTTCGCCGAGGTGTCCGTCGGCACCGTTTTCGCCGTTGCCGTTTCCGTTACCGCCAGGGCTGTCGCCGTTACCGCACGCGGCCAGCAAGAGTGCAGATGCTGCAACCGCAGCGCCCGTCGCCATGATTCGGCGCGAGACCATATTTCGCTCCTTCTCGTTTGCGTACCCGCCGCGTCTCACGCGGACCGAAGGAGCGCGTGAACGCACGTCGATCGGGCCAAGCGCACCTGGCGGGCATAAGGGATCCCTTTCACGGTATGGGGCATGGACAAGTGGCACAAACGCAACGAACTGTCTGATGTGGCCGAAAACACTCGAAGCGCCACTACTCCAAAACCGCGTGGTTGCAGTCGAAAACCTCCGACTCTTCGGTACCCGAGCACCCGTCAGAATCCGGGAGCGGCAGTCCTGAAACCGTTACCGTTCTGAGACGCCATCCCGCAACTCTTTGCCTTAGCTTTGCCTTTTGCGCCGTTTCGTCCGCAGATTGCCAAGCCCGACCCTAGGTGCAACCATGCCGCCATGGACCCCGTCTCCGCCCTTCGTCACCAAGCCTCCAGTTGCCGCACGTTGGGTTCGGCGATGTACGGGGATCTACTCGACGCACTAGCGCAGGACTACGAACACGCAGGGCCGGTCGCCGACGTTCTCTCCGGGCATGAAAACGACTCCGGCCCCTCGGCGTTGGGCCTGCGGCTCGTGGGTAGCGTGCACCGCCTCGTGCTCGGCGGCCACGCCCAAGCACTCGAGGCGTTCTATCCCACCACCGGAGGCACCTGGGACCCGGTTGCGGGACCGGCCGCTGTTGTGGAGTACCTGCGTGAGCACACCGAGGCTGCCCGTGAATGGCTTGACCGAGCACCCCAGACGAATGAGGTGGGCCGCGCCACGGCGCTTTATGGGGCACTCCTCGCGCTGCCTTTGAAGTTCCGGTTGCCGGTCCACGTTTTCGAGATCGGAGCCTCCGGCGGGTTGAACCTACTCGCCGACCGTTACACCTACCGCGACGCTGACGGCACGCGTTTCGGAGACCCGTCCCAGAACGTGGTGCTCGAACCCGCCTGGCAACCCGCGCCGCTCACCCCTTGGCCCGAGCTCGGCTTCGAAGCCGCCCACGGCTGCGACCTGCACCCGATCCCGGCTGGCACCGATGACGGACGCCTCGCCTTGAGGGCATACGTGTGGCCCGATCAAGACGCCCGGCATCAGCGCCTCCGTGCGGCCCTGGACCTTGCCGCCACTCATCCCCCACAGGTGCACGCACAAGGCGCCGGTGACTTTGTTGAAGGGCTCACCCTGCAACCCGGAAAGCTGACCGTGCTGTGGCACAGCATCATGTGGCAATACCTCCCGCCGGCCGAGCAGCAACGGATCACTGCCAAGGTGAACGCGTTGGGGATGACGGCGACCGAGGAGTCTCCATTTGCCCACATCCGCCTTGAGCCGCAGCGACGTGGCGCAGACGAACGGCACCAATTCCTGGTCACGGTGACCTCGTGGCCGTACGGGCAAACCCAGGATCTTGGGGTCGCGGCCCCGCACGGCCTGCCCATCACCTGGGCGCCGGCGACGGATGAGTCGTGACTGGCCGGGCCTGATGAGGCAACGGGCCCGACCGACGGATCGTGACGCACCTGCCCAGAACCGACCGCGCCCAGGGCCCTGCACGGGAGTGTCAACTGGCATCGAACGCCACCACTCATCAGACTGAGGTCATGACCACCGCATCCAAGGTCGCTGCGGCCACCACCACAACTCTGATCCACCGCGCCCGGGAGGAAGCCGTGCCGTGGTGGCGCGATGCCGTGATCTATCAGGTCTATCCACGGTCCTTTTCCGATGCCGACGGCGATGGCATGGGTGACCTGCCGGGTATCACCTCCAAGCTGGGCTACTTATCTAGCCTGGGTGTGGACGCCGTCTGGCTGTCCCCGTTTTACCCCTCGCCCCAACATGACGCAGGCTATGACGTGGCCGACTACCGCGGCGTCGATCCGCGGTTCGGCACCCTGGCGGACATGGATGCGTTGCTCGCTCGCGCCGACCAGTTGGGCCTCAAAGTCATCGTTGACCTGGTGCCTAACCACACCTCCGATGAACATCCGTGGTTCGCTGAGGCGCTGGTCGCCCCGGCCGGCTCGGCGGAACGCAACCGGTACATGTTCCGCGATGGACGCGGTCCCGACGGTAGCGAGCCGCCGAACAACTGGCTCAGCGTGTTCGGCGGCCCAGCATGGACCCGGGTCACCGAACCGGACGGCACGCCGGGCCAGTGGTACCTGCATCTCTTCGACACCCACCAGCCAGACTTGAATTGGGACAACCCCGACGTGCGTTCAGAGTTCGTCCAGATCCTGCGATTTTGGCTGGACCGTGGAGTCAGCGGTTTCCGGGTGGACGTGGCTCACGGGATGGTCAAGGACCCGGCGCTGCCGGACTGGATCGGCGATCAGGAGATGGCCAGTAGCCACCGCGGCGATCAGCCCAAACCGCCGATGTGGGACCAGCCCGGCGTCCACGAGATCTACCGGCAGTGGCACAAAGTTCTGGCCGACTACGACGGCGACCGAGCCCTGATCGCCGAAGCGTGGGTGGATGACGAACCAGCGATGGCCGCCTACGTGCGCCCCGATGAGATGCAGCAAGCCTTCAACTTTGGCTACCTCAGCACCCGGTGGGACACCGCAGAACAGAAGGCCAGCATCGGGGCAGCCCTGGTGGCACTCGATGAAGTCGACGCCCCATCCACCTGGGTGCTGTCCAACCACGACGTGGTGCGCGCCGCCACCCGCCTCGCGATTGATAAGGGCGGGCGCGGGCCCCATGGGATCGGCGCCGATGACCCCCAACCCGACGCCGACCTAGGACTGCGCCGGGCCCGCGCGGCGCTGTTGTTGATGCTGGCGCTTCCCGGCTCCGCCTACCTGTATCAGGGCGAAGAACTCGGCCTGCCGGATCACACCACCCTGCCCGATGACCTGCGCGAAGATCCCACCTTCGTGCGCTCGGGCGGTGAGCAGAAGGGGCGCGACGGATGCCGCGTTCCGATCCCCTGGCAAGCCGAGCAGCCCGCCTACGGATTCTCCCCCACCGGATCGGCGTGGTTGCCGCAGCCATCGAGCTTCGCCGCGCTCGCCGCCGACGTGCAGAAGGGCGATCCGGCGTCCACCTTGGAACTGGTGCGTGCGGCGTTGTCGATCCGGCGGGACTGGCAACTCGGATCGGGATCGCTCGCCTGGGTAGACGGCTTGCCCGTGGACTCCGAAAGCGTGCTGGTGTTCACCAACCGGGAGATCGTGGTCCTCACCAACTTCGGAACCCAGCCGGTACCGCTGCCGGCCGACCTCGAAGTGCTCGCGCACAGCGGTACCGAATCCCATCCAGACGTGGTGGGTCCCGATGAGACCGTATGGGCGGTCACCCCGCAGTTCGACTCGGGCGAGTAGGGCCACCCAAAAACGAGGCTTACCCTCAGTAGGCCAAGGCGACCAGCCCAACCCAAAGGCGCCGCTGCGAACTACCCGCCGGACACGCTCAATTCCGCCTGAGTGAGCATCGCGCGCAGGTCGGCATCCAGTTCGCGACTGTCCAGCCACCCCTGCGGCACATGCGGGACCTTCGGGGTACCGGCCCGGCCCCGTGGACCCTCGGCACCCTCACCCGGATACGGCTGGGACAGATCCAGGTCACCCAGCCGATCGTCGAGTTCGGCGAGCGAACTCACCAATCCCAGAGCGGCTCGGGCTGGTCCGCCGACGACGTATCCCTTGAGGTACCACGACATGTGCTTGCGTAACTCACGCAGGGCCTTGGTCTCATCACCGAAGTGGGCGACCATCAACTGTGCGTGCTCGGCAATGACCTGCGCCACCTGGCCCAAGCCCGGTTCCACACGTAGGTCCGAGCCGCTGAAGGCCGCTACCAAGTCGGTGAAGAGCCACGGCCGGCCCTGACATCCGCGGCCCACGACGATCCCGTCGCAGCGGGTGTGCTCCACCATCGCCAGGGCATCTTGAGCGGACCAGATGTCGCCATTTCCGAGCACCGGCACGTCGGTGACCGCTTCTTTCAACGCAGCGATCGCATCCCAGTTCGCGGTACCGGAGTAGTAGTCGGCGGCGGTTCGCCCGTGCAGCGCGACCGACGCCACCCCGGCGTCTTGGGCCCGCAACCCGGCATCGATATAGGTGAGGTGATCGGCGTCGACCCCCATCCGCATCTTCACCGTAACCGGCACCGAGGTGCCGGCAGTGGCCTCGACGGCGGCAGTGATGATGGCACCGAACAACTCGGACTTCCAGGGCAGCACCGCACCCCCGCCCTTGCGGGTGACCTTGGGCACCGGGCACCCAAAGTTCAGGTCGATGTGGTCCGCGCGGTCCTCCTCCACGACCATTCGGGCGGCGGCGCCCACGGTCGCCGGGTCCACGCCGTACAACTGAATACTGCGAACCGCCTCGTCGGCATCGTGGGAGATGATCCGCATCGACTCCGGCGTGCGCTCCACCAGCGCCCGGGAGGTGACCATCTCCGCAACGTACAGTCCGGCCGGGGCGGGACTGTCGCCAGCGTGCCCGTCGGGGAGCCCGGCGATTCCGGCGCGCCGGCACAGCGCCCGAAAGGGCGCGTTGGTAACCCCGGCCATGGGGGCTAGGACGACGGGTGCCCCCAAGGTGTAGGGGCCGATGGTCAAGGCGGTCACGCCACCATTGTCACCGATACTGGCCCATCGGGGCCGCCTGCGCAGGTGTGATCTTGCACAGCAATCACATTGCTACCCCTCACCCGTTGCCGGCCGCCCTCGACGCCTCACCCTCCCCCGCAGCAGGTGACCCGGACGCCACGTGGGCTGCGCCGTCGTCGTCCCCGGAACTCTTTAGGGGCTCGCTTCGTCTGCGGCTGGAGCGCACCAGCGCCGCCCCGATCGCAGTGGTGGCGGGGATCGCCAACACCAGGCCGATGGAGGACACCAGGGTGCGGACCACCTCTTCGGCGATCTCCCCCGCCGTGATCGTGGATCCGAAGGACCGGTCGTAGAGCATCACGACCATCAGTGTGGTCATCGCGGTGCCGACGTAGGCAAACGCCAGGGTGTAGACCGTGGAGGCGATGTGATCGCGGCCGATGCGCATGGCCCGGGAGAACACCTCGCGGATACTCGCCTTGGGGTTGGCGGCGTGCAGTTCCCAGACCGCGGAGGCCTGGGTGATGGACACGTCGTTCAGGGCGCCCATTCCGGCGATGACGATCCCGCACAGCAGCAGGTCCCGAAGGCTGAGGCCGGGCAGCACGGTATCGAGCATCATCGCCCCGTCGGAGTGCGCGCCGGAGAGGTTCGCCGCACCCGTTGACCACCACGCCAGAGTGGTGGTGATCGCTAAGCCGATGAACGTGCCCAGCAGCGCGGTGGTGGTGCGGATCGATATCCCGTGCGCGAGGTAGACGGCGAAGAACATCATCGCGCTGGCCCCCACCAGGGTGGTGATCAGCGCAGGTGCACCGGCCATCAGCGCCGGGATGAGGAAGAAGGCCATCACCGCCATCGAAGCGAGCAAACCTCCGATTGCCATCAGTCCACGGATGCGCGCCACCAGCAGCACCACCACGCAATACAGGCCGGCCAGCAACAGCATGGGCACGTCGCGCACGAAGTCCACGAACACGTAGGGGCTGCCAGAACCCATCGCCGCAGGGGTGAAGAAGACCTTCATCCGATCGCCGGGTTCGATGCCGCCGGAGACGAACTCGGCCGGCACCTGCACCGGCACGATCTGCTCGCTGCCATCCTCTAGTTGTGCCAGCACCTCGGTGCCGACTTCGCCGGTGACCTCGGTGACCTCGGCGGTGACAAAACCCGGACCATCGATGGGGTTTGGTTGAGATCCAACCGGCGATTCCCCACGCGGCCACAAAAACGCCACACCGGCGATCGTGGCAATGAGGATGGGCAACACGAGCGCCAGCAGGATCCTGCGGGCACGTCGGGCCGCCACGGGGTTGAGGTCTAGGTCGGTGTGCTCATGGGTCATCAGGTCCAACTGTGCCCGGCTATCGGGCTGCGAGCAGGGAACGGCACACGGTCAGTTCTCACCGCCGACTGGGGCCAACATCACTTTGACACCCGCGAAGCGCTTTCTGATAATGGTTTCCATGTTCGATGGAACGTGGGGCGGGGCCGAGTGAAGCCCCTAGAGATCGACTCACTCGACGTACACCTGGGCCGGGCCCAGGTGCTGCACGGTGTCAGCGCAACCGTTGACGAAGGCGAGACCGTGGCTCTACTCGGGGCGAACGGATCGGGCAAGTCCACGCTCCTGCGGGCCTGCCTGCGGCTGGTGCCCATCCGCCACGGCTCGGTGCGGCTGTTTGAAACTCCACAGGGTCCAGCGGCCCCCTGGGACAAGATCGGTTACGTGCCCCAACGCATCGGCACCGCAGCCGGCGTTCCGGCCACCGCCGAGGAAGTGGTGCGCACCGGACTGCTGTCCCGCAACCGCATCTTTCCCCCGCGCGGCGCCAAGGACTCGGTGCTGCAGGCCCTGGACGCGGTTGGGATGCTCGAGCGCAGGGGCAGGGCGCTGCACGAGCTCTCCGGAGGCCAACAGCAACGCGTGAACATTGCGCGTGCGTTAGTACGCAAACCCCGGCTGTTGCTCCTGGACGAGCCGATGGCCGGCGTTGACCAACCCAGCCAGGAAGTGTTCGCCAGCATCCTGCGTGAACTCAAGACACAGGGCGTCACGATCGTGGTGGTCCTGCACGAACTTGGGACCCTCAGCGGTGTCATCGACCGCGCGGTGGTGCTGCGCGAGGGTCGGGTGGTGCACGACGGCGAGGTCCCGGCTCCCAGCGCAGGTCACGACCATCCCGATCACCAACACCTGCACCCCGAACACGGCGAATACGCCGCCACTCCCGAACCGCACACCAGGACACTGCCGTGAGCTTCTTTGACACCATCGGTGCGATCCTGTCCAGTTCCCTGGGCCAACGCTCCCTCATCGCCGCGGTGGTGGTGGGGCTGGCAGCGCCGGTGATCGGTACCTACCTGGTGCAGCGCCGGCTGTCTCTGCTCGGCGATGGGATCGGGCACGTCGCACTTACCGGCGTGGCGATGGGCTGGCTCGCCGGCGCGTTGACCGGGGCCACCAATGCCGAAGCGTTCGCCATCCCCGGTGCCATGCTGGCCGCGATCGCCGGCGCTGTGATGATTGAGATCGTCCGCTCCCGCGGCACCACCAGCGGCGATGTGGCGCTGGCGCTGCTGTTCTATGGCGGGATCGCCGGCGGCGTGGTGATCATCGGGATCGCTGGCGGCACGAACGCCAACCTGATGGCTTACCTCTTTGGTTCCCTCGCCACCGTCTCCAGCACCGACCTGGTGCTGACCGTGCTCATGTCAGTGGTGATCATCGCGGTGGGAATCGGGTTGCGCACGGCCCTGTTCGCCGTCTGCCAAGACGAAGATTTCGCTCGATCCACCGGCCTTCCGGTGCAGTTCTTCAACATCCTCATTGCCGTGGTCGCCGCCCTCAGCGTCACCGTGGCGATGCGGGTGGTGGGGCTATTGCTGGTTTCGGCGCTGATGATCGTTCCGGTGGCGGTGGCCCAGCTCTGCACCTCCTCGTTCCAACGTACAATGGGCCTCGCGATGGGGATCGGGGCGCTGGTTTGCGTCACCGGCCTGGTCATCACCTTCTTCCACCGGTTGGCGCCGGGTGCGATGATCGTGGTGGTCGCCATTGGCTTGTACGCCGTGGTCGCCGTGCTTCGGCCACTGTTTACCTCTCGTCGATCACGGCCCACGCCGCATCCCCAAGTCGCAGACGATGTCCGCCTTCAACCGGCCAGCCGGGAGTCCTGATGCAACGAATGACCCGCCAGCGGGCCGCCGTTGCCGACCTGCTCGCCGATACCGAGGACTTCCGAAGCGCCCAGCAGCTCCACGAAATGCTGCGCGATCAGGGGCAGTCGGTAGGCCTGGCGACCGTGTACCGCACCATGCAAGCACTCGCCGATGCCGGCGAGGTCGACGTGCTTCGTAACCCCGACGGCGAAGCCCTGTACCGCCGGTGCGAACGTCCCGAGCACCACCACCACCTGGTCTGCCGAGTGTGTGGCCATACCGCGGAGATCGATGCCGCGCTCATCGAACGCTGGGCCGATGAGGTCGGGCGTGCCCATGATTTCGTCAACATCGAGCACACCGCCGAGCTGTTCGGTCTGTGCGCACGCTGCGCGGCGACCACCTCGACGTGAGCACCTTCCTCAACGAAGGCCCCTTCTGGATGGTCTTCGGGGCGTTGTTCCTGGGGGCGATGGCCCGTGGCCAAATGATGTACTGGATCGGGCGGATTCCCACCCAGGCGGCGATCAATCGCACCGCACCGACCGAGGGTTGGCGAGCCCGCGCCCATCAATGGCTCGCGGGCGGCGGCGCCGACGCCGGCATTCGATCCTTGCGTAAGTGGGGGCTGCCGGTGGTGTCGGTGTGCTACCTGACCGTCGGGTTCCAGTCGATCGTGCAAGCCGCAGCCGGTGTCCTTCGAATCCCCTTGCCCTGGTACATCCTGGCGCAAATCCCCGGCGCGTTGGCCTGGGCGCTGATCTACTCCACGATCGGTTTCGCCGTCTGGGCGGCGGTTCTTGCGGCCGCCGCAGGCAGCCCCTGGGGCATTGCCGTGCTCGTCGCACTCGTGGCGCTGATTACCACCCTCGTGGTTCGCCGCCGCCGCGCTCGTGCGGCCCGTTCTGCTGAGTCGGGTCAGGACGCCGAGCACGCCGACTCGAGGGCACCATCTGCTGAGTGAGCGCAGCGCCGATGGCGGCGCTCACTGCCGTGCCGATGCCCATCCCGGCAAGGGTGATGGTGCTTCCCCCGTCCATGGTGGCCGACAGCGCCGCCCCCGCACCAACCCCGATACCGATCCCGGCGCACATGCACAGCACCATGATGGTTCCGGCATTAAACGGGTACTGCTCGGCGGGCCGCTTGCGGATGTCGACCATGGCGCTGGCGACCAGGCCGATCAAGGCGCCCGCAGGCATCGCGACAGCCGCACCGATCGGCATCGACTCCACACCCAGTAGCGCTCCGACGACGATCCCGATTCCGGCACCCACCGCGGCACATCCGCCCACCCACTTTCCGGCGCGTGAACGATAGAACTCGCTGGTCTCGTAACGTTGGGTTGTCATGCCTTAACGCTAGGCATCACCTGGTACTCAGCGGATCCACCGCAGAGGCTAGATCGTCTCCGTCCTTTGGTGGAGGCCACCTCCCACGCAGGTCATGGGACGAATCGTGACTTATGTCGCACTGGGTTTGTCGATGGCCGCGCCATAGCGCCGATCGCGGTGGGCGAAAGCAACCGCGGCATCCCACAGGTCACGCCGGTCAACGTCCGGCCACGCCTTATCCAGAAACACCATCTCGGCATACGCGGCCTGCCAGGTGAGAAAGTTCGAGGCTCGCTGCTCTCCCCCGGTTCGCAGGAAGAGATCGACATCGGGCATGTCGGGTTCATCGAGGTAGGTGGCGAATAATCTCTCGTTAATCGAGTTCGCGCTCAGTTTCCCGGCGGCCACGTCCCGCGCAATGGCTGCCGCGGCGTCGGCGATCTCCGCCCGCCCGCCATAGTTCACGCACATGGTCAAGGTGCACACAGTGTTGCCCTCGGTGACGCGCTCAGCCTCTTCGAGCTCGGTGATGACACTTCGCCACAACCTCGGGCGCCGCCCGGCCCAACGGACCCGCACTCCCCAGGAGTTCATCTCATCGCGGCGTCGGCGCAGCACGTCACGGTTGAAGCCCATGAGGTAACGGACCTCGGCGGGTGAGCGCTTCCAGTTCTCGGTGGAAAAGGCATAGGCACTGATATGGCTGATGCCCATCTCGATTGCCCCGGCCACCACGTCCAGCAGCACCGCCTCACCGGCGGCGTGCCCTTCGGTTCTCGGCAGACCCCGGGCGTTGGCCCACCGGCCGTTGCCGTCCATCACCACCGCCACGTGCTTGGGCACTCGATCGGCGGGTAGGTCCGGGGGCCGGACGCCGGACGGGTGCGCGGGTGGTGGGATCACGCGCGCTCCACCATCGCCAGCGATCGCAGCGTGCGCTCCAGGTGCCACTGCGTATACGCGGCAACCAAACCGGAGGATTCCTTGCGATGGGCGACGTCGGAAGCGTCGGCAACGTTCCAATCGCCACTGAGTAGGGCGGCGAGCAAGGTGACGGTCTGTGGCGCCGGGGCCGCAGAGCCCGGAGGCCGGCAGGTGGGGCACACCATTCCTCCCAGCGCCGGGTTGAACGCGCGCAAGTCCCCATCGGAGCCACATCGGGCGCAACTGGTAAAGCTGGGCGCCCAGCCCGCGATCGCCAGTGCGCGCAGCAGGTAGGAGTCCAGAATGAGGGTGGCCGGGTGGGCATCTTCGGTCAACGCACGCAACGCGCCCGCGAGGAGCAGGTACTGCTGGGTGGCGGGCTCACGTTCAATCTCGGTCAACCGGCCCGCGGTTTCCACCATGGCAGTGGCCGTGGTGTACCGGGAATAGTCCGCCCCGATACCGCGGGCATGCGGGGCGATCATCTCCACCTGGGTGACGATGTCCAGGGAGCGGCCTTGATACAACTGCACGTCGATAACGCTGAATGGTTCGAGTCTGGCCCCGAACTTCGACGACGTCCGCCGCACGCCCTTAGCCACCGCGCGCACTTGGCCAGTTCCGCGGGTGAGCAGAGTGAGGATCCGATCGGCTTCACCCAGTTTGTGGGTGCGCAGCACGATGGCTTCCTCACGGTAGGTCTTCACCTAGCCATTGTCGCCCAGGCAGGTGACACCGGCGCGCTACCCACGCCGCAGGTGGGCCAACCTACGCTCGCCAGGCTCCGCCGTCGTGCCCTACGGGGTATTCGCCGCAGGATCTTGCGCCCGTAGGCGCGCACGCCACCACCGGGCCGCCACCATCATCACCAGCCCCAGCAATAGCGGCACGGCCAAGGTGAGCAGATCGCCCAGGATCTGTGGGGCGCTCAGTGCACTGGCAGCCAACAGGCCGATCAGCACCACTGTCAGCGCGATCTGAACGCCTGCGAGCCACCGAGGCACCCGCTGCGTCATGGCCAGGGCGATGGATAGGCCTCCGGCGAGCCAAGTGAGCGAGAACGCCAATCCCACAGGCCGCGACCACAGCGGATCGATGTTGGTGGCAAAGAGGACCACCGTCAGCGCTGCGACGGCAAACGGCAACGGCGATCGCGCCGCCTCACGCCTGGTCATATCTCAAGGCTAGGCCACGCCCACCCTCGCGAGGGCGGCGAAAATGGGGGCGCTATGGGCCAATTGGGCGCCGCGGGGGCCGGGGGCGGTGTACGGGGGAGAGTTAGAG
>JBMDWZ010000320.1:0-15553 GCA_048594865.1 Beutenbergiaceae bacterium
CAGCAGCACCTTGCCGGTGGTCCGGCGGCCCTCCAGCTCGCGGTGCGCCGTGGCCGCCTCCTCCAAGGGATAGGTGGCACCGATCCGCACGTCCAAGGTGCCCTCGAGAACCGCGTCAAAGACGGCCTTGGCGCGGGCGAGTAACTCCTCGCGCTCATCGATGTAGTGAAACAGCGTGGGCCGAGTGACATACAGCGACCCGGCGGCATTGAGCCGCTGCAGGTCAAAGGGTGGCACCTGACCCGATGCGCCCCCGAACAGCACCAACATTCCGCGGCGCCGCACACTGGCCAACGCGCCGTCGAAGGTGTCTTTCCCGACGCCGTCGTACGCCACATCCACACCGGCACCGTCGGTCAGCTCGCGGACCGCTGCGGACAATTCACTGGTCATGTCGCTGAACGCGTCGTAGCGGATCACCTCGGCAGCGCCAGCGGCCCGGGATAGCTCTTCCTTCTCACCGGTGGACACCGTGGTGATGACCCGCGCTCCACGAGCCGTGGCGAGTTGGGTGAGCAGCAAACCGACCCCTCCGGCGCCGGCGGTGAGCAGCACGTTGTGCCCCTGCTGCACGTTGAAAACACCGTCGATGAGGCTGTGCGCGGTCATGCCCTGCAGCGGCAGCGCGGCCGCCGTCTGCATGTCCACACCGTCTGGCACGGCGATCAGTTTCAGGGCATCGATGGCCAGGTAGCGGGCGTAACTTCCGCCGCCGCTGCCGGCCCACGCGACCTTGTCGCCCACGGCCACGGAGTCCACATCGTCACCGACGGCGATCACCTCACCGGCGCCCTCATTGCCCAGCACGAAGGGGTAGTCGGTGGGGTACACGCCCGAGCGCACGTAGGTATCATAGAAGTTCACGCCCGCGGCGGCCACCTCCACCACTGCCTGCCCTGGACCGGGCGTCGGTTCATTGCGTTCGACGTACTCCAGCACTTCGGGTCCGCCGGCTTGCGTTGCTTCGATGACCTTCATATCTCCCAGCCTTCGCTATTAACTATCGGGTGAGTCTCGGTTCAGTTCTGGGCAGAGCTCGGTGGCTCTGCTGGGTACTGCGGCGCTTCCTTGTCCAGGTGCTCGGCGATCGCGGTGCGCCGCGCGATAACGTTTTCGCGCACGTCGTTCATCTCCGCCAGCACCTTCTTGCGCACCCGCTTGGCGAGCAGGTCCACATACAACTGCCCCTGCAGGTGTCCGGTCTCATGTTGAAAGGCCCGCGCCAGGTATCCGGTGGCCTGCATCTGCAGATCCTTGCCGTACTGGTCCTTGCCGTGCAGGCGCACCTCATAAGGGCGGAACAGGTCCGCGGCCGGTCCGGGAACGGACAGGCAGCCCTCGGACATCTCCTCGCTGAGGTCGGTGGACAGCACCTCCACCCGCGGGTTGATGACATGCCCGACGTGGCGCACGTCGTCGTCATCGGTGAGGTCGTAGACGAACACTTGGGCATCGACGTCGATCTGGTTCGCGGCCAACCCCACACCTTCGGCCACCAGCATGGTGGTGAACAGGTCGTCGATGAGGGCGGCCAGCTCGGGGGTGTCGAACTCGGTGATGGGCGCGCACGGCCGGTGCAGGATCGCCTCACCGATCTCGGTCACGCGCCGCACCTGGCCCCGAACCGCCTCGGGCAGCACCGTCGGCATCGGATCGACTTCCACGCCTTGGCTAAAGGTCTTGATGGGGGAGTGTGTCTGGGCGTCTTGGGAGTCGTCGGTTACCTCATGCGTCATGCACCGCATTCTTCCGCATTCAACACACCGCGATTAGCACGAAGGACTGCGTGTATAGTTATACGTGTGACTGTATCTGTAGCAATCGCCGGAGCCTCGGGATACGCGGGCGGGGAAATCGCTCGCCTGCTCCTGAGCCACCCGCAGGTCGAAATAGGCACCCTGACCGCGCACAGCAACGCGGGGGACACCCTGGGTGTTCATCACCCACACCTGACCCCACTCGCCGGCCGAGTATTGCAACCGACCACTGCGCAGAACCTGGCCGGACACGACGTCGTCATCCTCGCCCTGCCGCACGGCGCCTCGGGGCCGATCGCGGCGGAGCTGACCGACACCCTCGTGCTCGACTGCGGCGCCGACCACCGCCTCGCGAGCGCGAAAGCCTGGGAGCAGTTCTACGGTTCCCCGCACGCCGGCACCTGGCCCTACGGCCTTCCCGAACTCATCGGTCCCGGTGGCGTTCGGCAGCGCGAGCAGCTCATCGGCGCCCAGCGGATCGCGGTACCCGGCTGCAACGTCAGCGCCGTCACCCTGGCCCTGCAACCAGGCGTGGCCGCCGGGATCGTAGACCCCAGCGACATCGTCGCGGTCCTCGCCAACGGCTATTCCGGGGCCGGCAAGAGCCTGAAAACCCACCTCCTGGCTGCCGAGGGTCTGGGCACCGCCCAGCCGTACGCTGTCGGCGGCACCCACCGCCACATCCCGGAAGTCGAGCAGAACCTGCGCACCGCCGGGGCGAGTGAGTTCGCGATCTCCTTCACCCCGACCCTGGTTCCGATGGCGCGGGGCATCCTTGCCACCGTCACCGCCCGGGTGGGCGAGGCGGACGCGGCCGCTGTGCGCGGGGCCTGGTCCACGGCCTATGAATCCGAACCATTCATTCACCTCCTTCCCGAAGGTCAATGGCCGACGACGTCATCGACCACCGGGTCCAACCTCGCCCAGGTGCAGGTCACCCTGGATGAACGAGCCGGGCGAGTGGTGGCGATCTGCGCCCTGGATAACCTCGGCAAAGGCACCGCTGGCGCGGCGATTCAGTCGATGAACCTAGCCCTGGGCTTCGAAGAAACCCAAGGTCTACCGATGATGGGAGTAGCGCCGTGAGCGTCACCGAACCACAAGGTTTCCGGGCCGCGGGCGTGGCAGCCGGGCTGAAGTCCAGCGGCGGCAAGGACGTGGCTCTGGTCATCAACGACGGCCCACAGCACGTGGGTGCGGCGGTGTTCACCTCCAACCGGGTCGTCGGCTGGCCGGTGACCTGGTCACGGCAGGTGGTCAGCGATGGCGTTATCAACGCTGTGGTGCTGAACTCCGGTGGCGCCAACGCCTGCACCCCACCGCAGGGCTTCACCCACGTCCACCAGACCGCCGAACGGGCAGCCGGCGCCACCGGGATCAGCGCCGGTGACGTGGTGGTGTGCTCCACCGGGCTGATCGGTGAACTCCTGGACATCGACTCGCTCTTGGGCGGCGTAGATGAGGCTGCCAAGGGCCTAGCAACCAGCGGGGGACTGGACGCCGCGCACGCGATCATGACCACCGACACCGTCCCTAAGACCACCCGGGTAGACGGCAGCGGTTACATCGTTGGTGGGATGGCCAAGGGCGCCGGAATGCTCGCCCCGGCGCTGGCGACGATGCTCAGCGTCATCACCACCGACGCGGTCATCACCCCCGAGCTGGCGAACCGTGCGCTGCGCGCGGCGACCGCGCGCACCTTCGACCGCATCGACTCCGATGGTTGCATGTCCACCTCCGACACCGTGGTGCTGATGGCCTCCGGGGCATCGGGGACCAGCCCAAGCGAACAAGAATTCACCGAGGACCTGAGGATCGCCTGCGGCGAATTAGCCCGAGCGCTCATCGCCGACGCCGAAGGCGCCACCAAAGAAATCGCGGTGCAGGTCACCGGCGCGCACAGTGAGGACGCCGCCGTGGCCGTGGCCCGGGCCGTGACCCGATCCAACCTGTTCAAGGCCGCGATGTTCGGGGCCGACCCGAACTGGGGCCGGATCCTGTCCCAAGTCGGGACCGTGCCGACGGATGTAGCGCAGTTCGAAGCCGACGCCCTGGACGTAGCGGTCAACGGAATCTGGATCGCCCGCGGTGGCCTGGCCGCCGCTGACCGATCCGAGGTAGACCTCTCCGGCCGCGAGGTGCACGTGCAGATCGAACTGAACGCCGGACACCACAGCGCCACCGTGTGGACCAACGACCTATCCCACGACTACGTGCACGAAAACAGCGCGTACTCCACGTGAGGAACACGATGAGCAACGACTTTCACTTCAACACCGAAACCGACCTGTACCCCCATCAGAAGGCAGAGGTGCTGATCCAAGCTCTGCCGTGGCTGGAACGGTTCGCCGGGGCCGTGGTGGTCATCAAGTTCGGTGGCAACGCCATGATCGATGACGACCTTGAACGGGCCTTCGCTCAAGACATCCGGTTCTTCCGGTACGTGGGCCTAAAGCCCGTCGTGGTGCACGGCGGCGGCCCCCAGATCTCGGCGATGCTCAAGCGTCTAGACATCACCAGCGAATTCGCCGGTGGCCTGCGCGTCACCACCGAAGAAACCATGGACGTGGTGCGGATGGTGCTCACCGGCAAGGTGCAGCGCACCTTGGTCTCAGCCCTCAACACCGACGACCCGCTGGCGGTGGGACTGAGCGGTGAGGACGCCGGGCTTTTCAAGGCCAAGCGGCGTACCGCCGTCGTCGATGGTCAAGAGGTCGACGTCGGAATGGTGGGCGACGTCATCGACGTCGACCCGCGATCGGTTCAAGACCTGCTCGACGCCGGCCGGATCCCGGTGGTCTCCACCATCGCCCCGGACATCGATGCCCCCGGCCAAGTCCTCAACGTCAACGCCGATACCGCCGCCGCGGCGCTCGCGGTCGCGCTGAACGCGGACAAACTCGTGGTGCTCACCGACGTCGAAGGCCTGTACGCAGACTGGCCGAACACCGACTCCTTGATCCGCCAGATCAGCGCCGGTGACCTGGCCGAACTGATGCCGACGCTCGCGAGCGGCATGGTGCCCAAGATGGAGGCGTGCTTGCGCGCGGTGCGCGGGGGAGTGCCGCAGGCGCACGTGATCGACGGCCGGGCCGCCCACTCACTACTACTCGAGATCTTCACCGATGACGGGGTGGGGACCATGGTGCTCCCGGAGACAACATGAATCAGATCGATCACGCCCTCGCCCCCTCGGCGCAGGAACTAGACCAAAACGCCTGGACCCAGCGGTACACCGGCGCCCTGATGAACACCTTCGGCACCCCCGGCCGCGTCCTGGTGCGCGGCGAGGGCGCCCACGTCTGGGATGCCGACGGCAATCGCTACCTCGACCTGCTTGCCGGCATCGCAGTGAACGCGCTCGGGCACGCCCACCCAACCCTGACCGGAGCGATCAGTGCCCAGCTCGGCACCCTGGGGCATGTGTCGAACCTGTTCGCCACCCCAACGCAAGTGACGTTGGCGGAGCGGCTGCTGCAGACCTCCTTTGTCGGGCAGGTGCCGCAGGGGTCTCGGGTGTTCTTCACCAACTCCGGCACCGAGGCGATGGAAGCGGCGTTCAAGCTGACTCGAGTGCATGGCGGATCAGCCAAACCCAGAATCTTGGCCCTGGAAGGGGCGTTCCACGGCCGCACCATGGGCGCTCTCGCACTGACGGCGAAGCCAGCGTTCCGTGAGCCGTTCGAACCGCTACCGGGCGGAGTGGAGCACCTGCCTTTCGGGGACACCGAGGCGCTGCGAGAAGCGTTCGCTGCCGGGCGAGTAGGCGCGATCGTGCTGGAGGTGATCCAAGGAGAAGGCGGGGTGCGGCCATTACCGCCGGGATACCTGGCCCTGGCCCGCGAACTCAGCACCGAACACGGCGCCCTGCTCATCCTCGATGAGATCCAGACCGGTGTCGCCCGCACCGGAACCTGGCTCGCACACCACCATGACCACCTCGGCGGTGGTGTGGTTCCGGACGTCATCGCCTTCGCCAAGGGCCTAGGCGGTGGCTTCCCAATCGGGGCCGTCATCGGCGTGGGTGAAGCCGGATCTATCCTATCCGCGGGCCAGCACGGCACCACCTTCGGTGGCAACCCGGTGGCCGCGGCAGCCGGGCTAGCGACCCTCGGGGTGATCCAGCGCGATGGGCTTTTGGAGCATGTGAGTCAGCTGTCGGCCTCCTGGCAGGCGGAACTCCAAGCCATCGACCACCCCTTGCTCGCCGGTGTTCGCGGTCAAGGGCTGCTCCTGGCCCTGCAGCTCACCAGCGAGATCGCCTCGGCCGTTCAACACGCGGCCCTGGACCACGGATTCATCATCAACGCCGTGGCGCCCGATGCGATCCGACTGGCGCCACCACTGAACCTCACCGCCACTCAAGCAGCATCCTTCACCTCAGCCCTACCCGACATCCTCACCGCCGGGAGCACCTCATGACTCGACACTTTCTGTCCGACACCGACCTGAGCACCGACGCCCAACGCGAGGTACTGACCCGCGCGGCCGAACTCAAAGCCGATCGATTCGCAAGCAAGGCCCTCGCGGGTCCGCAGACTGTCGCCCTGATCTTCGACAAACCAACCCTGCGCACGCAACTGTCGTTCGCTACCGGGGTCGCCGAACTGGGAGGGTACCCGCTGGTCATCGACGGCCGACTGGCCCAGATCGGAACCCGGGAGTCGGTCGCGGACGTCGCGCGCGTCATCGGCCGGCAGGTCAGCGCCATTGTCTGGCGCACCTTCGCCCAAGCCGACCTCGAGCAGATGGCACAGCTCAGCGGTGTCCCGGTAGTCAACGCCCTGACCGATGACTTCCACCCCTGCCAGGGCCTTGCGGACCTGCTGACCATCGCCGAGCACACCGGCGGCCTCGCCGCCCAGGGACCCGCGCTCGCTGGCCGGAGCTTCGCCTACGTCGGCGACGGCTCAAACAACATGGCGCACACCTACCTACTCTCCGGTGCCATCGCCGGACTGGACGTGCGTGTGGGCGCCCCCGAGGGCTACCAGCCCGATCCCGCAATCCTTTCCCAGGCAGAGGAAATCGCTTCGGGCACCGGTGCCCAGATCACCGTTGTCACCGACGCCCGCGCTGCGGTAGCCGGCGCCGACGCGATCGCCACCGACACCTGGGTGTCCATGGGCCAAGAAGACCAAGCGCAGGAACGTGAAGCACCCTTCCGCCCCTACCAACTGAACGCCGATCTGCTCGCCGCCGCTGCGCCGTCGGCCATCGCCATGCATTGCCTGCCCGCCTACCGCGGCAAGGAGATCACCGACGACGTCATCGAAGGGCCCGCCTCGGTGGTGTGGGATGAGGCCGAGAACCGCCTGCACGCGCAGAAGGCCGTTTTGGATTACCTGGTGGCCACCCCATGAGTGCCCCGGCTACCAAGTCCGCACGCCATGCGCTGATCCGACGGATGCTGAGCACCGAACAGATCTCCTCCCAGGGCGCCCTGTTGGACACCCTGGCGAGTGAGGGAGTGAGCGTCACTCAGGCGACGTTATCCCGGGACTTGGAAGAACTGCGTGCGCACAAAATCCGGGGCGCCGACGGCACCACCCACTACGCGTTGCCGCCAGAAGGACACGCCACCGGGGTTGCGCCCACCTCCGATTCCGACCAACTCGCCGCCCGCCTCGCCAGGCTCTGCAACGAACTGTTAGTCAGTGCCGATGCCTCGGCTAATCTGGTCGTTCTGCGTACCCCACCCGGGGCCGCGCAGTTCCTCGCTTCAGCCATCGATCAGTCGGTACTGACCGGTGTGCTGGGCACAATCGCCGGAGATGACACCCTGGCGGTGATCTCCAAAGATGCCGACGGCGGCCACGCCTTGGCGCAAAAGTTTCTCGCGCTGGCAGACGCGCGCAGCCTTAACGATTCACACACCCCACCCAAGGAGCAGCAGTGAGCAAAGTCCTGACCGAACTTCCCGTTGGACAGCGGGTCGGAATCGCGTTTTCCGGTGGTCTGGATACCTCCGTGGCAGTCGCTTGGATGCGCGAAGCCGGTGCGATCCCGTGCACCTACACCGCCGACATCGGGCAGTACGACGAAACCGACATCTCCGGAATCCCCGGCCGCGCCAAAACCTACGGCGCCGAGCTGGCCCGCGCCCTGGATTGCCGCGCGCCGCTGGTTGCCGAGGGCTTGGCGGCCCTGGCCTGCGGTGCCTTCCACATCACCAGCGGTGGTCGCACCTACTTCAACACCACGCCCCTGGGTCGCGCCGTCACCGGCACCTTGTTAGTCCGGGCGATGCAGTCCGACGGCGTGGACATCTGGGGCGATGGGTCTACCTTCAAGGGCAACGACATCGAGCGGTTCTACCGTTACGGACTGCTGGCCAACCCGAACCTGCGGATCTACAAGCCGTGGTTGGACCCGGCGTTCGTTGAGCAACTGGGTGGTCGCACCGAGATGAGTCAGTGGCTTACCGAGCGCAACCTGCCTTACCGGGACTCAGCCGAAAAGGCCTACTCCACCGATGCCAACATCTGGGGCGCCACCCACGAGGCCAAGACCCTGGAACACCTGGACGTGTCCCTGGAGACCGTGGACCCGATCATGGGCGTGAAGTTCTGGGACCCGAGCGTTGCCATCGAGACCGAAGACGTCTCGATCTCCTTCTCCCAGGGACGCCCGGTCGCGATCAACGGCAAGTCCTTCGATAACGATGTGGACCTGGTGCACGAGGCCAACACCATCGGTGGCCGCCACGGGCTGGGGATGTCGGACCAGATCGAGAACCGGATCATCGAGGCCAAGTCCCGTGGAATCTACGAGGCTCCCGGAATGGCGCTGCTGCACATCGCCTACGAACGGCTGATCGCGGCGATCCACAACGAGGACACCATCGCCCACTACCGCGACCAGGGCCGGCGCCTTGGCCGGCTGCTGTACGAAGGCCGCTGGCTCGACCCCCAAGCACTGATGATCCGCGAATCCACCGAGCGTTGGATCGCTTCGGTAGTGACCGGTGAGGTCACGCTACGCCTGCGCCGCGGCGAGGACTACACGGTGCTGTCCACCGATGGCCCCACGATGTCCTACCACCCGGACAAGTTGTCCATGGAGCGCACCGAGGGCGCGGCCTTTGGCCCTACCGACCGGATCGGCCAGTTGACCATGCGCAACCTCGACATCGCCGACTCTCGCGAGAAGTTGGAAATGTACGCCGAGCAGCCCACCGATCAGGGCTACGTCCAGGTGGAGCACGGCACCTTGTTCGGGGCGTTGCCCGAAGGGGGAGCGGACCAGATCTTCCAGAACTCCAGCGTGGCTGGCGACGGTGAAGATGCGTTGGACGCCGCGGCCCTGGATGAGGGCACGGACTGATGGTGTCTGCCGCAGATCAGGGCGCGCCGAAGGCTAGCGCGGCACTCTGGGGTGGCCGGTTCACCGGGGGTCCAGCCGATGCCTTGGCTGCCCTGAGCGTCTCCACCCACTTCGATTGGCGCCTGGCCCTGCACGACCTGGACGGCTCCAAGGCCCACGCCCGGGTGCTGCACGGTGCCGGCCTGCTCGATGATGGCGAACTCTCAGGCATGCTCACCGCCCTGGATGAGCTGCGCGCAGACGTCGCGTCCGGCGCCGTCGTCGCCGACCCCAGCGATGAGGACGTGCACACCGCCCTGGAACGGTTGCTCATCGAACGCGCGGGGCCCGACCTCGGCGGGAAACTGAGGGCCGGACGGTCCCGCAACGACCAGATCGCCACCCTGGTGCGGATGTACCTGCGCGAGCAGGCGCTGGTCATCGCCTCCGGCGTCTTGGACATCGTCGATGCGTTGTGCGACCAGGCCGCCGCGCACCCGACCGATCCGATGCCCGGGCGCACCCACCTGCAGCACGCTCAACCGGTGCTGTTGGCCCACCACCTGCTGGCCCACGCCTGGCCGCTGCTGCGCGATGTGCAGCGGCTGCGCGACTTCGACGCCCGCGCGGCGCTGTCACCCTATGGTTCGGGTGCGCTGGCGGGTTCCTCCCTCGGCCTGGATCCGGCGGCCGTGGCAGCGGAACTGGGCTTCGATGGCCCGGTCGCCAACTCCATCGACGGAACCGCGGCACGTGACGTGGTGGCCGAGTTCTCCTTCGTTGCCGCGATGATCGCTGTGGACCTGTCCCGGTTGTCCGAAGACGTCATCATTTGGGCGACCAAGGAGTTCGGGTTCATCACCCTGGACGACTCCTACTCCACGGGCTCCTCGATCATGCCGCAGAAGAAGAACCCAGACGTCGCCGAACTGGCGCGCGGCAAGTCCGGGCGCCTCATCGGCGACCTCGCCGGCCTGCTGGCCACCCTCAAGGGCATGCCGCTGGCCTACAACCGGGACCTGCAGGAAGACAAGGAGCCGGTGTTCGACGCCGTCGACACCCTGTCCCTGGTGCTACCGGCGGTCGCCGGAATGGTGGCGACTCTGACGTTCCACACCGAGCGGATGGCAGAGCTCGCGCCCGCAGGGTTCGCGCTCGCAACCGACATCGCCGAATGGTTGGTCCGTCAGGGCGTGCCGTTCCGCTCCGCACACGAGATCGCCGGTGCGTGCGTGCATACCTGTGAGCAGCGCGGTATCGAACTCGATGAGTTGAGCGACGCCGACTTCGCCGAGATCTCCCCGCACCTGACCCCGCAGGTCCGTGAGGTGCTGACCGTGGAAGGGTCACTCGCCTCCCGCGACGCCGTGGGCGGGACCGCTCCGGTGCGCGTCGCCGAGCAGCTCGCCGACGCCCGTGAGCAGGCCCGGGCCTGGCGGGACGGCATAGCCGCCATGCGCTGATGAGTACCACGCCGCAAGCCCTCGACGTGATCCTGTCCCGGATCAACGGTGCCCCAGCACGCCTGGGTCCCGCCGATGGCTCGGTGCCACCTGTTCGCCTGGTCTGCATCGATGGCCCGGCCGGCTCGGGTAAAACCACTCTGGCCGAGCAACTGCAATCCCAGGCCGGCGCGCACGTGGTGCACATGGACGACGTCTACAACGGGTGGACGGGGCTACTCAGCGCACCGCAGCGCATCGCGGAGCAGATCATCGCGCCCATGGCGGCAGGGGAGCCCGGCCGATTTCAACGGTATGACTGGCATGCCGACGCCTACGCCGACTGGGTCGAGGTTCCCAGGGCTGCCTTGGTGGTGATCGAAGGGTGCGGTTCGGGATCACGCGTGGTCGCCGAGCACGTGGGCCTACTCATCTGGGTCGCCGCCTCCGATGACCTGCGGCTGCACCGCGGTCTGGAACGCGACGGAGAGCAGGCCATGCCGCAATGGCAGGACTTCATGGCCGATGAGCGGATCCTGTACTCCCGTGAGCAGACCCCGCAGCGGGCGGACCTGCACCTGGATGCCTGGGGTGAACTGACATCGTGGGGCCAGTGACATCGTGAATCCAGTGACATCGGGAGAGCCAATGGCCACGCGAGCGCAATCGCCCAGCTGATGTGTGCCTCACCGGCGGTGGACCTGGCCCCGACTCTCCTCGGGGCTTTGGTGCACGCGCGCGCCGGTGGCCAGCACGTGGCCGTGCGGATCGTGGAAGTCGAGGCCTATGAAGGCTCCGATGACCCGGCCTCCCACGCCTACCGCGGGCCGAGCACCCGCAACGCTTCGATGTTCGGTCCCGCAGACCACCTATACGTCTACCAGCACCTGGGCCTGCACCACTGTGTGAACCTCGTCTGCGGACCCGCCGGGACGCCGTCGGCCATCTTGTTGCGCGCCGGTGAGGTGGTGATCGGCGCAGGCCATGCCTTCAGCCGACGCAACGCGGCGGGGGTCTGTCGCACCAGCCGCGACCTGGCCCGCGGGCCAGGTCGGCTCGCGGTGGCCCTCGGATTGACGCGAGTGCACGACGGCGTAGCGATCGGGGGAGATCTGCTCACCATCGAGCCACCCGCCCAGGCGCCGACGTTTGTCACCGGCCCACGGGTGGGCGTTGGGAAGGCCGGGGCGGACCCGGTTCGGTTTCCCTGGCGGTTCTACCTCCCCGATGACCCGCACGTGTCACCGTTCCGAGCGGGCGCTACTCGATGACCGGCTCGTCGCTTACCTGGATATCCACGGTGCCGCCGGAATCGGGCAGGTACAAGGTCCCGTACGCAGGACCGGAGAACCCGTACTCGAAATCGATGGTGTTGGCACCGACCTCGGCGCTGGGACCTTCCTCCAACTCATAGCCGAGTTCGGGCCGGACCTCTTCATAGAACGCGATGACCGAGGCCGGGTCATCGGTGGCGATCGAGAACTGCCACAAACCCGACATGGTGAAACTCCCCAGCGGCTCGGTCCCGGCAGGAATCGGAAATTCTTCAAGGTCGGCGGGCCCGTCCTCGGGAACCGGAATCATCTCGGGTTCCGCCGCCGCGTCAGCGCTCTCACCCTCGCCCTCGTCGGAATCGCCGGACTCGGTGTCAGCGGACTCGGTGTCACCGGACTCGTCGGTCTCTTGCTCCTCGGTCTCGGTGTCGGTGTCGGTGTCAGTGCTCTCGACCGAGGTTTGCTCCTCTGCCGGATCCTGCGAGCCGTCGTCGCCGCTGCAGGCGCTCAGTCCGAGCACCAGTCCAAACCCGATGAGCGCGGTGGTGGTCTTACGCATCGTCATCCTCCTGTGGGTCTTTCCGCATACGGGTTGCGGAACAGAAGGCCACGGTCGCTGAGCCGGGCCAGCCACACAATGCAATTGGGATGCAGTTACGCGCGAACTGCCCGACTCCACCAACCTCTATTGCTGCCGCACTCCACCAACCTCTGTGGCTGGCCTCTGCCGCCAACCCTTGTGGCTGGCGTGTGCCGCTAACCGCTACTGCCAACCGACGGGCGACTCACCGCTGACGGCTCGCCAGTCCGATGGTGGATCCTCACCTACGCGGCCATCGAGCGACTCGCGCAGTAGGTCGAGATGACCGGTGTGCCGGCCATACTCCTCCACCAGGTCAAAGAGCAGACGCCGCAGGCTCACCACGTAGCCTTCATCGGCGCCCCAGGCGATCCGCTGGTCGAGCCCACCTTGAGCGAGCGCGGCCTGCAGGCGGGCATCGGATCTGGCCACGGCGGCATCCCACAGCCCATAGAGCTGCGCCGGCTCCATCCCGGTGATGTCGAAGGTGTATTGCACCGGGGAACCCTGATACTCCCGCATGCCGGCCCACGGCGGTCCGTAGCTCGCGCCGGACAGCGCCATCCCGAACTTCTCATCTTCCGCGCACGCTAAGTGCTTGAGCAGGGCGCCGACGCTCAGCCCGGAGGCCGGGGCCCGGTGCCTCAGTTGCTCGGCATCGAGCCCGTCGGCCTTCCATCGAAAGGTGGTGCGAAGCCGGCGCAACGAACCGACCAGATGCTCCACTTCGTTGCCGGACAACGGCGGCTCCCACGGTGGATCCTGCTCGCCCGCGGGTTGAGCGCCGGTGACCTCTGAGTTTTCCCCCTGGTTATCCATGGCCGGATGCTACGCCTGGGCGCCGACATCCGCGCCGGATCTCGGTGGACGGCACCTTTCGGGCGGCTAGCGCCGCTGGCAGTATCGTCGGCGACGGAAACTATTGGCAGGCCACCACGGTGGCGAATGAAGGTGTAGAGGTACATGAGCGAGATCCTGGACGATCTGCGTTGGCGCGGATTGATTGCCCAGTCCACTGACTTACAGGCGCTTGGCAAGGCGCTGGAGAAAGGGCAGGTCACCGTCTATGGCGGGTTCGATCCCACAGCTCCGAGTCTGCACATTGGCCACGTCGTCCTCATCATGACGTTGCGCCGACTCCAGAAGGCCGGACACCGGCCGCTCGCACTCGTCGGCGGCGCCACCGGACTCATCGGCGACCCCCGTGAGGTGGGGGAGCGGACGTTGAACTCCCCGGAGATGGTGGCGCAATGGGTAAACGGACTTCGCGCGCAGATCGAGCCGTTCCTCGAGTTCGACGGTCCCAACGCCGCAACGATGGTCAACAACCTGGATTGGACCTCGGGCCTGAGCGCTATCGAGTTCCTACGTGATGTGGGCAAGCACTACCGGTTGGGCACGATGCTCGCCAAGGACATCGTCGCGCGCCGGATGGCCTCGGATGAGGGCATCAGTTTCACCGAGTTCAGCTACCAAATCCTGCAGGGAATGGACTTCCTTGAGCTCTACCGGCGACACGACTGCACCCTGCAGGTCGGCGGGAGCGATCAGTGGGGCAACCTCGTGTCCGGCGTGGACCTGGTCCGTCGCACCACGGGGGAGCACGTGCACGCCCTGACCTCACCGCTGATCACACGGTCCGACGGCGTCAAGATGAGCAAGTCCGAGGGTGCCGCCATTTGGTTGGACCCCAAGCTCACCAGCCCCTATGCGATGTACCAGTACCTGGTAAACACCCCGGATGCCGACGTCGTCAAATACCTCAAGGCCTACACCTTCCGCACGCGTGAAGAGATTGAGGCGTTGGAGCTTGACGTCGCGGAGCGGCCATATGCCCGCGAGGCGCAGAAGGCGCTGGCCTTCGACGTCACCGCAATGGTGCACGGTGAAGCTGCCGCCACATCGGTGGTGGCCGCCTCCGGTGCATTGTTTGGTCGCGGTGAATTGCGCGAACTCGATGTACAAACGTTGAGCGACGCTGTCGCCGAAATCCCTAATGGCGATGTCGAGCTCGGGCAGGACACAATTGTTCAGGCACTACTCGTCACCGGATTGAGCGACAGCGCCAACGCCGCGCGCCGCGCGGTGTCCGACGGCGGTGCGTACCTGAACAACGTCAAGGTCACCGATGCCGGCCAGGTCATCACCAGCGAAGACCTGCTGCCAGGGGGCGTCGCGGTGGTGCGCCGCGGGCGCCGCAATCTGGCCGCGATCAGGCCCCAGCAAGCAGTTTGAAACTTCTTGCGGTGACCTGGCACACGTTCCAGGCCGTTTCGGGGCCGAAATGGCCCCGAAACATGGCCCTCGTGAATGCGTTTTCGCAGGTCAGAGCGCATACAGGGCCGTCGAAGCACCGCGATTTTGACCCTGGTTCACAGGTTTGACACCTAGGCGCCAGATCCGTAATGTTCTACATGTTGCACCGCAGCGAGAGGGACAAAAGCCAGTCGGCTAAGGCCCGGCGCGGAGGAACAAACAGCCACACAGAGGGCTGATCCGGATCCGGTAAGGATCCCAGGTTCAGAACGATGTGACAAGCACCGAGAACATGGTGTAGGCTAGAGAGGTTGCCCCGGAGCGGCTCCGAAAGGAAAAGCCCGGTGCGCGTCCGCTCCTTGAGAACTCAACAGTGTGCCAAAATCAATCAATGCCAACATTTGTTTGGTTAATCGAGACTGCACCCCCGTGCAGATCTCGGTCAGCCAGAATTAAATCGGCTCTGTTCGCAGAGCCACTCTGTAATGTCGGTAATTGTAGAAATACGATTACCAGTAAACATTCACGGAGAGTTTGATCCTGGCTCAGGACGAACGCTGGCGGCGTGCTTAACACATGCAAGTCGAACGGTGAAGCTGGAGCTTGCTCCAGTGGATCAGTGGCGAACGGGTGAGTAACACGTGAGTAACCTGCCCTGGACTCTGGGATAACCCCGGGAAACTGGAGCTAATACCGGATACGAAGCGCACAGGCATCTGTAGCGCTTGGAAAGAATTTCGGTCTGGGATGGACTCGCGGCCTATCAGCTAGTTGGTGAGGTAATAGCTCACCAAGGCAACGACGGGTAGCCGGCCTGAGAGGGTGACCGGCCACACTGGGACTGAGACACGGCCCAGACTCCTACGGGAGGCAGCAGTGGGGAATATTGCACAATGGGCGCAAGCCTGATGCAGCGACGCCGCGTGAGGGATGACGGCC
>JBMDWZ010000321.1:0-3790 GCA_048594865.1 Beutenbergiaceae bacterium
GAGTCCGGTGAGGACGAAGCCGGTGAAGAAGGCGAATCCGAAGAGCCCACCGACGAGGGTGAAGAGCCCACGGAGGACGCCACCGAGGATCCCACCGATGAGGCTACGGAAGAAGAGACCGAGGACCCTGCGGCCGACGTCGACCAGAGCGTCTTCGTGCTGATCATGAATGGCACCCAGACCAATGGGCTGGGCGGCACCGCGGTGGAGAGGATCAACGCCGAAGGGTGGACCAACTCCAGCGCGACCGATTACGGCTTCGCCGAGCCCACGATCACCACGGTGTACTACAACAACGCTGGCCTTGAAGAGGAAGCCAACGCGGTGGCTGACTTGTTGGGAATCGACACGCTCGTGGAGAGTTCTTCGGCTGCCTCGAACGGGATTGTCATCGTGCTCAGGTCAGACTTCGAGTAGTTCCGGAGCTGGCTCGTCGTGGCGGTCCTAGCGGACGGGCGACTTTAGATGTCGCCGTTCGCTTCGAGCTGGGCCACGGCGAGGATCACCAGTGAACCGCTCCACGGCAACGGCGCCACGGCTGAGGGTTCACCTTGGGATGAGACCTTCTCCGGGATGGCACCCAGCGACGTGCGGTGAGCATCGATCCAGTCCAACCACTGCATCGACATCTCGGGGTCCCCGTTGTGTGCCGCCGTCATCGCATATAGCGATGTTTGGGGTGTCCAGGAGAGCACGGGCTCATGCCAGCTCTCCCCAGGGGCGAGGCCCCCACCAGGGCGTTGCATTCCGGGGATGGAGTCGAGCCAGGCTGCCTGCGCGCCCTCAAGGGCGGAGGGCTGGAATGGCGGCAGGAGAAAGGCGGTGGCAGCGTCGCGTTGGGTGGAGTTGGCGTAGCGTCCGTAGCCTCGTGGACTAAAGGTGCGTTGGGTTGCGCCCTGGACGTTGTTTGCAGCCGCGACGATGGTTTCCTGCCCGACTTCCTCCACGCCGAGGTTTTGAGCTGCGCGCAGACCGGCCAGTACAGGGGCGGCGGTACCGAGGGTGAGCCGGGTTTCGCGGCGCTCCCAGTAGTCAGAGCTTGCAGGGGGCAGGCCGGTGATGGGGTCAATGATGTCCACAAGGTGCGTGGTGGAGCGCACGATCATGGGGTTGAGTTCCTCGCGGATCTCATCGCGGCGGGGGTCGGTGGGCTCGAGCGTGTTCAGGATGTGGTCGGTGGCCCAGAGCACCCACCCGGTGCCGTCGGTCTGGATGCCCCGACCGTCCGGCGGCCCCGACTCATCGGGGAGGTATCGGGCCTCGAAGCTGCCATCGGGATGTTGGACCCGTTGGAGGAAGCCCATGATGTTCATTGCGTCATCCAACTGACCGGCAGACGCGAGTGCCGCGGCGATGAAGGACGCGTCTCGGGGCCACACATAACGCCAGATGGTGTTGTAGCCAGCAACGGCCGCACCCTGGGAATCGGTGAGGGCATGGATGTCCAGCAATGCGCCTCTCACCATGTCTTCATACGGGGTGCCTTCCCCTGGGATTCGGCCCTCCGAAATCCAGTCCCTGGCGAGTTGTGCCTGGGCTTCGGCGGCTTCGCGAGTCGCAGCCTCTGCACTAGGGCCGGGATCTAGCACGCGACTACCGGGTAGATACTCGACGTCGGCATTGGGTGGAATCACCCCACGTGAGCCGTCCGGTCGCACCTCGACGCCCAGCGCATAGGGCGGGGTTTCCGGTTCCGGGACAGGGCTGCCACGCAGGGCCGCACCGGCGCCAATGAGCGCGGCCACGGCGAGGATGGCGATTGCCGCGATGTGGCGTCGAGGTCGGTTGGTCACCCGCATACTCAACCAGAGGTCGCGGGGCCGACGTGCATCTGGTGACTGGCGAGGAAGGGTTAGCGAGCCCGGAAATAGGTGTGATAAGCGGGGGTGTGTTTATTACGAAATAGATATCTGGTACCGAGAGTTGCCGGTACTTCGTTACCGCTTCGTTACACTGTGGGGTGTCACACCATGGCCCTATTTCACTACGGTGGGTACATCGCGTGGAAGAGGTGTCGGACATATCGGCACGCTTCTGTTCTGGTCTGAAGCATGCACAAATGTCCTTGGATCTTTTTTTACTCATTTCTGGCTACGCGAATTCCCTGGTCTTTGCGTGGCATAGTGTCGGGGGTTTACTTGAAAACCAGCGTGCCTAAAAGCACACGAAGTCCCATTAAGAGGACTGCGGCCCTGATGACAGCGGCGGCATTGATCGGATCAGCTTTGATTCCGATCTCCGCCAATACCGCTGAGGCCGCAGTCGACGACTTGTCCGAGGCCGAAGGCCGCCTACTCACTGGCGGCGGTGTCATCGACATCAACTCAGTCGCAGCCTTGGCGGGCGCCTATAGCGCCTACGAAACCGTGCCCGGTGAGGTTTCCAACACGATCGACCTGTCTGTTCTTCAGACGTTGGGGATCGAGCTCGATGGAATCGCACTATTTGGCGAGAACCCGGTCATTGGCGTTGGCGCCGCTGGCCAGTACGCCAATACCGGCGAAGACCTCGTTCCTTTCGCCTCCTCTGGTGCCGTCAATTCTGACGGCACCATTGCTGTTGGTGGGAGCGGCGACCCTGCCGAGGACGCCTTCGTCGACTTGAGCCCGCTACTTGGCGCTGCTGGTCTCGATGAGCTACTCACCCAGGCTCGGGTCGAGCTCGGTGCGTTGACCTCAACCGCCACCTTTAACGCGGACGGCGAGTTCGTTGGCGACTACCAGATCGCTGACGGCACCATGATGCTGCAGAGCGATGTCGTGGGCGACATCGTCGGCGACCTGACCGACACTCTCGGTGAAGTCTCCGCCCCGATCAACGACTTGATTGGCGCTGAGGGCGTCATCGCCGGCACGCTTGACCCGTTGGTCGGCGACATTGGTGACCTAGTCGATGGCCTTCTGGGCCCGTTAGGAAGCGTCGATGACTTGGGCGTCTCCGTTACTGCGGACGTCGACCTTGAGGCCGCCGTGGAATCGGTTCTGAGCGAGCCGATCACTAGCGACGACTCTGCGGTGACGATTGACTTCAGCACTGGCGAGATCAGCATCGACCTAGCTCGTCTTGTCGCTGACTCCCAGGGCGGCGATTATGACGGCACACTGAACGGGTTGCCGGTCAACACCGAAGTCATCGGCCCGGATGTGATCCAGGCGGCTCTAGACGGCGCCATCGGCAGCATCTTCGATCAGATTCCTGCGCTGCTCGTTAACGCTGTCACCGATGCTGTGAACGCGATCGATATTTCCATCGTGATCTCGGGCAACGTCAGCGGCCCGCTCGGCGTCTCAATCGGATCGCTCCAGGTGAACATCAACGGCTCCCTAGGAGACTTTATTGGGGCCGAGGGTTCTGAGAACCCGGTGGTTGACCTGGATGGCACCAGCATTGCTGGCTTACCAGTGGGCACCATCCTTCAACCGATCGTCCAGTTGGTAACGAACACGCTTTTGCCCGCGTTGGTGACCCCAATCAGCGAGGCCATCACCGATGAAGGCGCGCTGGACACGCTCTTCCGCCCAGTTGTGGAGGCGGCCAACACCGCAATCTCACCGGTGGCCGAGTTGCTCACGAATAACCTGATCTCCCTGACGGCTAACGTCCAGGAAGAGCCGGGAACGTTCATTGATGAGCGGGGCTTCGATGAAGACTCCTTCACCCAGCGCGCTCTGCAGCTGACGCTACTGCCGGCTATTTCGGGTGGCGGTGCATCGTTGGCGCTTGCCTCGGCCACCGTGCGTCAGGCCGAGGTTGTTATCGACCCGGTCATCGTCGCTTCGCCCGATGAGGT
>JBMDWZ010000322.1:0-8232 GCA_048594865.1 Beutenbergiaceae bacterium
GGCGCTGCCGCTGGAGCAGGTGCCGCAGCCGGAACCGGTGCAGCAGCGGGAACCGGGGCCGGAGCGAAGGCCGCGCTCGGTGGCGCCGCCGCTGCTCTGGGCGCTGGACTGTCCCGGGCCGGAGCGTCGATCGCACGCGGGGCGAAGTCCGTCTCCGCTGGCGTCAAGGGCCTGGCCAAGGGCTCGGACGCCCAAAGCGCCGAGCCCCAAGCCTCCAGCGCCACCGACGCGTCCCCGTCCGCCGACCCGGGCACCGCTGGCTCAGGGGACGGAACGACCGCACCGGAATACACCGCGCCTGAGTACCTCGAAACCGAGCCCAGTTCGACGGCGTCGAGCCCTGACGCCGGAGCACCGGCCACCGCCTACGCTCCCGCGCCACCCGCCCGCGCCGTTCCGCCTCCGGTTCGCCCCCACTCGGGTAACGAAGCAGACCAATGGGATCTCGACGTCGCCCCCGCTGGCCCGACCACCGAGGAAGCCGAAGACGACGGCGATATCGACTACCCCACCTACATCGCCCACCCCGTGGGCCCGGCGCCGGACGACCCCGACGCGGCAACGGATGCCGGCGATGGCGATGATGATTCCTTCGACGACGAGAACGCCGAAATCTCGTGGGACGACGAGCCCGAGCGGGATCGGTTTAACCCCGCACCGGTTGCCATCTTGACGATGGTCGCCGTCGTCGTCATCGCTGCCGTGATCGCGATGGGGATCTTGCGGGACGTGTCTTTCGACCCGACGACGATTCCGACCAACACTCCGGAACCCACCGCCGAGGAGACCGCGGAAGAAGAGGAGCCGGAGGAGGAAGAAGAGGAGCCGGAGCCCGAGGAGACCGAGGAAGACACGTTGCCGCCGGTCATCACCGAGGTTCGGTCCTTGGATGACAACCAGGAACTGGCCTACCTCGCGATGGACAACAACCCCGACACCGTGTGGCGGTCCTTGCGGTACAACGATCCCCGGTACGGCATGAAGGACGGCCTGGGCTTCGTCATTCAACTGGAAAGCCCGGTGGTCGTGACCTCCGTCAGCCTCGACGTTCAGGGTGAGGGTGGCCTGGTGCAGATCCGGGACACCAACCCCGACAGCCCCGGCTCGGGGAACGTGCTCGCCGAAGGCGCCATGGGACCGGAGACCAGCTACGAGCTTTCCGAACCGTTCGAGACCGACACCATCGTGCTGTGGTTCGTGGAGTTGCCGGTGGCTGACTCCGACGGGCTGAACCGGATCGAACTCGCCCAGGTGGGCGTGCACTAAGCCAGCAGGGAACAATGCGGGAGCAGCGGCTGTTGCGCTAAATACCTCCCGGTGGAGTCACAACCGGGTACCCGCAGACTTCGAAACAGATATCCACAAGCAAGGAAGAACATGTCACAGACCGTGCACCAGGTGGTCATCATCGGCTCCGGCCCCGCCGGCTACACCGCGGCGCTATACGCCGCCCGCGCAGGGCTCGAACCCATCGTGTTCGCCGGCGCGATCACCGCCGGTGGCGCGCTGATGAACACCACCGACGTGGAAAACTTCCCCGGCTTCCCCGAGGGCATCATGGGCCCCGACCTCATGGAGAAGATGCAGGCGCAGGCCGAGCGCTTCGGCACCGACGTGCGCTGGGAAGACGTCATCAGCGTGGAGCTGGACGGCCCGGTGAAGAAGGTCAGCACCGACGATGAGACCGTACTCGCGCGCACCGTGATTCTCGCGACCGGGTCGGCTTACAAGGAGCTTGGACTGCCCGAGGAGAAGAAGTTCTCCGGTCGGGGCGTGTCCTGGTGCGCCACCTGCGACGGGTTCTTCTTCAAGGACCAAGACATCCTGGTGGTCGGCGGCGGGGACTCGGCCATGGAAGAGGCCATGTTCCTCACCCGGTTCGGTAAGACCGTGACCATCGTGCACCGTCGCGATGAGCTGCGGGCTTCCAAAATCATGGCCGACCGCGCCCTGGCTTCGGACAAGATCTCCTTCGCCTGGAACTCTGAGATCACCGCGATCCACGGCGATGAGAAGGTCAACAGCGTCACCATGCGCGACACCGTCTCCGGGGAAACCCGTGAGGTGGAAGCGGGCGGAATCTTCGTGGCCATCGGGCACCTGCCCCGCACCGAGTTGATCGCCGACCAGATCACGCTGAACTCCGAGGGCTACGTGGACGTGGAGCACCCCTCCACCCGTACCAACATCGAGGGCGTCTTCGCCTGCGGTGACGTGGTGGATCACCACTACCGCCAGGCGATCACGGCCGCCGGCACCGGCTGCGCCGCCGCGCTGGACGCCGAGCGTTACCTCGCCGTTCTACCCGAGACCGACGTCACCCCACAGCCCGAAGACGCCACCGTTTAAGCGCCGACGGTGCTGCCAAGTTCGTCATGAGGGACGTCACCACGCCGGAGTTCGACGACGTGGTGCTGGGTGCAGATGGCCCGGTGCTGGTGGACTTTTGGGCGCCCTGGTGCGGCCCTTGTCTGCAGTTCAACCCGGTGCTTGCCGAGATCGCCGCGAAGCACTCCGAGCACCTCACCGTGGTCAAGGTGAACGCCGATGAGAATCCGCAGATCATTGCCCGCACCGGCGTGCTGTCACTTCCTACGTTCAATGTGTACGAAGATGGGCAGTTGAAGAAGTCGATCGTGGGTTCGCGGCCTAAGCAGAAGTTCCTCAAAGAGATTGCGGAGTTCCTGCCCTAACCGGCGCACCCGTCAGGAGCAGTTATGGCCACCCCCGGAACCCGGCTAGACCCGTGGCTGTCCAACTACGCCACCCGCACCATGGGGATGCGGGCCTCGGAGATCAGGGCGCTGTTCGCCGTCGCCAATCGACCCGAGGTGGTCTCACTGGCCGGCGGGATGCCGAACCTGGCCTCCCTGCCGCTGGAAGAGATCGCTGCGAACACTGCCACCTTGATCGCCGAGCGGGGCGCCGTCGCGCTGCAATACGGCTCCGGTCAGGGTGAGGAGGGACTGCGCGAGCAGATCCTGGACGTGATGACCGCCGAGGGAATCAGCGCCCATTCCGATGATGTGGTGGTCACGACCGGATCCCAGCAGGCCCTAGACCTGGTCACCAGAATCTTTGTGGACCCGGGCGATGTGGTGGTGGCCGAGGCCCCCAGCTACGTTGGCGCGCTCGGGGTTTTCCGTGCCTACCAGGCCGATGTGGTGCACGTTCCGATGGATGACGGCGGGCTGATCCCGGCCGCGTTGGATGAGACCCTCACCGCGCTGGCCAAGGAGGGGCGCACCGTGAAGCTGCTGTACACGGTGCCCAATTTCCACAATCCCGGCGGGGTGACCTTGGCGCGTGATCGGCGCGAATCGGTCATCGAGATCGCCAACCGACATGGCGTGCTGATCCTGGAGGACAACCCCTACGGCCTGCTCGGATTCGACGACGATCCGCTGCCGGCGCTGCAGACCCTGGATCCGGAGGGCGTGATCTACCTCGGGTCCTTCTCCAAGACCTTCGCTCCGGGTTATCGGGTGGGGTGGGCCCTGGCCCCGCACGCGATCCGGGAGCGCCTGGTGTTGGCCAGCGAATCGGCGATCCTGTGCCCCTCGATGATGAGCCAACTCGCGATCTCCACCTACCTGGAACGCTCGGACTGGATGAGCCAGATCAAGGCGTTCCGTGAGGTGTACCGGGAGCGGCGTGACGCGATGCTGAGCGCACTGTCCGAGCACCTGCCCTCGGCTTCGTGGAACGTGCCCGCCGGTGGTTTCTACACCTGGGTCAAGCTCCCCGACGGCCTCGACGCTCAGGCGATGCTGCCGCGCGCGGTCACCGAGCTGGTGGCCTATGTGCCCGGGACCGCCTTCTTTGCCGATGATCAGGGCGCCTCGCACCTGCGGCTGTCCTATTGCTACCCGCCGCCGGAGCGGATCACCGAGGGTGTGCGGCGGTTGGCCAGTGTCATCAACGATGAGGCCGAGCTGGTGAACATGTTCGGTACCGCCAACGCCCGGCCCGTCCCAGGGCAGCACGCCCCCTCCCCGAACCAGACCTGAGAGCAGCGCTATGACCTCCCCTTCCAATCCCCTGCAGGTGCTGATCCTGGCCGGAGGCCTGTCCCACGAACGCGACGTCTCGATCCGATCGGGTCGCCGGGTAGCCGAGGCGCTGCGGGCCGCCGGGTTGGGCGCCAGCGTCCTGGACGTTGACGCGGGGCTGCTGCACTATTTGCGCGGAACCAAGCCCGACGTCGTCTGGCCGCTTTTGCACGGATCTTCCGGTGAGGATGGCTCGATTAGGGACTTGCTGGAGCTGGTAGGCACCCGGTATGTCGGCACCGACTCCGCCGGGTCGCGGGTGGCGTGGAACAAGCCGGTGGCCAAAACGTTGATGGCCCGCGCCAGGGCCAGCACCCCGGAATTCGCCACCTTGCCGCAGTCGCTGTTCCGAGAGGCCGGTGCACACGCGGTTCTGGGTGCCGTGCTGGAGCGGTTAGGGCTGCCGTTGGTGGTGAAGCCTGCTCAGGGCGGTTCGGCACTGGGCGTGAGCTTCGTCAAAACGGCCGAGGAGCTCCCTCAGGCGATGGTCTCGTGCTTCTCCTACGGCGATATCGCTCTCATCGAGCGTGCGGTCACGGGCGTGGAGCTCGGTGTGTCCGTGGTGGACCTGGGTGATGGGCCACAGGCGTTGCCGGCCGTTGAGGTGGTCACCGATGGCGCCTACGACTACGACGCCCGCTACAACCCTGGCCGCACGGAGTTCTTCACCCCCGCACGATTGGACCCCGCCGATGCCCAAAAGGCCGCAGATCTGGCCGTGCTCGCGCACCGAACCCTGGGGCTGAGTCACGTATCGCGCACCGACCTGATCCTGGACGCCGAGGGCACCACATGGTTCCTAGAGGTGAACGTGGCTCCCGGGATGACCGAGACCTCGTTGATGCCCCAGGCGGTGGAGGCCTCGGACTATTCGGTGACCGATCTGTACTCGCGGCTCGCTGCCGCCGGCGCAGGCACTACTCGCTCCTAAACCGGGCAGATCTCTAGACCGTCTGTAGACGGCGCGGCTGTCTAAACGGGTCTGCGCTAGAGCGGTCCGACTGCTAGACCGGCCTGACTTCTAGACCGGCCTGCTTTCGAGGGCGACCCGTGCACCGAGCCCGATGAGCACCACACCCGTGACCCGGTCGATCCATGCGCCGAAGCGTTGCACCGCTGGGCGGACAAGGCCAATGACCACAGTCAGCAGCAGGTACCAGGCGAGAGCGATAGCCACCAGGATCCCGCTCATCCAAAGCAACTGGGCGTTCGCGGGCATCTGCGGTTGGAGAAACTGCGGCATCACGCTGAGGTAGATCAACGGCGCTTTGGGATTGAGCACGTTGACGACTAGGCCCTGGCGGTAGGCCCCGAACAGCGTGAGTCTCTTTTGCCGCAGTTCTGCAGGGGCTGGCGTGGGCGCGGGTGCCTTGTCCCGACGCGATTTGATCAGCGCCCGGATCCCCAGGAGCACAAGGAACGCGGCGCCGGCATATTTGACCGCTGAGAACGCCAAATCCGAGGCGAGCACGATCGCCGAGAGTCCGGCTGCCGCGATCCCCGCGTGCACCGCTAACCCAGAAGCAGTACCGAAAGCGGTCGCGAACCCCGTCCTGCGGCTGCGCAGGGCGTTGGGGACAACCACGGCGAAGTCCGCGCCCGGCGTCAGGACAAGCAGGAGAGCAACCCCGGCGAACGCCCACAACGCATCCATCGCCTCAGGCTACTCCAGCGCCCGGAGGAGGAACCCGACCTCTGCTGAGCTGCTGAGCTGAGCTACTGAGCTGCTGAGCTACTCGCGCTCTTGGCTCAGAACCCCGGGGTCGGTGGGGTTGAGCACGCCGAGGATCCGGTTCAGGTCCGCTACGGAGGCGAACTCGATGCTGATCCGGCCCTTGCGCTGCCCCAGCGCCACCTTGACCTTGGTGTCCAACCGGTCGGACATCCGGGTCGCCAGTTCATCGAGCGCTTCGCTGTGCTCCCCGGCCCTGGGACGGCGGCGCATCTCCGGTTGCATCGGGTCCTCACCCAGGGTGATGAGTTCCTCGGTCGCGCGGACGCTCAGCCCCTCAGCGACGATCCGCTGCGCCATGCGCTCCATTGCCGCGCCGTCGGTGAGCCCGAGCAACGCACGGGCGTGCCCCGCGGAGAGCACGCCGGCGGCTACCCGGCGTTGCACCAACGGGGGAAGCTTCAGGAGTCGCAGGGTGTTAGAGATCTGAGGCCGCGAGCGGGCGATCCGGGTGGCAAGTTCCTCGTGGGTGCAGTCGAAATCGTCGAGAAGCTGCTGGTAGGCCGCGGCTTCTTCCAGCGGGTTGAGCTGTGCCCTGTGCAGGTTCTCCAACAGTGCATCACGGAGCAGATCTTCGGCCTCGGTCTGGCGGATGATGGCCGGCACGCGCTCGGCGCCGGCCCGCTGGCTGGCACGCCACCGGCGCTCACCCATGATGAGTTCGTAGCGGTTCGCACCGTCCTCATCGGTACCCGCAGCACGCACCACCACCGGCTGCAGAACGCCCACTTCACGGATCGACGCTGCCAGTTCCTCGAGGTCATCCTCGTCAAAGACGGTGCGAGGTTGCTTGGGGTTTGGGGCAATCGCACCGACCGGGACTTCGGCGAACGTGGCCCCGGGTACGGCTACCAGTTCGGCATCGTTCAGCAGCCCGGATTCGGGCTGTACATCGTTCGTTGTACGTTTCGTACTCTTAGGCTCTTCCGTTGACTTTCCAGGCTTCGCAGCATCCTGAGACGGCGACTCGGCGACCCCGGTCTCCTGGTCGCGAACATCGTCAGGGACGTTGTGTTGGGAGGGAAAGAACACATCCACGGGGCGGTTGGCACCAGAGGCAGAGGTCGGAATGAGGGCTCCGAGGCCCTTACCCAGGCCACGTCGACGTTCGCTCATCGGCCTTCTCCGTTCGTTGCGTTCAGACCCCGGCGAGCGATCTCGCGGGCGGCCTCGCGGTAGGCCAAGGCGCCCGACGAACTCGCGTCATAGGTCAGTACCGTCTGCCCATAACTGGGCGCTTCGGCGATCCGCACCGAACGCGGAATGGCGGTGGCCAAGGTCTCGGACTCGAAGTGCTCGGTGACCTCATCGCGAACCTGGTGTGCGAGGTTGGTGCGCGGGTCGAACATCGTCAGCAAGATCGTGGAGACATGGAGCGCCGGGTTCAGATGTTCCTTGATCAGATTGATGTTGTTGAGCAGCTGACTCAGACCCTCCAGGGCGTAGTACTCGCACTGGATGGGGATGAGGGCTTCGCGGGCCGTGACGAACGCGTTCACGGTGAGCAGGCCCAGGCTCGGAGGGCAGTCGATGAACACGTAGTCGATCTGAGGCTGCCCACTGTCCTGGCGATGCTGGAGGTAGGCATCCAGAGCCGCGTGAAGCTTGTATTCCCGGCCCTCCACGCTGACCAGTTCGATCTCCGCACCGGACAGGTCGATCGTGGATGGCACGCACCACAGCCCATTGATGTCTTTGGACTGTTGCACGACGTCCTTGATGGGCACATCGTTGATGAGCACGTCGTAGGTGGAGGGGACACCACTGGTGTGGTCCACACCGAGTGCGGTTGAGGCATTGCCCTGGGGGTCATTGTCGATGACGAGGACGTTGAGACCGCCGGTGGCCAAGGCCGCCGCGAGGTTAACCGTCGTTGTCGTCTTACCGACACCACCCTTTTGGTTCGTTACGGTTAGTACGCGCGTTCGAGGTGGGGCCGGCAGGGTGTGTCCGGCGAGTGCCGCACGCCGGCGAGCGTTCTCCGCGATCTCGGCCGCAAGCGGGGTGTCATCATCGATGTTAGGGATGGACTCCATCGCGGCCCTCCGATGGGCTTCCTCGCGGTCTAGTGGCGCATCTGGCGTGCTTGCCTCGGTCATCAACTTCCTCAGGTATGTATTCCGTCTTCTACGCCTAGCCTAATACCTCGAGCCCGCGTATTGGCCCCTTCCCACACCCTCCCCGAGCGCGCCCGACTGGTCACGATTTGCGACCATATGGGCGCGCTGAGCGCGGATTCGCCGCTGAGATCGCGCGTTTTCGGCCCGTTTCACGTGAAACGGATGGCTTTGCATGACCGTTTACTCCAGTTATGCGCCTATATCCCGAGAGCGTCAGGGATCAATCAACACCGCGTGACGGTTTCACGTGAAACATGGCGTAGGAGTATGGGCTCGGAGTGAGCGTCATGTGCTTCGGTTGAGTCTTCGTTCGTGTGCAAATCCGAGG
>JBMDWZ010000323.1:0-4130 GCA_048594865.1 Beutenbergiaceae bacterium
ACCGCCGGGCATGGTCCACCCGGAGTGCCCGCCCTCGTTCCAATGCGCTAACAGCAGCGCATCATCGGCCACGACGACGGCGTAAGCCGAGACCCGTAGCCGAAAGTGCGGCGGGCCGGCGGCCGGGTCGGTGGCGAGGCCGGAACTGCCGGTGTTCATGGCCGCATGGAGTCGACGTCGATGACGAACCGGAAACGGACGTCGGAGTTGACCACGCGATCGTAGGCGTCGTTGATGCCCTCGGCGTCCACGATTTCGACGTCGGCGGTGATGCCGTGCTCGGCGGCGAACTCCAGCATCTCTTGAGTTTGGGGAATCCCGCCGATCATCGACCCGGCCACCGCCAGGCGCGGCACGTTGAGGGCGCCGAGGTTCATCGACAGCCCTTCCGGCGGCATGCCCACGTTGACCATGACTCCGCCACGGTCCAGCATCTTGGCGTAGGCGCGCAGGTCCAGGTTCGCCGAGACGGTGTTGAGGATGAGGTCGAACCCGCGGGCGTTGTCGGTGAAGGTGGCCTCATCGGAGGTGGCCAGGTGCCGGGTGGCGCCCATCGCCTTGGACAGCTGCGCCTTGGCGGTGCTCTGACTGAGCACGGTGACCTCGGCGCCCATCGCCACCGTGAACTTCACGCCCACGTGGCCCAGGCCTCCGAGGCCGACGACGGCGACCCGGGAGCCCTTCGTCACGCCCCAGTTCACCAGGGGTGCGTAGGTGGTGATGCCGGCGCACAGCAGCGGCGCGGCCGCGGCCAGGTCCAAGCCCTGGGGGATGTGGTGCACGAAGTGCTCATCGGTGACGATCGAGGTGGCGTACCCGCCCTGGGTGACGGTGCCATCGGGCAGGGGCGCGTTGTAGGTGCCGGTCATGCCGCTTTCGCAGTAGTTCTCTTCCCCGGCGGTGCAGGCATCGCAGGTGCGGCAGGAGTCCACCAGCACGCCGACTCCGGCGCGGTCTCCGGCCTTGTACTTGGTGACCTCGGCGCCGACGGCGGTGACGTGCCCAACGATCTCGTGGCCGGGAACCAGGGGGTAGGTGGCCTGGCCCCATTCGTCGCGCACGGTGTGGATGTCGGAGTGGCAGATGCCGGAGTAGGCGATCTCGATCTGCACGTCCTTGGGGCCGAGTTCGCGGCGTTCGATGGTGGTGCGCTGCAGGGGAGCGTTGGCGGCCGGGGCGGCCCAGGCGGTGGCTGTTGAGGTCATGGTTCTCAACCTATCCGACGCGTCTGGCGGAGGTGGGGCTGCGCACTGGGACGGCCGTCGTTACGGCCCAGAGACGTAGATCAGTTCGTCCGGGCCGGTGTCGCCACGTACCCAGAACCGGTTGGCACCGGTCAGGTAGACGAAGCCGCCATCTGGCAGCGCCCTACCCGCGTACGCCCTACCGGCAACGAACGACCCGTGCACGGCGCCATCGCGACCTCGGACTTCAAACTCCATCGCATCGCTTCGAGCGCCGCCAAGGATGCGGCGCCAAGCGGGGTATTCGGACATACGGACCGTTGCGTCGGGCCCGAACGTCCACCCCGAGCGCTCGTCGACGGACCACACTTCTTCGCCGGACCTGGCATCGAAGACCCTCGAGTGGTCGCCTACGCGCCAGACCGCCGAGGATCCCGAGCGGTCGAACGTCAATCCGGGATTCCCGCGGGTCGGAAAGATCCGGTCCCGCCGGTCTTCGATCGCCAGCTGGTGCATCTCGCCGCTGGCTAAGTCCAGGCTGAACCCGGTGGCCAGGCGATCGTCCCGACCGCCGAGCGCCGCCCGGATGACTGCGGCGCTCGGTCCCGGACCCGATACCAGCTCGCAGTCCCCGAATTCTTCAGTCGGAAGGTTGCCAGTGAGCGGTACCTGTTCACCGGAGCGCAAGAGGGAGAACTCACAGTCATCGACCATCGCCAAGGTGTGCTCCCCGTTGGACCGCGGCTGGCCGATCGCGGTGAACGGCTCACCCAAAGGTTCGCCGTCGGTGATGCTGCGGACCTGCCAGTCCACCGGTGGCGCGTCGTCGCTCGAGAACCGCGTACCAACCGTGTCTGGGTCGGTGGTGAGCACCACGGTGGACTCGGTCAGGCCTTCAGCGCGATGGTAGGTGGCCAAGGTTGACGCCCCGCTGGGCTCGCTCCACCGGACGTCACCGGTGGCCGTGTCCAAGGCGACCACGACGCACCTCGGTCCCTCTTCGGGGATGTCGGCACAACTATTGACCACGATGACCTCACTGGCCCGGTCCACGGCCAGCACCTGAAGCCTGGGCTGGTCATCCTCGGTGCCGACGAAGGGGTCGGTGTGACTCCAGTGCGCCTGACCGCCGTCGTTCACCATGCGAATCTCGGCATTGTCGTAACTTGCCACGACCACGCCGCCGGGCATCAAGATCCAGGTGTCCCAGCCGTCGATGGCATAACCGCCGCCGGCCAGCGGATCTTTGGTTTCGACGCTGAACGCGGCCGTCACCTCACCCGTTGCCAGGTCGCGGATCTCCAGCGAACCCTCGGTGTCATGCAGCAGAATCCGGTCGCTATCGGCGTCGAGCAATTCACGGTCGCCCGTCGCTTGGCGCCACTCGGTATCACCGGCGGCAACGGAGTAGCGGGCCCAACCCACCACACCGCCGAGCACGAGCGCCACAACCAGGACAACGATCAGGCGCTTTCGACGGCGGTGCGCGAAACCTCGAAGCCGACTAAACCTGGCGTCATGGCCGCGAGACTCCGGGGCGGGCGCACGCTCAGATTCGCCGGACATTGCCACAACCCTAACAATCGCCGGTTCCTCGGCGACAGAGCCTCGCTATCGGGACGCGCTCGGACCCCGCCGTCCGCACACGGTGTGCGAAATTTGTTGTTGGTGGGGCGTCTTGGGGTGCCGATCGGCACGCGGTGTGCGGAATTTGTAGTTGGCGGGGTGTTTTTGGGTGCCGATCGGCACGCGGTGTGCGGAATTTGTAGTTGGCGGGGTGGTTTTGGGTGCTGAAGCGCACGCGGTGTGCGGAATTTGTAGTGCGTGGGCCTAGTCCCGCCCGGGAACTACACCCCGAATCGGGAGATGAGCCGATCGATAGCCGCGTCGACCTCGCCATCGACGCTCCGCCGTCGTTCATCGGCGTCATACCAGGCAAGCACCTCTTGGGCGCCTTGCCAATAACGGGTGGTGGCGGTGTATTCGGGCACCAAAGCCTTGATCTTGCTGTTGTCGAAGACCACCGAGTGCGCCTTATCGCCCACCAACCCGTCGAGTTCATCGGGGATTTCGGTGCCGATGGCCTTACTCGCGATCGGCACCAGCTCCGGCTCCGGAGCCCCTGCCGCCCGGGCCAGCACCCGCGTGATCTGGGCCCAGGTCAGGACCTCATCGGAGGTGATCGTGTAGGCCTCGCCAATCGCGCGGCGGTCACCGAGCATGCCCACGAAGGCGACGGCGAAATCTCGGGTGTGCGTCAGCGTCCACAACGAGGTGCCATCGCCGATCACCGGCACCGGCTTGCCCTGACGCATCCGGTCCATGGCCGTCCACCGCCCGATGATGGGGATGCTGCGCTCGTCGTAGGTGTGGCTCGGGCGCACGATAGTGACCGGGAAGTCACGCTCCCGCCACGCCGCCAGGAGCAACTCTTCGCTGGCGATCTTCTTGCGCGAGTACTCCCAGAACGGGTTCTTCAGCGGCGTGGATTCGGTGATCGGCAAGTATTCGACGGGCTTGGCGTAGGCCGAGGCCGAGGAGATGTAGACGTACTGGCCGCACTTGTCTGCGAAGATCTCAGCGTCGGCGGCGGCCTGCGCGGTGGAGAACGACCGGAAGTTCACCACCACGTCCCACTGTTGATCCTGCACCGCGGCGCGCAGCGATTCAGGGTCACCGGCGTCCCCGATGAGGGATTTCGCCCCCTCGATCGGCGCCCGTGCAAAGGGGCCATCGTCGGCCGCCGAGACTCCACGGTTGAGGAGCGTGAGGTCGTGGCCACGCTCCAGGGCCAGGCGGCTACTGGCCGCGCTAATGGTGCCGTTTCCGCCGATGAAGAGGATCTTTAAGCCCATTGCGCCACGATAGCGTGCGGCGCCCGGCCTCGCCGTGGGCGCCGAAGAAGGCGCCAACTGGCGATGCTGAGTTGTTACTTGCTTTCCACTA
>JBMDWZ010000324.1:0-1879 GCA_048594865.1 Beutenbergiaceae bacterium
GCGTTGGGGTACAGGAACCCGTCGGTGGTGATGAGTTCCACCCGCGGGGTCTCAGGCCACCGGGCCAGGAGCTCGCGCAGCACCCGAGCCGCGGTGGACTTACCTACCGCCACCGACCCGGCAACACCGATGACGAACGGCGTCGGGCTCGCGGCCTCGCCCACAAAGGTGGAGGTGGTGGTGCGCAGGTTCTGACTCGCCGCCACATACAGGTTCAACAGCCGCGACAACGGCCGGTAGGCGATATCGATCTCGTTGAGGTCGATCGGGTCGCCCAACCCGCGCAGCCGTTCCACGTCGGTATCAGTCAGCGGCAACGGCGTGGAAGCAGACAGTTTGCTCCAACTCGCGCGGTCGAACTCGATGTAGGGCGCGGTGGACTCCGAGACGAAGCCCGGGTGTCCAGAGGCGAACTGCGAAAGTGTCACCCGGTTATTGTCCACCACGAAGCGCCCCAGGTTGTGAACTCGGCACCCGAGGCGCCCGCACGCCCTCACGAACGGGGCCCGGTGTGAGCGATACAGTGGCGATCATGTGTGGAATCGTGGGGTATGTCGGGCCGCTGGTCGCCAGCGAACGGCCAACCGAAGTGGTCTTAGAAGGTCTTCGCCGACTGGAATACCGGGGCTATGACTCCGCCGGTCTGGCGATCGTCAGCCCCGACGGGGTCGCCAGCGCCAAACGCGCCGGGAAACTTGCCAACCTGCTCGGCGAACTGGAGCAGCGGCCGCTGCCAGCCGCCACCGCCGGCATCGGACACACCCGATGGGCCACGCACGGTGGCCCCACCGACGCCAACGCCCACCCGCACATCGCCGATTCGGGGCACCTGGCGATCATCCACAACGGCATCATCGAGAACTTCCACAGCCTCAAAACCGAACTGCTGGACGACGGCGTGGAGTTCTCCTCCGAGACCGATACCGAAGTGGTCGCTCACCTTCTGGCACGCGCTTACGGCCAGGTCAGCAATCTCACCGAGGCGATGCGCCAGGTAGTGGGCACCCTGACCGGGGCGTTCACGCTGCTGGCCGTGCACGCAGATGACCCGGGCACCGTGGTGGGTGCACGGCGTAACTCCCCGCTCGTGGTGGGCTTGGGCGAAGGAGAGAACTTCTTCGGCTCCGACGTGGCCGCGTTCATCGCCTCCACGAAGAACGCGATGGAGGTTGACCAAGACCAGATTGTCACCATCACCGCCGAAGAGGTGCACGTGATCGACGCCGATGGCGCGCCGGTCACCGATTCTCGCCGCTTCACCGTGGACTGGGACGCCGACGCGGCAGTCAAGGGCGGTTTCGAAACGTTCATGGACAAAGAGATCCATGACCAGCCGCACGCCGTGGCCGACACCCTCCTGGGCCGCATCGACGAAAACGGGGCGCTGGTGCTCGATGAGCTGCGGTTCCCCGAAGCACTGCTGCGCAGCGTGGACAAGATCGTGGTGGTGGCCTGCGGCACCGCGGCCTACGCCGGGCACGTGGCCAAGTACGCCATCGAACACTGGTGCCGGATCCCGGTGGAGGTGGAACTGGCCCACGAGTTCCGCTACCGCGACCCGGTCGTCAGCGAAAAGACTCTGGTGGTCGCGATCTCCCAGTCGGGCGAAACGATGGACACCATCATGGCCATCCGGCACGCCCGCGAACAGGGCTCAAAGGTGCTCGCGATCGTCAACACCCACGGGTCCACCATCGCTCGAGAATCCGATGCGGTGCTCTACACCCACGCCGGCCCCGAAGTGGCGGTGGCCTCGACCAAAGCGTTCCTGGCCCAGATCACCGCCTGCTACCTCCTGGGCCTGTACCTGGCGCAGTTGCGCGGAAACAAGTTCCCTGACGAACTGGCCAAGGACCTCGATCAGCTTCGCGCCATCCCG
>JBMDWZ010000325.1:0-4147 GCA_048594865.1 Beutenbergiaceae bacterium
CACACTCTTCTTCGAGTTGGGCTGGATCAACACCTATTGGCCACTCATCGTGCCGAAGCTCCTGGCGACCGATGCCTTCTTCATCTTCCTGTTTATCCAGTTCATTCGCGGTATTCCCAGGGAACTGGATCAGGCAGCAAAGATCGACGGCGCAGGCGTGGTCCGAATCTTCACGTCCATCATTGCCCCACTGCTGCGGCCGGCGTTGGTGACGGGGGCAATCTTCACCTTCCTGTGGACCTACAACGACTTCCTGTCGCAACTGATCTACATCTCAGACCAGCGGTTGTTCACCGTGCCGCTGGCGTTGCGTGCCTTCCTGGACTCCACCGGCAGCTCGGAGTGGGGCCCAATGTTCGCCATGAGCACCCTGTCCCTCCTGCCGCTCATCCTGGTGTTCTTGCTCTTCCAGCGGCACATCGTTGAGGGCATCGCGACCTCCGGGCTTAAGGGGTAGTCATGACTGTGCTGGTGGAGTGGGCCCGGGTGCTCGTGGGCGTCATCTACCTCAACCTCCTGTGGCTTCTCGGGTGTGTGACCGTCGTTGGCGCACCTGCCGCCACCGTCGCTTCGGTGACGGTGGCGCGCTCGGTGCAGGCTGGAGAAGACCCGCCCATCACCAGGGCATTCTTCACATCCTTCGCCTCGCACTGGAGGGCGGCGTCCGCCATCGGGCTGCCGTGGCTCGGGCTGGGCGTCATCCTGCTGGTCGATGTCCTCATCGTTCGGGCCTTCGGCGGACCAATGGTGCAGCTAGTCCTGGGACCGCTGTTCGTGCTCGGGTTGCTGTACGCACTGGTCTCGGTGTTCGTTCCGTTGACGGTGGCTTCGAGGACGGATCAGCCAAACCGGTACCTTCTGCGGTTAGCTCTCGGTACCGCGCTCGCGCGGCCCGGTGCCGGGATCCAGGTGCTGTTGGCTGCGGGTCTGGCCACAGGTGCGATTGTGTTCGTTCCGCCGCTGGTGCTGATACTGCCAGCCGTGGTGTGCCACATCGCGGTGCTCGCCTGGCGCCTTCGGGTCACGCCGATGCTTGTTCAGGTGGCCTGACTCCGTCAGGCAAACCCCAGCGGCTATCGCTATGCGCTCGCTTGCCCGGTCCCATGCACTGAGCGGGACGGTGCAAGAGGTTGGCTCGGAGCTGCCCAGGCTCGAGATCTATTTAGCGCGACCGGGCGCCGGCTTTGGGGCTATCCACCGAAGACGGAGGCCAGATCGGGCAGCCCCGCTCGGTAGCCAGCGAACAGCTCACGGGCCACGCTCACGGAATCAACGAGCGGGTGTAGTGCAAAGGCTTTGATGGCCAACTGTGGATCGCCGGTCATGGCCGCCTGGATCGCCAACTGCTCTACTTCCTTGACCTGCTGCATCAGGCCAGCTGCGTGCCCGTCCAAGGGCGTGGTGGCCAGAGGGTTCACCCCCGAGCCATCCACGAGCGTGGGAACTTCGATCACCGCACTGGCCGGTAGCTGAGGCAGGGTGTGGCCGTTGCGCACGTTGAGGATGAGCGTGGACGGCTCATCGCGCCCAATCGCGGCCATGACCGCCAGCGCTACTCCGGCGTAACCCTGGTGGGCGGCATCGGCCTCGCGGGGGCGCTCACCGGCTTGGGCCTCACCTTGGGAGAAGCCCTTGGCCTCGGCCATGTAGTTCGACCGGCGGTGGTTCACTTCGGCATCCCAGATCGCGGCGGCATTGTCGTGATCGACCGAGGCGCGGGCAAAGAAGTCCGGCTGAGTTTTAGCCAGGAAGTCACCGCGGGTGAGCTCGGAGGAAATGATTCCGCGAACGGCGTCTCGGTTGAAGTAGTAGTAGTACAGGTACTCGTTGGGCAGGGCGCCCAGCATCCGGATCCAGTCCTTGCCGAAGACTTCGCCCTCTTCCATGGAATCCAGGATGGCGTCGTTTTCCAGAATCTCGGGCAGGACGTCCTTGCCATCAACGAGCAGACGGCGCATCCATCCCAGATGATTCAGGCCCACGTAGTCCATGCGGACCGAACCGGGCGCGGCGCCGATCGCGCGCGCCAACCGTCGCCCTAGCCCCGAGGGGGTATCGCAGATACCGACGACGCGATCGCCAAGTACCTGTTGCATTGCCTCGGTAATGATTCCGGCCGGGTTGGTGAAGTTGATGACGAAGGCCCTGGGCGCCAGGCGAGCGACCCGCTGAGCCAGGTCCATCATCACCGGCACGGTACGTAAGGCATAGGCGATCCCGCCCGGTCCAGTAGTCTCCTGGCCGAGCACGTTGAGATCCAGCGCCACGTGTTCATCGCATTGGCGACCTTCGATGCCACCGACGCGCAGGGCCACGAATAGGAAGTCCGAATCGGCGACAGCGTCGTCAAGGTCCGTGGTCAGGCGAAGCGTCGGTGCGTCGGGGAAGTCTGCGGCCAACTGGTTCAAGATCTGGTGCATCACTTCTAAGCGTGCGGTGTCCCGGTCGAATAGGACCACTTCGTTGATCCGTTGGGACCCGGTGTCCCGGATAAGCGCCTGCCACACAAAGGGAGTGCGGAACCCGCCGCCGCCGATGATCGCCAGTTTCATACGTAGAGGACCTTTCCGCCGTTCTCGGCGTACGTGAGGAGTGAGGGCACGGTCGGTGCTGCGCTTGTGACCACGGCGGCTACGTCTTGCAGATCGCACAACAGCTGCGAGCCACGGCCGGGGAACTTCTTGGCTGCCGCCACCAGTACGGTGCGTTCGGAGGCGCCGATCATGTCCTTCTTCGTGGAGGCTTCCAAAGCGATGTCATCGACGACTCGGCCGCTGGGGCTCACGCCGGTGCAGCTGAGAAACGTCAGGTCGGCGCGGATCTCAGCTAGCCCCGAACCCGCTAACGATCCGACCAGGGTGCGGTAGTTGCGCCGGTAGAGCCCGCCGAGTAGGACCACGTCGCTCACCTCATCGGAGCGGACCTCATCGAACACGGCGATGTTGTTGGTGACGATCGTGACCGGGCGGCCCCGTAGTTGCCGGGCGATGTAGGGGGTAGTGGTGCCGATGTCGAGGATGACGGTGGCGCCGTCTTCCACGAGTTCGGCGGCCTGCGCGCCAATCTTGGATTTGGCCTCGTCATCACCGCTAGCGCCCCAGGAGGTTTCAGGGTCTCCGGAGTCGGTCAGACTCGCGCGAGCTTCTTCAACGGGCAACGCGCCGCCGAAGGTGCGGGTGATGCGGCCGGCGTCCTGAAGGGTCTGCAAATCGCGGCGAATCGTCGATGAACTGACGCCCAGGTTCCGAGCCAATTCGGCTACAGACATGGACGCTGAGTTCTCAAGTTCTCCGACGATGCGACGGCGTCGCTCTCCAACCAACATAACGCCGACCTTACACGGAATGAGCAGAAATGTGCATAGATGCGCACCACGACTCTGTCTCATATGGCGGAACGACGCCTTCGATGCGCGCATTGGTGATGCTGCGTGCGTATTTTCGCGCATTTGTGATACGTTGCTCATCGATTGGCAACGAAGCCGACACATTTCGCTTTCAGAATCGTGACGAGTAGTTGGCTTGGTTTACGTGCGTTTCGCTGGCCGCCGACATGGCCAAGATAGGGAATCGATATGTCTGATCAGATCAAGGGCACCGACCTGCTAGTAGCAGGCCCGGTCTTTGCCGATTTGATCTTTCGCGACGCCCCAACACCCGAACCGGGCACCGAGGTGTACGCCAGCCAGTTCCTCATCTGCCCCGGTGGCGCAGCCAATCGTGCCGTGGCCGCAGCGCGCCTCGGGCTGAGTACCACTCTGGTCAGCGAACTTGGTGATGACCTGCTCGGTGGGCATCTGCGCGAACTGCTCGAACGTGAGCCCGGCCTGGACACCAGTCACATCGTCGAGCGTGCGGGCATGACCACGGCCGTGACGGTTGCCCTAGCCAGCGCGCAGGACCGCAGCATGATCACCTACCGCGAAGAGCTGGAGATTCCGGACTACTCCGATCTGCCGCCGCGTGCCGTACACGTCAATATCGGGCATGAGATTCCGGCATGGGTACCCGCCTTGCGCGCCCAAGGAACCTACATCGTTGGGGGAGTGGGATGGGACCCGACCGGCGCATGGTCTCGCGAGGTTCTCCAGCGCCTCGAAGTCGCCGATATCCTCATTCTTAACGACGTCGAAGCTAAGGGATTCGCG
>JBMDWZ010000326.1:0-2043 GCA_048594865.1 Beutenbergiaceae bacterium
GGTGGCTGGCCGTAACCCGAGGCGCCGCCATAACCTGGCTGCCCCTGCGCGGGTGCACCTGGTTGGCCGTAGCCCTGCTGGGGTGGCTGGCCAGGCTGTCCGTAGCCCTGTTGTCCGGGTTGTCCATAATGCTGCTGTCCGGGCTGCTGCGGCGCACCAGGCTGAGCGAACTGCGCTGGCGCCATCGGAATCCCAGGCGCCCCGGGCCCACCCGGGCCCGCTGGGGCCCCAGGTCCACCAGGTCCGTACCCCTGGCCGTAGCCGCCGGCCGCGGGTCCCTGACCCTGGTTGCGACGCACGAGGATGAACGCCACGGCTCCGCCGACGGCGAGCACCACGACCACGATCAGAATCCAGACCCACATTGGCACGCCGCCAGAGTCGGACGAGCCTGCGCCCGCCCCGGAGCCACGCCCATCGACCTGTGAACCGTCGACGATGCCGATGACGGTGTCGCCCGTCAATGTGGTGTTGTTCGAGATCCGAACGCTGTTGCCATCGACGTCACCGCCGGCGTCCTCGACAACGGGCCCGGGGAAGTTGAAGACCATGATGAATTCGAAATCAGCGGCGCCGGCGCCGGCGAAGGTGTCGTCATCCAGCGAACTGACGTCGATGTGGACCTCGTCGCCCTCACGACTGACACCGGTGGGCACGCCCGGGACCGAGAACGAGTTGTAGTCGGTCGATGGTGCGGTGATCTCACACCCGCCCACGCCGTCCTCTTCGATTCCCCGGATCTCGGCGTCGTCCATGTCCTCGTCGCCCATGAGTTGCTCGCACTCCGCGTCAGTGCCCTGCAGGGACTGATCCAAAAGAATGAGGCGGGTGTCGAAACTCTCGGGGCCGAAATCCATTTCGGCGCGCATTTCGCAGCCAGCGAGTGCTATGGCGGCGATCGCGACGGCGCCGATTTTGGCAGCGAGTCGATGTCGCTTAGTTGGGCGGGTGGTGTGGCCCATGGGGCAGCCTTTCATGCACAGGTATGTCGTCACGAAGAGCCTAGGGCACCGGCGCTCCAAGGACCCGTCGTATCGCCCGATAGAAGTACCCATGTCTGGCTGTGCCTGGCCTGAGAGGCGGCCCACTATGCGCGTGGGCGCAGCGCCTCGATCCGTTCGATCGTTCCGATCTTGTGTCGTTCGGAATGTGCAACGACGAATCCAGCAGCTTCTACTAGCGGTAATTGTCTGCGCGTGAAGAATTCTCCCGCCAACCGCTTGCTCGCCTGTTCCACCAGCCACTGTGCTCCCCGTAGCGGTCCGAAAGAACTGCCAATATGGTCCGCCAGCAGTAGCCGGCCTCCCGGTCGCAGCACTCGGAACATCTCTGCGATAGCGGTCTCTGGTGCGGGAATTGAGCACAGTGAGAACGTGCACGCCACTGTGTCGAAGTGTTGGTCAGGAAAGCGGAGATCTTGGGCGTCACCGACTCGCAGATCCGCCGTCACGTTCAGCTCCTTGGCTCGGGCGCGAGCACGCTCAAGCATCGCGGGGCTGAGGTCGATGCCGGTCAACGCACAGGTGGGCTGATAGTGGGGGATGTTAGCGCCGGTGCCGATGGCGACCTCCAGCACTGCGCCACTGGCCAACTCGCCAATCCACTCGTGAGATCCGGAAAACCACACGCGCTCGAACAGGCGCATCTGCCGGTCGTAATGCGGCGCGGCCCGGTCCCATACGCGTCGTTGCTTGTCGAGGCCCACACGGTGACCGTAGCGCGACTCGAACGCACAAATATCAGTGAACCCTGATATCATCGTGTCGTGAACTTGTTTGCAATGCTGTCAGACCCGGTTCGACGCCGGATCGTTGAGGTCCTGTCCGAAGGTCAAGCCCCCGCGGGGGTAGTTGGCGAGACGGTGATGTCAGAGTTCGGAATTGGGCAGCCGGCCGTATCGAACCAGTTGCGGATTCTTCGGGACGCCGAGGTGGTCAACGCGCGGCGTGAGGGTTCGCGCCGTATCTATTCCCTCGTGCCGGGCGCACTGGATGAGGTGACCGCGTGGATCGACCGATACTCCCGGCTCTGGCCGCAACGCCT
>JBMDWZ010000327.1:0-17727 GCA_048594865.1 Beutenbergiaceae bacterium
CGGTGCCGCCAGTGGTGCCAGTGACCTCACCGGCACCGGCGGTACTAGCGCCAGTTCCGGTGGTGTCAGTGGTGTCAGTACTGCCGGTGCTGTCAGTGGCCCCATCGGCACCAGCACTGGCGCCGTTACCACCGGGCGCGACCTGGCCACCGGTGTCCGGTTCATCCGGATCCGGGAAGGAAACACCCGCGGTAGTGGCCATGAACCGAACCTATATCGACCCACTGACATTCCATCCAACAGACGTTCCATCACCCTGTGGAAAAACCAGAGAGCCATGTCAGGCGGGTCCGGGCATCGCGCGCCCGGCCGGTGTCCGAACCGGTGGGGACGAGCTGACCGGGCCGACCGGAGTCCGAGCGGGCTGGCGAAGCGGGCGGGGACGAGCTGACCGGGGCCGAGTTGGCGTGGCCCCGAAGTGGCTCAGAGTGGCTCAGCGGACACCGCGCCCGGCCGGGACACCTCAAGCGGCCGGGACACCTCGGCCAGAACTACAGCCCCACACGCCTCACGACTCGCCCCCACCGGGACGCACCACGCTCGCCGCACCCAACTCCTCAATGCGCTCAAACACGGCCGCCTCCGTCACGTTCTCCCCCAACTCATTCGGCTTACCGCCACCGTGATAGTCGCTGGACCCAGTCACCAACAGCCCCAACTCCTGCGCCAACTCCCGCAACTGCGAGCGCGCCGCAGGCGTGTGGTCACGATGATCCACCTCGAGCCCGACCAACCCCGCATCAGCCATCGCCCGAATCACCGAATCACTGACAATCCGCCCCCTGGACTCGGCCCTCGGATGCGCAAAGATCGGCACTCCCCCGGCGTCGCGAATCCGGCGCACCGCATCCACACAGTCCTGCGCGTAATGGTGCACGTAGTACTTTCCCTGCCCGGCCACAATGTGCTCAAACGCCGTCGCCCGATCGGGCACATGCCCCCGAGCCACCAACGCATCGGCAATATGCGGCCGTCCGACCGTGGCCCCCGGCCCCACTTGAGCCAACACGTCATCCCACGCCAACGGGTAATCCTGCGCGATCAGCCGCACCATCTCCCGCGCCCGATCCACCCGAGACGTGCGCGCTCGCGCCATCTCCTCGGCCAACACCTCATCGGCCGGGTCATGCAGCAAACTCAGCACATGCACCGTGATCCCTCGCGAAGTGCACGACAATTCCACGCCCGGCACCAACGCCACACCGGTATCGGCCACCGCACCGGCAGCCTCGGCCCACCCCTGCGTCGAATCATGATCGGTGAGGGCGACGAGGTCGAGTCCCGCCTTGGCGGCATTGCGCATCAGTTCCGCAGGAGTGTCGGTGCCGTCGGAGTGATTGGTGTGGGTGTGAAGGTCGATGCGCACCGCACCAGCCTAGGCCCGATGCCATCCGTCACCGGGCACAGCAGGAACCACGGCGACGAAACCTGCCCACGCCGACCGTGAGACGATGACGTCATGACGCAGGAGAACACCACGAACCCCGCCGCCGATGACGCCAACGACACCGAGCAGAAGCTCGAGTCGCGAGGATCCAACCGGTCCCAACGCCCGTCGTCCCAGGCATTCCGGGAGTTCATCGCCTCCGATTGGGCACCAGCCGGCGGCGACGGCGCCCCACGCGAAACGGTCGCCGACTTCACTCCTGCCCGCCGCGAGGCACTAAGCGCGAAGTTCCCCGGCGAGCGCCTGGTGATCCCCGCCGGCGGCTTCAAGGTTCGCTCCAATGACACCGACTACCGGTTCCGCCCGCACACCGCCTTCGCCCACCTCACCGGGCTCGGCACCGATGAGGAACCGGACGCCGTCTTGGTCCTGGAACCGAAGTCCGACGGCGAGGGCCACGACGCCACCCTGTACTTCCGCCCGCAGTCGGACCGGAACTCAGAAGAGTTCTACGCCGACGCCCGTTACGGCGAGTTCTGGATCGGCCAGCGCCCCAGCCTGGAAGACATCGCCACCCGCACCGGACTCACCACCGCACATTCAGATCACCTGCACGACGCCGTCGGGAAGGATGCCGGTCACGTCACCATCCGCGTGGTGCCAGGTTCCGACGTCGCCGTCGAACAGACCGTGGCCGACATTAGGTCCGAGCACGTCAATGCCGAAGCCCAGCAAGAGGCCGATGCCGCGCTGGCCGAAGCATTGAGCGAGCTGCGCTTGGTGAAGGATGACTGGGAGATCGAGCAGATGCGCGAGGCGGTCAACGCCTCCATCGATGGCTTCGAACAGGTCGTCCGCAGCCTGCCCCGCGCCGTCGGCCATCCCCGTGGCGAGCGCGTGATCGAGGGAGCCTTCGGGGCCACCGCACGCGAAGCGGGCAACGGCATCGGCTACGACACGATCGCAGCCGCCGGCGACCACGCCACCACCCTGCACTGGATCCGCAACGACGGCACCGTAAAGTCCGGCGAGTTGGTGCTCTTGGACGCCGGGGTGGAGGTGGACTCCCTATACACCGCCGACATCACCCGCACCCTGCCGGTCGATGGCACCTTTACCGACGTCCAGCGCAAGGTCTACACCGCCGTTCTGGACGCCGCCGACGCGGCCTTCGCCGCTGCCAAGCCGGGATTGAAGTTCCGGGACGTGCACGCCGCGGCCATGAAGGTCCTCGCGGCCCGACTCCAGGAGTGGGGCCTGCTGCCGGTCGATGCCGAGACCTCCCTGGACCCCCAGGGCCAGCACCACCGCCGGTGGATGCCGCACGGCACCAGCCACCACCTGGGCCTGGATGTGCACGACTGCGCCCAAGCCCGCCGGGAGATGTACTTGGACGCCGAACTGCAGCCGGGCATGGTGTTCACGATCGAGCCGGGCCTGTACTTCAAGGCAGACGACCTGGCCGTGCCCGCGGAGTACCGCGGCATCGGTGTGCGCATCGAGGACGACATCCTGGTAACCGCCGACGGCGTTGAGAACCTGTCCGCATCACTGGCCCGCCGCCCCGAGGACGTCGAGGCCTGGATGGCCAAGCTGAGCGGCACCAACCACACCGGCTAAGTACCGCGGTGAGCGAGCAGAGCACGACCTCGCGCGGTGCCGCCCTGCCGGCCAGCCGCCGGGGCGGGGCGCAGGGCGCCTTAGCCAAACTCCGTTCAGTGCTGGTACGAAACGCCGGGGCCCTGGTGGTCGGGACGCTGATCACCGCGATCTACAGCTTGTACTCCTGGCGACAGTGGGCCCGATTCCAGGTGCCCTCCTGGGACCAGGGAATCTTCACCCAACTGATGCGCGCCTACGCCGAGTTCCGCTCGCCGGTGGTGCCAATCAAGGGCGAGGACTTCATGCTCCTTGGGGATCACTTCCATCCCCTGCTGGTGATCTTCGCGCCGTTCTACGCGATCTGGCCGAGCGGCTTGACCTTGCTCATCGCCCAGGCGGTGTGCGTGGGGATCAGCGCCGCCATCCTCACTGCCTGCGCCGCCCGGCATCTGGGCAAGGCGCCGGGAGTGATGATCGGCCTGGCCTACGGGCTCAGTTGGGGCATCACCTCGGCGGTGGCGTCGCAGTTCCACGAGGTCGCGCTGGCGCTGCCGCTGCTGGCCGCGAGCCTCAGCGCGCTCGTCGATGGCAAGCATCGCCGCGCCGTACTGTGGGCGCTGCCGCTGCTGGGGGTCAAAGAGGATCTGGGCCTCACCGTTGCCGCGATCGGCCTGGTGATTGCGCTGCGGGGGTCACGGAGACTGGGGGCCGCAACGTTGGTCGGCGGGGTAGCGGCCTTCTGGCTGACCACCTCGGTGATCCTGCCGGCACTCAACCCCGATGGCGTGTGGGATTACGCCGAGGATTCGATCTTGGCCCAACTACTGTCCGAACCCGGTGCGGCCCTTGCCCGGCTCGGTGAGGGCGCCAACACCAAGGCTGCGCTGATCCTGCTGGTGATCGGCGTCAGCGCGTTCCTCGCGGTGCTCTCCCCCATCACACTGATCGCGGCGCCAACTCTCGCGTGGCGTCTGACCTCCGATGTGCCGTTCCACTGGAGTACCGATTGGCACTACTCCGCGGTGCTGATGGTGGTGGTCTTCGCTGCCGCGATCGACGTGTTGCACCGCCGGGAGCGGCGCTACACCCGACCGTTCGCGGTCCTGATGCTGATCGCTGCGCTTGCTCTCACGCCGGCGTTTGCGCTTCGCTCGCTGGCCGATCCGCAGACGTATCGGCCGGCACCGGGCCACGAGGGCGCGCAGCAGGTCCTGAACACCATCGAGGACGATGCCGTGGTGATCTCCGACATCACCATGCTCGCGTATTTGGCACCGCGCACCCAGGTGTACTGGCTCGCCAGCCCCGGGGCACCGACGCCCGACTACGTCGTCATCAACCAACGCTCGGGCGTGCATCGCGGCAACCCGCCCCAGGACATTGCCGAGTACGCCACCGAGCGATTCGGGGACCACGGCTGGCAGGAGGTGGTCAACAATGACGGGTTCCTCGTCGCGGAACGCGACCGGTAGCAACTCGCGGAACGCGACCTTTTCTAGCGAAGGGACGACGGCGTCACTCACCTCACGGTGGTTGTGGCTCGCTGCCCTCGTGGGCACGGTGCCCGCAGTCGCAAGCGGGTACTGGGGGTTGTGGGGCGTGGCGGCGCTGGTGGTCATCGGCGCATTGTTGCCCGCGATCACACATGGGCTGCGGATTCCGGGGCGGGCGCTGTGGCGCACGATCGCCAGCCTCACCTGCGCCGGGGTGCTGCTCTACGGCCTGGTGACCCTCTTGGTGAGCGGCCTGATACACCTGGGCGCGCTCACGCTGTCCAGTGCCGTGCTGGAATCTGCACCGTTCGTGCCGGCATTGCTCTGGGGGCCGCTGTTTGTGGCGTGGGGCCTGGCGTTGTTTACCGGTCTGTGGCGGACGCGGTCGATCGCGTGAGAAGTCCCTGTGCTCTAGGGATGAATCCCTGTGCTCAAAGAACGAAAAGCTAGTCCTGATCGGGGCGGCGGTAGGCGTCGATCTCGGGGTTGTGGGGCTGCTGCCCATCGAGGGGGTTCCCGGTGGCGCCCGGCCCCTGCGCACCCCGCGTGCCCTGCGTGCCCTGCGCACCCTGCGTGCTCTGGGAGTCAGAACCGACAGCACCTTGCCCACCTTGTGCACTGGGACTGCCGACGCTGGTGGTGACGTTGGCGCCCTCCAACGAGGACAGCAGTCGCCTTGCCTCCCCCGCGGTTTCCTCCAAGCACAGCACCGAGAACGTCGAGGCCACCACCTGGGAGGCCGAGGTGAAGTCGCGGCGGCCACGGGACATCGCGTACACCGTGACCCCGAACAGCATTCCGAACCCGGCACCGATGAGCAGCGCGAAGAGCACCGTGTTCAGCAGGTCACCGCCGGCCAGCAGCGCCAACACCAGACCCACGAACAGACCAAACCAGGCACCGCTGGCCGCACCGGATAGCGCCGCGCGCGGATAGTTCAGCCGGCCAGTGATCCGCTCCACGAGCTTCAGATCGGTGCCCACGATCATGACAGCTTTGACGTCGAATTCCTTATCGGAGAGGTAATCGACAGACCGCTGCGCCTCGGCATACGAGGTATAGCTGGCGATCTGCTCACCCTTTGGTTCAAAGACTTCACGGCGATTCATTGCTGGAGGCATAAGACTATTGTCCATCAGGGACGCGTGCCGCGCCATGAGGAGCCCCTCGCGGGTAACCTGATCGGCGTGACACACGCACCCGCCCGCGTTTTCGTGGCCCGCCTCGCCGGGACTAGCGTGTTCGATCCCCTGGGCGACAAGGTCGGTCGAGTGCACGACGTCGTAGTGCTGGTTCGGCTCAAAGGCCCGCCTCGTGCGGTGGGCATGGTGGTCGAAGTAACCGGTAAGCGCCGGGTGTTCTTACCCTTCACTCGCGTGACGTCGATCGACGCCGGCGCAATCATTACCACCGGCCTGGTAAACATCCGCCGCTTTGAACAGCGCAGCGCCGAGACGCTGGTGATGGGCGAACTGCTCGACCGAAAACTCACCCTCCGCGATGGCAGCGGCACGGTCACTGTGGAGGACGTGGCCCTGGAATCACGTAAACGCGAATGGCTCGCCACCAAGCTCTATGTTCGCCGCACCACCTCCGGTGGGCTGTTCCGGCGTGGGGAGACATTGTTGATCGACACCGCCGACGTCACCGGGCTTGCCGGTACCGGCAACGCCCAGGGCGCTGCGGCGCTGCTGGCAACCCTGGAGGACCTTAAGGCGGCCGACCTCGCCGACGTCATTAGCGACCTTCCCGCCGAACGTCGTCTGCAGGTGGCCGCCGAGCTCCCCGATGAGCGGTTGGCCGACGTGCTGGAAGAGCTCGGCTCCGATGACCGGGTCGCGATCATCTCCGGGCTCGAGATCGACCGATCAGCGCGGCTGCTCGAGGCCATGGAGCCAGACGATGCCACCGACTTGTACAACGAGCTTCCCGCGCACCTGGCCGGTGTGCTGCTGCGCCGCATGGACCCCGAAGAGGCCGACGACATCCGCCGGCTGCTGAAGTACGACGAGCACACCGCCGGTGGTCTGATGACCACCGAGCCCATCATCCTTCCCCCCGAGGCCACCTGCGCCACCGCGCTCGCCCATGCCCGCAAAGAGGACGTCACCCCGGCCAAGGCGGCGATGATCTTCGTGGCCCGCCCGCCGCTGGAGACCCCCACGGGCCGGCTGCTCGGTGTGGTGCACTTGCAGCGTCTGCTGCGCGAACCCCCGCACCAAGCGATCGGCACCATCTTGGATTCGGACATCGAATCGGTGCGCCCCGAGGCCAAGCACGGCACCATCATGCGGTTGATGGCCACCTACAACCTCACCGCGTTGCCTGTCGTGGACGAGGAGCGGCACCTGCTGGGTGCGGTGACCGTCGATGACGTGCTGGACAAGGCGCTGCCAGATGACTGGCGCGACGCCGATGACGACGAGGTTGACGCAGCGATGGAGGCCCACCGTGTCTGACCGCCTGGATACCCCCCGACAGAGCCGACGCCGGCTACTGCCCAGGCGGAGTCCGAATCCGGACGCCTTCGGCAAGATCGCCGAGGGGATCGCCAAGTTCATTGGAACCCCGAAGTTCCTGCTGTACATGACGGTGTTCTGTGCCGTCTGGCTGCTGTGGAACACCCTGGCCCCCGAAGACGCTCAATTCGACCCGCGAGCGTTGAACTTCACGCTCCTGACCCTCATGCTCTCCATCCAGGCCTCCTACTCGGCTCCGCTGATCCTGCTCGCCCAAGATCGCCAGGCGGATCGTGACCGGGTCGCCTTTGAGCAGGACCGCCAGCGCTCCGAGCGGAACCTGGCCGACACCGAGTACCTCACCCGTGAGGTCGCGGCCCTGCGGATGGCCCTGAACGACGTCGCCACCAGGGATTTCGTTCGTGGGGAACTACGCAGCTTGCTGGAGGAACTGCAGGCAACCCCACGCACCGACGACGATGATCGCGCCGAGCCGGCCGAGAAGCAGCAACCGGAGTGACTGATCATGATTGCTTTTAGGGTAAATCGATCACGTTGTGTCAGGATGACCTCATGAACTCCAGCCTCGGCACCCACATGGAAACCGAACTCCAGAGCCAGCCAGATACCTGGCGCAAGGCCGAGGAGCTCGCTCGCACCGCCCCGCTTCCCAAGCCCGGGCAGCGGGTCGCGATCATCGGCTGCGGAACCTCCTGGTTCATGGCCCAGTCCTACGCCGCGCTCCGGGAGTCCAGCGGCGCCGGTTTGACCGACGCCTGGGTGGCCTCCGAAGCTCCGCTGGATCGGGACTATGACGTGATCATCGCACTGTCACGTTCAGGCACCACCACCGAGGTCATCGACGCACTTGACGGCGTGCGCATCCCGACCGTGGCGATCCTGGCCGATCCCGACACCCCATTGGCCAAGCGCGGCGATGAGGTCATCACGTTGGACTTTGCCGACGAGACTTCCGTGGTGCAGACCCGGTTCGCCACCACCGCCTTGGCGCTCCTGCGCGCCGGGCTTGGCGAAGACCTGGACCCCGCCATCGCCGATTGTCACGACGTGTTGGGCCTCGACCTGCCAGAGCACGCGGTACACGCCGAGCAGACCTCCTTCCTAGGCGCCGGCTGGACCATCGGCCTGGCCCATGAAGCGGCGCTGAAGAACCGGGAAGCATCCCAGTCCTGGACCGAGTCCTACCCCGCCATGGACTACCGCCACGGCCCGATTGCGATCGCCGGACCCAATCGGTCGGTGTGGATGTTCGGCGCCGCTCCCGATGGTCTGGCCGATCAGGTGCAGGCCACCGGCGCGACCTTCCACAGTGCCCCCGACCGCGACCCGCTGGCCGATTTGGTGCTCGCGCAGCGCGTGGCCCTGGCCCGAGCACGCGCCGCGGGGCTCGATGCCGACGCCCCGCGCGGGCTCACCCGCTCGGTGATCCTGAAGGACTGATGCGTTGAGCACCGATTCGTCGAGCACTGGTTTGTCGAGCATCGATTTGTCGAGCACCGATCCCGTGAGCACAGATTCGTCAAGCACTGATTCCGCCGCCCAGGTAGTCGCGGTCATCGACGTTGGCGGGACCGACACCAAGATCGGATACATCGACGGCGCCGGCGACCTCGCCGATGCCACGAGTGTGCCCACGCCGGTGGCGGAGCCCGTGGCCGGCATCGTTGACCTGTGCGTGAACCACGTTGAGGCGCTACGTGGGCGCGGCCTCGACGTGGCGGCACTCGGGCTGGTGGTCCCGGGCTTCGTCGACTCCCTCGCCGGTATCGCCATCTACGCTTCCAACCTGGGCTGGCGCGACGTACCGTTTGTCGAACTGCTGCGTGAGCGCCTGGGGATCCCGGTCGCGCTCGGACACGACGTGGCCAGCGCCGGTCTCGCCGAACTGCACGCCGGGGCTGCCGCCGGATACGACGACGCAGCGGTGGTGGTGCTCGGCACCGGAATCGCTGCGGCGTTGTTCGCCGATGGCAAGCCGCTGCGCGGCCGCGGATACGCCGGCGAGCTCGGGCATACTCCGGTGCCCGGCGGTGAAGCGTGCAACTGCGGAATGTTCGGCTGCCTGGAAAGCCTGGCCGGCGGCTGGGGCATCACCAAGCGGTACAACGCCAAAGCCAGTGCCAGCGCACACGCCAGTGCTGAAGGCAGGGCCAGTGCACACGCCAGTGCCAGTGCACACGCCAGTGCCAGTGCCGAAGGCAGGGCCGATGCGACACACGTCGCCCAGGTGCTCGCCGCCGCCGACGCCGGTGACGAGCACGCCGAAGCCGTCTGGGCCGATGCGTGCGCGGCACTGGGCCAGGCCGTGGGAATCCTCTCGGCCTTGGTGGCCCCGCAGGTCGTGGTGTTCGGCGGGGGCCTGTCCCGGGCCGGTGACCGGTTACTCGACCCGATCCGCGAGCACGTCGACACCCTCATCACCGCCAAGCCCGAACTCAAGCTCACCGCACTCGGCCCGCACGCCGGGCTCATCGGGGCCGGGATCTTGGCGAGCCGGGCCGCTGATGAGAACACCCAAGCTGCTGGGCCAACGCAGGACCCCCGATGATCCTGACCCTGACGATCAACCCGGCGATCGACGTCACCTACACGATCGACACCCTCACCCCCGGCGAAAGCCATCGCGTCCACGACGTCTCCCAGCGTGCCGGTGGCAAGGGTGTCAACGTGGCCCGGGTGCTGCATGAACAGGGCCGAGATGCCCTGGTCGTCGCACCGATCGGCGGCGCCGCCGGGCACACCTTCGCTCGCGACCTCGATGACGCCGGCATCTCCCACCACCTCATCGAGGTGAGTTCGGAGACCAGGCGTACCCTCGCCGTCGTCGATGGCACCTGCACCACGAACCTCAATGAGGCGGGTGCCGCGCTCACCGCAGCCGAACTCACCCGTCTACTCGATCAGCTGCAGCAGGACATGGTTGAGGCCACCGTGTTGGTCTGCAGCGGGTCCATCCCGCCCGAGACCGATCCCGACCTCATGCATCGGGTGGTCGCGCTGGGCCGCACAGCCGGGGTCCCGGTCATCATCGACACCTCCGGACCGCATCTGCTGGCCGCGGCCCACGCGGGCGCCGACCTGCTGAAACCCAACCGCAGCGAACTATTCACGGTGTTGGACCGGCCGGACGCCGGCGATGACTCACGCGGTGACACCGGCGACGCTGCGCTAGCCGATGCCATTGCCGCCGGCCGAGAACTGGCCATCATCAGCAACGGAATGGTGGTGGTTTCCCTCGGCGCGCAGGGAATGATCGCCGTGCGCAGCCAAGGGCCCGCGGTTCATGCCAGCATCCCGAATGCACTGTCGGGCAACACCACCGGGGCCGGGGACGCGGCTGTGGCAGCCTTGGCCGCCGGCTACGCCGAATGCCGCGATAGTGCCGAAAACACGATCCCTGAGATCGCAGCACTGCTGCAGCGAGCCACCGCCTGGTCGGCCGCCGCGGTGCTCGCGCCGCTAGCCGGCAGCATCACCGACCCCGCGGCGATCGCCGACCGGGTCCACGTCCGCGAACTTCCCGCTCCACCGAAAGGGCACTCATGACCTTGGTGACCACTCGCGAACTGCTCGATTCCGCAGTCGGCACGGGCACCGCCGTCGCTGCCCTCAACGTCATCCACCTGGAGTCCGCGCAGGCGATAGCCACCGCCGCGGAGCGAGTGGGCGCCGGTGTGGTGCTGCAAATCTCGCAGAACTGCGTGAAGTACCACGGCGGCCTGGAGCCGATCGCTGCCGCCACGTTCGCCGTCGCCAACGCCTCCAGCGCGCCACTGTCGGTGCACCTAGACCACGCCGAGGATGTCGACCTGGTACACCGGGCGCTGGAGCTGGGCTTTTCCTCGGTGATGTACGACGGCGCAGCGTTGCCTTTCGAAGAGAACCTCGCCACCACCGCACGGGTTGTGCAGGCCGCGACGGCGAGCGGTGCGATCGTGGAGGCCGAACTCGGTGAGATCGGCGGCAAGGACGGCGCGCACGCCCCCGGTGTGCGCACCGACCCGGCGCAGGCGGCCCAGTTCGTGGCACAGACGGGAGTGCACGCGCTGGCGGTGGCTGTGGGCAGTTCCCACGCGATGACCTCCAAGAGCGCCTCCTTGGACACCGACCTCATCGCCGACCTTGCCTGCGCCGTGCCGGTGCCGTTGGTGCTGCACGGCTCCAGTGGGGTGCCCGATGACGCCATTCGCGCGGCCATCGCGGCGGGAATGCGCAAGATCAACGTCTCCACCCAACTGGTCGGTGCGTTCACCGGAGCGGTGCGCGAGGTGCTGGATGCTTCGCCGCAGTTGGTCGACTCCCGCAAGTACCTGGGCGCGGGGCGTTCGGCGATGGCCGATGCGGCCGCCGGCGTCATCGAGGTGATCACGGCCACCTGAGCGGCGGTGGGCCAAGTGCGCAGCGCAACGTAGACTCGAGATATGACGAGCGAGCAGGACATACGCACAGCGCTGGAATCGGTGCTCGACCCCGAGATCCGGCGGCCGATCACCGACCTGGGGATGGTCCGCGAGATCGAGATCGATGGCTCCCACGCCAAGGTCACGATCGCGCTGACCACGGCGGGGTGCCCGTTGAAGTCCACGATCACCAAGGACGTGCGCGGCGCGGTGGAGGCCCTGGAGGGCATCACCGAGTGCGAGGTCCCGATGACCGTGATGACCGACGAAGAGCGCACCGACCTGCGCACCAAGCTGCGCGGCGGCACCGCCGAACCCGTCATCCCGTTCAACCAGCCCGACTCCCTCACCCGCGTCTACGCAGTGGCGTCCGGCAAAGGCGGCGTGGGCAAGTCCTCGGTGACGGCGAACCTGGCCTCGGCGATGGCCGCCGACGGACTGAAGGTGGGCGTCATCGACGCCGACATCTACGGTTTCTCCATCCCCCGGATGCTTGGGGTTGAGCTGGGGCCGACCAAGGTCGACGACATGATCCTGCCGCCGGTCGCGGGCGAGATCAAGGTGATCTCCATCGGGATGTTCACCCAGCCCGGTAAGGCCGTGGTCTGGCGCGGACCGATGCTGCACCGCGCGTTGCAGCAGTTCTTGGCCGACGTGTTCTGGGGCGACCTGGACGTACTGCTGCTGGACCTGCCCCCGGGCACCGGAGACATCGCGATCTCCGTGGCCCAGCTGCTGCCCGGCGCGGAGATCCTGGTGGTGACCACCCCGCAGTTGGCGGCGGCCGAGGTGGCCGAGCGTGCGGGGTCGCTGGCGCAGGCCACAAACCAGAAGATCGCTGGCGTCATCGAGAACATGTCCTGGCTGGAGCAGCCCGATGGCAGCCGTCTGGAGCTCTTCGGCTCCGGAGGGGGTCAGCGGGTGGCCGATCAGCTCGGCGAACTCTTGGACACCGAGGTGTCCCTGCTCGGCCAGGTGCCGCTGGAGATCTCGCTGCGTGAAGGCAGCGACGCCGGTGAGCCGCTGGTCAGCACCGACTCGCAGGTGCCCGCAGCGGGCGTGCTGCGTGAGATCGCCAGCGGATTGGGACACCGCTCGCGCGGGCTCGCGGGCAAGAAACTGTCGATCTCCCCAGTTGGCTAACGGGCGCCGGTTCAGCCGCGCCAACTAGCCGCAGATTACGTCGCCTCGTCGTCGAACGGGGCACCGCTTCCGACCAGTTCGTGGCGCGAGGATTTGCCCTTGCGCCACGTCCCGCTTGCCGAACGTGAGCGCCGGGCCGCGCTGGAGCGGGTGTTGGTCGAGGGCAGCGTGCGCTTGGGCTTAGCCGCCTGCCCGTTCTCGTGCTCGCCATGCTCGGCAAGGTCGGTGGCGCCGTTCGTGTGCTCTGTCACGTCGCCGTCCGCTACCCCATTGGCGGTAGCCGCCGCGGCCGCCGCTCCCCCGGCCGCCGCAGTCGCGGTGGCTGAGGACTTACTGGTGGTGCGCGAGGTGGCCGGCTTCGTGGTGGAAGATCCGGTGCGGGACCGGTTTCGGGCCGCTGTGGACGTGGGACGACGCTTGTTCGGCATCACCTCATCAGCGAGCGCCTCACGCACAATCCGGCGGGGGTCATACTTGCGTGGATCGAACTGGGACAGGTCCAGATCTTCGGCTTCCTCACCGAGTTCTTCCTTGATCCGTTCGGTGGCACCGGTGGCCATCTTCTTCACGTTGCGCACGAGCTGGCCGAGTTGCTCGGCGTACTTGGGCAGCCGTTCTGGGCCGATCACGATGACAGCAATAATGACGAGCAGGAGGAGCTCTTCACCATTGATGTTCATAGCCAGATCCTACCCTTGCTCACGCGCTCGCTTGCTCGCCTAGCACCACGTCGACCTCGCGGTCGCCGTCGTCATCGCGAATCGTCAGGGTAATAGTCTCACCCGGCGCGTGCGCGCGGATCCGCACGATCAGTTCTTCGGCGGTGGTGACCGGCGAACCGTTGATCGCCACGATCACATCACCCGGCTCCACGCCCGCTTCATCGGCCGGACCGCCGGAGACGATCGGTTCGGCGTCCTCGCCGCCCTCGGTGAGAACCTGCACGCCCTCACCGGCGTACATGGAGTCCAGGGTGGCACCGATGATCGGGTACGTCGCCTGCCCGGTATCGATGACCTCTTGGGCGGTGCGGGCCACCTGGGAACTCGGAATCGCGAACCCCAACCCGATGCTGCCGGTCTGCCCGGGGCGGGCCGCGATGGCGGTGTTGACGCCGATCACGGCGCCGGTCTCATCGACCAGTGGGCCCCCGGAGTTTCCGAGATTGATCGCGGCGTCGGTTTGGATGGCGTTGATGAACGTGGAGCCCTCATCGCCCACTCGCACCGGCCGGTTCATGGCGCTGACGATCCCGGAGGTCACCGTGCCTTCCAGGCCTAGCGGCGCCCCGATCGCGACGACCGGTTGACCAACCAGCAACTCATCGGAGTCGCCGATCGGGAGCGGGTTGAGACCCTGATGATCCACGGCCAGCACAGCCAGGTCGTAGTCGGAGGTGGCGCCCACCACCTCGGCCACCGATTCGCTGCCGTCGGAGAACACCACGATCACTTCTGCGGAATCGTCGGCGAGCGCCGGGGCAATGACGTGCTCGTTGGTGACCACGTGGCCTTCGTCATTGAAAACGAAGCCGCTTCCGGAGAACCCCTCCCCATCCACCTGCACCTGGATGAACACGGTGCTCGGCAGGACGGCTTCGGCGATGTCCGATACCGAGGCGTCGGTGAGCAGCCCGCCGCCCGGTGGCGCACTGTCGGGGTCCGCGGAAGAGCCGTTGCCGGAACCCTGGTCATCGCCGCCGGGCACCGCCGGCAGGTACTGACCACCGAATAACCCGATGAGTAGGCCCACCACCAACGACAGGATCATCAGCACCGCAACGATCCCACCAGCCACCCCGCGGGTCACTCGCCGCCGGGAACGGTCATCGGTACCGGGGGCCGCAGCCGCGAGCTCGCGGGGCTGCTCGGGTTGCTGACCGGGTTGCTGGTTGCCTTGCTGGCTAGGTTGCTCTCCCGGAGAGCCAGCTTGGTCACCGTAGCCGGACTGGGCGCCGTGACTGGACTGATTGCCGTAACCAGGCTGATTGCCGTAGCCGGACTGATTGCCATAGCCGGCCGGGTCGGCTTGGGAATAGCCGGCCTGGTCGCCAGAGGACTGCGGATACGCCGAAGTTTGGGGATAGTCAGATGTTTGCGAGTAGCCCGACGCCCCGGAGTAATCCGTCGTTTGTTCCTGGCCTGCGGGCGGATACGACGGCGGATTCTCACCCGAGGCGGCTCCCGGGTACGTGGATTCCCCACTCTGGGGTCCGGGAGGCTCAGGGGTACTCATATGTTCATTATCCGTCAGTCGAGAGCGATGGTCGGTGACTCTGGGCGTCGATGTTCCACCCTCAGGTGAGTTCGGTCAACGCCTGCCAGCCTCGCATGAACCGGTCGGTGATTCCGGGTGACTCGAGTTGGATCACCGATGAACACGGTGGCAGGCTGCCGATGACGGCGCGGGCGTCGGAGTCGTCGATTCCGGAGGACACCGCGATCACCCAATCATCACACTGCATGATCAACCAGTGGCCATTGATCCGGTAGACCTCGTAGTCCTGGATCGTCTCGGGCTCTAGCGCCGCGAGCGCATGCGGATCGAGCTGGGCACGCTGCTCGAGCATGGTGATCCGGTTGTTCCCGCGCACCAGCTCCAACTGCAGGATCCGCTCACCGGATTCCGACACCGTCAGCAGATGGGCCGAGGCGGCCACCATCCGCGGGGGCAGATCATCGGGGCCAATCCAGTCCCCCGCCCGCACCCAGCCGATCAACGCCGACGACACCTCGTCATCGACGCTCGGGGTGGCATCGAACGGGGCGATCGGCGCCGACAGCTGAAGGGAGGTGTTGGAGGCCAGGATGTCGCCCGGGGCATACCCGGGCCGGTACTGGCCACCGAGCACGAACAGGCTGATCGCAAACGCGCCGAGCGAGGCGACCACCCCGGCAACAACCAAAGACCGCACGCCCCGCCGCGACGACGTCGTCGATTCGCTTGCTTGTTCCATCTGGGCCATTTCGGCCATCTGCGGGATTGTGACCAGGCGTTGCGCCAGGCCCTCGCCGTGACCGTGGGAGCCAAGCCCGCCGATCGCTCGCCGGGCGGAACGTTCGGCATCGACCAGATCGCGGCAGTCAGCGCAGGAAATGAGATGTGCGTTGGCGGTTTCGGTGCGCCCGAGGTCTAGTTGGCCATCGACGAACGCCGAGACATTGCGGCCGAGGTGGCGGCTCATGGGGCCGCCTGCGCCGGTGTAATGGGGATGTCCACATCGCGGCTTTGCTTCTGCCGGTGCGCCAGGGCCTGGCGAAGGGCGGCGCGGCCACGGTGAATCCGGGAGCGGACGGTGCCCATCGAGATGTTCAAAACCCGAGAGATTTCCTCATACGTCAGGCCCTCCATGTCCGAGAGCACCACCGCGGCCCGGTACTGAGGCTTGAGGCCATCGAGCGCGGCTTGAACATCGGCGCCGAGGTTTTCGTGCTCGAACCGGCGCTCCGGTGAGGAGAATTCGACGTCGGCAGCGAGGACTTCGGTGCGGGCGCCCAGCCCGTCGAAACGCAACCGGCGGCGTCGGCGGGCCTGATCCAGGAACAGGTTGGTGGTGATCCGGTGCAGCCAGCCCGCGAACGTACCGGGCTGGTAATCCGATAGCCGGTTGAACACCCGAATGAACACGTCCTGGGTGAGGTCTTCGGCATCCGCGCGGTTGCCGGTCAGACGGTAAGCGAGACGGTAAACCTGATCGGAGTGCTCGCGCACCACCTGCTCCCATGAGGTGGGGGCCGGCGTTGCGTCCTGCTGCGTCATGACCTGATTCTAGACGCCCGCGGCTATGGGCGCTGCGCTCACGCTTTCTGCGGCGCTGGCGCTAACATCGTGTTGCACCACGATCCACGACCCCTGGAGGCCCACCATCGCTGCCGACAAGGCCCAGAGCTGGGCTTTCACCGAGGAGTTCATCACCGAGCCCGAGCACGCCAAGAACGCTCGAGCCCGCGCCGAAGAGTTCGGCATCTCCGCGATCTCCCCCGGTACCGGCGCGGCTCTGCGTCTGCTGGCCGCCTCGCTGGGCGCGCATGCGGTTGCCGAGGTCGGCACCGGCACGGGTGTGTCTGGCCTGTGGCTGCTGGAGGGCATGCGCCCCGACGGCGTACTGACCACCATCGATGTAGAAGTGGAACACCAGCGCAGCGCGAAGGAAGCCTTCGCCGCCGCCGGAGTGAAATCCACCAGAACACGCACCATCTCCGGCCGTGCGCTGGATGTGCTGCCGCGGCTGGCCGATGGGGCCTATGACATGGTTCTCATCGACGCCGACCCCGCCGAGGCCCCCGATTACGTGGAGCAGGCCGTGCGGATGCTGCGCACCGGCGGGCTCTTGGCGGTCACCGACGCCCTGTGGCATGACCGGGTCGCCGATCCGGCGCGCCGCGACGAGGCCACCGTGGGTATGCGCGAACTCGGCAAGTCCATCCGTGAGGACGAGCAGCTGCTGCCGGCATTGCTGCCCAGCGGCGGCGGGCTGCTGACTGCGATCAAGCGCTGAGGACCCTGGTCTTCTTCCTCTCTGCTCTTCTTCCTCTCTGCTCTCAGCAGATTCCAGCGCCCGAGGAAGTGTCGGCTGCCTATCATCAGGCATGGCTGAATCGACTTCACCTGAACCGCTGCGTTCACCCGAACCCCTGTGGCGGCACATGCTCGGTGACTGCATGCGCGAGCGGCGCACCGACCGCGGTGAAACCCTGGACGATGTCGCACAGCGGGCCGGGATCTCACCGCAGTACCTCTCGGAGATCGAACGGGGCCGCAAGGAACCATCGAGCGAGATCATTGCGGCGGTCAGCGGCGCGCTGGACACCAGCCTGCTCGATCTGACCGCAGATGTGGCGCGCTCGCTGGAGGCGAACAGTGCCCCAACCGTGCAGGTGCACGCCTCGCGGTCGGCTTTCCTGCTCGCGGCATAGGCATAGGCGTAGGCAGAGGCATCAGGTGAGCGACGAGCCGGGCACTCACCGCTGCTCGATCACCTGGTCGAGCAGGCCGTAGTCGCGAGCCGTGCCCGCGGTGAAGACCCGATCGTGATCGGTGTCGGCGCGCAGCCTCTGCACGCTCTGCCCGGTGTGATGGGCGAGCACCTCCTCAATGTCCGAGCGCAACCGGATCACCTCATCGGCTTGCAGGATCAGATCCGGGATCGTTCCCCGTCCCTGGGCGGCCGGTTGGTGCAGCACGATGCGGGCGTGCGGCAGCGCGGCGCGCTTCCCGGGCGC
>JBMDWZ010000328.1:0-2881 GCA_048594865.1 Beutenbergiaceae bacterium
TCCGAGCTCAACACCCACCTACCGGCGCTGACAGCCTCGAGAAATCGGGACGTTTGCGCCGGGCTGCGCAGCACGATCACGTGGGGTGAGGGCACACCATCGAGCTCCAGACCCTGGCGTTCCCACCGGCGAATCCGCTCGCGTTTGCGAGCAAAGCTCTTGAAGTGCCACACGATGATGGAGTCCTTGGAAAGAATCTGGGCCAGCGTCTCGGTGTTTCCATTGCAGATGGTCTTCTGGTCCAGCGCGCGCATGGCGGTGCGGCGGATCAGCCGAGCTAGCGAAACCCACCGCGGGTAATCCAAGGCCACGATCGCCTGCACCCGTGGGGCGACGATATCGATCCACTGGCCATAGGCGGTGTCGATCACCCACGACTGACCCGACGTCAATACATCGGCGAGCCGACGTTGATCCTCCACCGGCCTGGAAACCCAATTGGGGAGCCACCCGATCTCGTCATCGGCGCTGATCTCGACGGCGTGCATCGATTGCGCGAGTGCTCGCGACAGGGTCGTTTTACCGCTTCCGGTGACCCCGTAGACCATGACTCGCTGCGCACGCACCGGCCCCATGCTACCGGCGCTGCTACACCGGGCTAGGAGCTTTGCTCGTAGCGGCCTGTTCGTCTGCGAACCAGACTCGTGCGCGCGCTAAAGCTGATTAGCAGGACTAATGCGACCAGCAGCACGCTGAACAAAGGCCCGCCCAGGACACCCCCAACGCCACTGCTGGTGCTCACCACATCCCAGGTGAGTACCGCGGACAGCGCGGCGATTCCGATGGGCATCAACACCGCCCAGATCGACTCCCCTACATTCCCCTTAACCATGCGGCCATAGTAAGCATCCGCCAGACGGTCCGCACCACGTCATCCCTTTGGACGACGCATTATCGCTTGACCCGCGCGAGGCTAGAGTTTGCAAGCAGAAGCGCTGAATCTAGGGAGATCGATGGTCCGCAAAGGACGGCAACGTAAGGTCAAGGATGGCGATGGCAGTCACCTCAAGCGCTACCGGTTTTGGCATCTGATCTCCTACTCCCGGTTTTACATCGACTACGGCGAGCATCGGTATCACGTGCAGGTCGACTACTGGGATGACAAGGCCGCGCTGTACACCGACGGCAAGCAAACCTCGGTGTCGCCGCTGCCGGCGTCCTTCCCGCTTGACGGGGCCCGCCTAGAGGTGGCGGCGACCATGTACGGCATGAAGCGGGCCCACCTGGTGGATGACCACACCGGCAATGAGACCCAGATGCACGCCTCGAAGGGCACCGCAGAAGCAGGGCGGGCCAAAATTGCGGTGAAGTACCCGCGAACCAGCCGCGCGATCGGTGCCGCCGCGGTAGTGGTTCTGCTGGCTTCGCTAGCGTTCTGGGTTCCGACCGCGTTGGAGTTCGTCACGCACCTCGATGTGGTGGCCGACGTGCTCGGCGGTTCGTTCACCTCACCGATCACCATGCCCGCGTGGCTGTCGACGCCGCTGACGGTCGCCGGAGTCATTGCCGCCGTGGAACGGGCGCTGACGCTTCGCAGCCACTGGCTCATCGACGCCGAGACCTTTTGGCTGGATTAAGTCGTCGATGGCCGGTGCAAGCGATGGGGCCCGGCGTTGACGCCTCGTGCGCTAGCGGTCCCTACGGTGTTGTGCCCTAGGTGTCGCCTGCGCCCTACGGTGTCGCGCCCTAAGTGTCGCGCCCTCAGACAGTGCACCCTAAGGCAGTGCGCCCGTCGCGCAGTCGATGATGAGGTCCGCACGCTGCGCGCTCGGCGCGACCAGGGTCGCATTCGCTGCATCGGACCCATCGGTGAATTCCAGCGCCAGGTGCTGCGGCTTGCCGTTTGCCAGGTGCCGCGCGAGCAGGCGCTCCCGCCGATCGGACTCATCGGGCTGGACGAACCAGGTCTCATCGGCCAGCTCCGCAACGCCCGTCCACGGCTCGGTGTCCATCAGCAGGTAGTTGCCCTCGGTGAGCACGACGCGCACGTGGGCACCCACCGGGATCGCCGAGCCAAGGGGTTGTTCCACCGAGCCACGAATGTAGGTGGGGGCGTAGACGATCGGCTCGCGCCGGTCGCGTAGGCGGCGCAGCAGGGCGAGGTAGCCGTAGGCGTCGAACGTGTCGATCGCCCCCTTGCGCTGCGCCAGGCCCAGGCGCGCCAGTTCGACATTCGCCAGGTGAAATCCGTCCATCGGAATCACGGCGGTATCGACCCCGCGGTGCTGCAGCTCCGCGGCGACCGCCTCGGTGACCGTGGATTTGCCGGCGCCGGGCGCACCGGCGATCGCGATGATGACGCGTTCACGCGACCGCGCCAAGGCGCAGGCGCGGTCAGTGAGCGCATCGAGTTGGTGAGGTGCGGCGGCGAGGCTCACCTGGCGCCGCTTCCCTGGGCGCCGCTTGCCTCATTGCCTCTTCCCTGGTCGCCACCTCGTTGGGCACGCGCTGAGGCGAACAGGCACAACGTCGCAGCCATCGCCAGGTTCAGCGATTCCACCCGCGGGTGAATGTCGATCCGGACCACGGCATCGGCCACCTGCCGGTCGGCGGCGGTGAGCCCATGGGCCTCGTTGCCGAAGACCCACATGGTCGGCGCACCCAGATCGAGGGACCCGCTGCGCGCTCCTGGGGCTTCCGAAGCGTCGATGAGTGCATCCAGCGTCACCTCACCAGCCCCATCGGCGGCCAGCACCTGCATGCCGGCCGCACGGGCGATCGCTGCCGCGGACGGCAAGTCCACCTCGGCCGCGATGGGCAGATGAAAGAGAGATCCGGCGGTGGAGCGGACCACCTTGGGGTTGTGCAGCTGGACGCTGTTGGCCGAGAGCACCACGCCGTCAGCTCCGGCGGCGTCAGCGGCCCGAATGACGGTTCCAGC
>JBMDWZ010000329.1:0-15351 GCA_048594865.1 Beutenbergiaceae bacterium
CGTGTTGCTTACATTCTATTCTGCACACACTCGCCGACATCGCACGCGCGAACCCGCGGGGTGAATGTTCAGCCTACGGCGCGCGCCCGCTCGAAACACGAAGGCCCGCCGCGTGTCGACACGCGGCGGGCCCTCGTCTACTCCTCGCTAGCGAAGCTAAGTCCGCTCGCTCAGCCTTCCTCACCGGGAGGAAGTTGGGAGTTGGGAGCCTTACGGCTTTCCAGGACCTCATCGACCAGGCCGTAGTCCTTGGCGGCGTCAGCGAGCAGGATCTTGTCCCGCTCGATGTCGCGGCGTACGGTCTCGATGTCGGTGCCGGAGTGGCTGGCCAGGGTTTGCTCCAGCCATTCACGCATGCGCATGATCTCGTTCGCGGTGATCTCGATGTCCGAGGCCTGAGCGTATCCACCTTCCATCGCGGGCTGGTGGATCAGCACCCGGGAGTTCGGCAGCGCCAGGCGCTTACCGGGGCTTCCGGCGGCCAGCAGCACCGCGGCGGCCGAGGCCGCCTGGCCCAGCACCACGGTCTGGATCTGCGGCTTGATGTATTGCATCGTGTCGTAGATCGCCGTCATCGCGGTGAACGAGCCACCGGGTGAGTTGATGTACATGATGATGTCGCTGTCGGGGTCCTGAGCCTCCAGGACCAGCAGCTGGGCCATCACGTCATCTGCCGATGCGTCGTCGACCTGGACTCCCAGGAAGATGATGCGGTCTTCGAACAGCTTGGTGTAGGGGTCTTGGCGCTTGAAGCCGTAGGCGGTGCGCTCCTCGAACTGCGGAAGTACGTACCGCGAGGACGGGCTCATCGCGCGGCCGCCGATACCCGAGTGAAGGTTGTTCACGTGTGTGTCTCCTGGTCTCGTTGGCCTGGTCAGTTCTCGTCTTCGGCGAGCTTCTTGGCGCTGTCGCCGCTGGAGCCCACCGTGTGTGCCGAGGTCACCACGTGGTCCACAAACCCGTAGTCCTTGGCTTCGGCTGCGGTGAACCACCGGTCGCGGTCGGCGTCCTTGTTGATCTGCTCAACGGTCTGACCGGTTTGCTCGGCGGTCAGCTCTGCCATCTGGCGCTTCATGTTCAAGATGAGCTCAGCGTGGATCCGGATGTCGGTCGCGGTACCGCCGACGCCTCCGGAGGGCTGGTGCATCATGATCCGCGCGTGCGGGGTGGCGAAGCGCTTGCCCTGGGCCCCGGAGGAGAGCAGGAACTGCCCCATCGAGGCGGCCAGGCCCATCGCCACGGTGGCGACGTCTGGCTTGACGAACTGCATGGTGTCGTAGATGGCCATACCGGCGGTCACCGACCCACCGGGTGAGTTGATGTACAGCCAGATGTCCTTGTCCGGGTCCTCGGCGGCAAGCAGCATGATCTGCGCGCAGATCTGGTTTGCGTTGTCGTCGCGGACGTCTGAGCCGAGCCAGATGATGCGCTCGGAAAGCAGACGGTTGTAGATGTGGTCACCCAGAGCAAATGTCTTGGGGTCGGCCGACGCGGCCATGGGGCTGGTGCTCACGTACCTACTCCTGATCGTTGGTGGCGTCCTGATACTGACACTAACGCCAGCGCGGGCGCGCTCATGCCCGCCACAGACCGGTTTCGCTGTGGGCGCATCACCGGGCTACCGGGGTGCGCCCACAGCGAAATAGCGGCGTTCAGGCGTTACTTGGAGGCGGAGTCGTCGTCCTGGCTGTCCTGTGCGGCGTCCTCAGCAGAGTCGGCCTCAACCTCGACGACGTCGACTGCTTCGGTCTCCTCGTCACCTTCGGGGATGCCACCCTGAGCGGCGTCTGCGGCGGCCTGCTCGGCGGCCGCGATCTGCTCGTCCTCTTCATCGGTGCCGATGTAGTCAGACAGGTCGACATCTTCGCCGGCCTCATCTACGACCTTGACCTGGCGCAACGCAACGGCCACGGACTTGTTCCGGGTGACCTCGGCGATGAACGAAGGCATCTGGCCGTTCTGAGCGGCGTTCTGAATGAGCTCGTTGGGGTCCATCTGGTACTGGCGCGCGGTGTTCAGCATGAACTCCAGCACCTCGTTCTGCCCAACCTTGACCTCGATCTGCTCGGCCAAAGCGTCCAGCAGCAACTGCCGGCGCAGGCCGTCGGTGGTCTGAGTGCGGACTTCCTCGGCGTGCTCGGTGTCCTCTTCGCGACCTTCGCCGGCCAGGTGACGGGTGACTTCGGCCTCAACGGCACCGGAGGGCACGGAGAACTCGGTGACCTCGATGAGGTGATCGATGAGCTTGTCCCGCGCGCTGATCGCCTGGGAGTTGCGCTTGCCGTCCGAAGCCTGCGTGCGCAGCGACTCGGTCAGTTCATCCAGGGTGTCGTGCTCCGATGCGGTCTGGGCGAAGTCGTCGTCGACCTCGGGCAGTTCCTGCTCCTTGATCGCGCTAGCGGTCACGGTGACCTGGGCGGACTCGCCCGCACGCTCACCACCGACCAGCTCGGAAGAGAAGGTGGTGGTCTCGCCGGCGCTCAGGCCGATCAGCGCCTCATCCAGGCCGTCGAGCATGTTGCCCGAACCAATCTGGTAGGACACCCCGGAGACGGTGTCGATCTCTTCGTCCTCGATCTTGGCACTCATGTCCAGGGTGACGAAGTCGCCGTCGGCCGCTGCGCGCTCAACGCTCACCAGGGTGGCGTAACGCTCGCGCAAGGTCTTGAGCTCTTCTTGGACGTCGTCTTCGGAGACCTCGACGCCGTCGACGGTCAGGGTGATCTCGCTCAGTTCCGGCAGCGTGATCTCCGGGCGCACGTCGACCTCGGCGGTGAAGACCAGCTCGTTTGAGTCTTCGCTGACCCCGGGCACCGCGGTGACCTCAACCTCGGGCTGACCCAGAGGCTGGATGTCGGATTCCAGGACGGCGTCGCGGTACAGGCCGGGCAGCGCGTCGTTGACGGCCTGCTCGATGACTACACCTTTGCCCACGCGCTGGTCGATGATGCGCGGCGGGACCTTGCCCTTCCGGAAGCCGGGGATGTTCACCTGTTGGGCCACGGACTCATAGGCCCGGTCCAGGCTTGGCTGAAGCTCCTCCAGGGAAACTTCCACGGTCAGCTTCACACGGGTCTCATCGAGGGTCTCGACGGCACTCTTCACGTTGAATCAGCTTTCGGAGTTGGGGGTGGGTTTCGCAAACCCAGGTCGGTGGCTGGTCGATGAGCGCGAGCCATGAACAGGTGTTTTCCGGCGGGCGCGCTAGGCGGGCATACCAAAGTACGCCGACGACGCAGCGCCGCCATGATACCGCGCCTGGCCGCTGGCGCCGAACGCCGGAGTCAGGCCGCCTCGGAGCTCGCAGTGGCATCTTTCGAACGTCGCGCGGAGCGCACCCCAAGCAGCACGCTCAGAGCACTTAGGAGCAGCAATGCCACCGCCCCTCCCCAGGGAATCGCAACCACGCTGTTACTGAGGCTGCGGGCCTGCCCGATCTCACCGGAGGTGGCGTGCGGGGCCACGGTCAGGTCCACGTTCGTTAGCCCTAGCGCCCACACACCGTCCAGCGTGGCGGTTCGGGTGATGGTGCTTCCGGGGAGGATTTCTTCTGCGGTGTGCTGGGCGGAGCTCGCAGCAAGCCCAAAGGGACCGCTGACGGCCAGGGTCTCCAAGTAATAGGTGCGCAGGTCGCCAGTGTTGGTGACGTCATATGTCACGGCAAGGCCCGTGGGCGCAAAGGGGTTCAGGCTGGGCGGCTGTTCCAGGCGCACGTTGCTCGCCTGCAGTTCAACCTCGCTGTCACCTGGAATGCGCACGTGGATCCGCAGCGCCATGCGGCGGTCGAACTGCAGGTTGGCTCCGTCGGATGCCGAGTGCACGCTGAGGATCCCTCCGGTGTGGTCCCCAGGCGCGGCATCGGTGGGGACGTTCACGTGGAAGTCCACTTGCGTGCTCTGCCCTGGCGCAATGTTCACCTCTTCCACCTCCGGTACCACCCAGGCGCCGAGCGCCTGCACCGGGACATCTCCTGGATACAGGTCCAGCCTGCCGTCGCTGGTGGTGTAGCCATCGGCGGTGGTGATGGCCAGGGTGAGTTCGGACGTGCCTTGGTTGGTCAGGATGATCCCGTCGGCGATCTGCTCCCCCGGCTGGGCGGTGTAGGCGAAGTTTGGCCGGCCCTCGCCGTGGTCGTTGTTTGCTGGGGCGATTCCCCAGGTGAGGTTGTCATCGACGCTTTGTGCGCCCGCCATAGGTGCCGTGAAGCCGATGGCGAGGATCGCGAGTAGTGCCGCGATCAGCGCGCGGGCTTGAGGCAACGCTGAGGTCAAGGTCATGGTCATCTCACCTGGGTTGGGTTGGAGGTGCGGGCCGCCCGCCTCAGCCGCACGCCAAGCGCACGGCCCGCACCGGTCAAGTCCTCAGCCGATCGCCGTGAGGGTCACGGTTGAGGAGTAGGAGCCGGCTGGCGTCCCCGCCGGGGCCAGCAGGTTCAGCGCCGCACTGGCCTGCACCGAACCTGGCTGATGCCCGTTGGCGGCTTCGACCAGCACTCGCGAGGTGCCCAGTCCCCCGTCACCGGGTTGCACGCCTGGCCCCGCGACCGCTCCCACGGTGTTGGAACTGATCGACGGCGCCCAACCCAGCGCACTGGCCGCGAAGGACTCCGAACCGCCCGCGAAGTCACTGGCTTGGGCAGTCAGCGACCACGAGGCGGCGCTCTCCCGGGTGTCGGTCACGGTGACCGTGGGCAACGCCCCGGTGGCGGAGAAGGTTCCGCCCTCATTGAGGGTGGCCCGGCCAAGGTTGGCGTTGTTCCCCTCGATCACCCAGGAGAATTCCCCTGGGTTTCCCGGGTCAACAGGTCCGGAGTCTTCACCTTCGGGGAGTTCGACGTCGACGATCACCTCGTCCTCACCCGGTTCCGGTTGAGGATCGACCGGCCCGGCATCGACGTCCCCGGCGTCCCAGGAGACACTCAGTGGGTTGACGGGCTTCTTGGGGTCAACAGCGCCACCGGAGGAGTACCAGTAGGCGGCCTGACCGGTAGCGAGATTGAAGTCCACTAACGATTGCGGGAACGCACCCCAATGCTCACCGGTGCGCTGCTGCGGCCCGGACGGGCCATCGGGTTGGACCTCGACCGGTACCTCGAGGTAGTCGGGGGTGACACTAAAGCCCTCCTCGCTCAACTCCACACCGCGCAGGTTTGCCAGTTCGATCTCGGTGGGCTCCAGTTCCACCCACTTCGATGGGTCATTCATATCTGCGCCGTACCCAGATGCGGTTCCGCTGAGGGTTCCGGTGCCGTCGGCGTCGATGCTCAGGACCGGGTCGGACACCGACCAGTACGTCATTCCGCCGTAGTAGACAAAGGTGAAGGCCCCATCCCAGGAGACCTCCGCGGTCCCGGTTGCGGTATCGAGCGTCCCGGTTCCTTGGCTGAAGACCACTTCGTTGCCGGTGGTGCTGCCCCGCGCTGTGGTGACAGCCGAACCGTTGGCCCCACGGCACTTGGTCTGCCAGGTGGGTGTGTCCCAGCCGCCGTCGGCATTGGGCTTGCGGATGGACACGTTGCCCTGCGATGCAGAGTAGAACCCGTCCGCTTCGGTCCACACCCGAGAGCTTCCGGTATCTCCGGCTTCTCCTGCGACCAGGAAGTTGCAGCCTCCGAAGAATGCTCCACCACCGGATTCGTCGTTGACTGACCAGGCCAGGGTGACATCCTGCACCTGTGCTGGTGCGGCCATAGCGGGTGCTGCGAAGGCCCCGCCAAGGGCGAAAGCGGCAGCCAGCGCGGCCACACTGGCCACACTGCGACCCGCGGTTCGGGCCGGTGAACTTGTACTCATCGTTCTCCTATGTCAATCGAAGGTGAGCGGGATGCGTGATGCACCCCAGGGACATGCCGGGACTGCCGCGAATCGCCCGGCATGGGTAGCGGGCGCCAACTAGGGCGCAGACCAAGGAAGGACGAACCAGCCGCGTCGAAAGCCCACGAACCCGAGGCTCGACAGGCTCAGCACCCCGGCCATCGACCACGCCACTCGCTGCCGTGGATCGGCCAAGATCTGCGAGGCATAGTCCGGGATCAACCCGGAATTGCTCAGCCACTCCACCGGCGTCAGCATGGCTGGCAACACGCCGGTTAGGTCGGCTGCTCCGGTATCGACCGCGGGGCCGACGGCGGATCCTCCAGCGGGAGGCATCGCCCCACCCGCAGGCGGCGAGTTGCCCGCTGTAGGTGGGTCGTTCCAGATCGAATCTTGCCCAAGTCCTGCGCCGAGTTGGGTTCCCGGACTATTCACTCCCGGGGCGTTTTGGTCACCGGGTGTATCTCCTGGGCCGGTTGGCCCTTGGGGAGGTGTGGGTGGTAGTTCGGGTGTGGTGCCTGTGGGTTCCTCGGCGTCGTAACTAATCCACATGGTGGAGGCGGGCTTAGCGAAGTCCCGGGCTCCGCCGGAGGTGTACCAGTACGCGGACTGGCCGGTGGCGACGTTAAAGTCGACGAATCCCTGCGGAAAGGATCCCCACTGCGGTTCGTCGGTGAGCTGGGGCAACATTCCGCCGTCGGTGTCCACCCGGACGCCCTCGTATCGGGGCACGGTGATGATGCCGCCCGAACCGAGGCGAACATCCTCCAGGGTGGCGATCTCCACTCCGGTGCGCTCATCGAGTTCGACCCATTTGCTGGTGTCGAACATGTCCGCGCCATACCCACCAAGGTCTGCGCGCAACGTCCCGGTTCCATCCGGCCGCACGTCTAGGACCGGGTTGGTCAACCACCAGTAGGTCATCCCGCCGTAGAACACCACGGTCACCGATCCACTCCAGGTGATCTGCGCGGTCCCAGCCTCGGCGTCGATCTGGCCCTGACCACCTTCGAACACAGCGGTCACGCCCGTTCCGTAGTCGCCGCCGCGTGAGGTCACCGTGCGTCCGGTGTGGTCGGTGCATTTGTTCTGCCACGTCAAGGGTTCCCAGGTACCAGCGGTGGGCTTTTCGATGCGTACCTGCTGCGCTTCGGTGCGAAACAGTGGGTCACTTCCGGTGGCCTCAGCCTCGCTCCATACGCGCGCACCGCCAGCGTCTGCGGAGACGCCCGCGGAGAGGAAGTTGCAGCCTCCGAAGAAGGCGCCGCTGCCGGCTTCGGCATTGAGGCCCCAGCGCAGTTGTGCGTTATCTACCTCGAAGCTGCCGGAGGCCGCATCACCAGGAATATCGACGCGCACCTGGATCTCGTCATCACCCGTGGCGGCCACCGGAACCGCGAGCGCCACCATCGCTGCCAATAACGCAGCGGCGCCGAATCGTATCCAGGATCTGCGCGTCCGACGGTGAGTCATACTCCGGCCTCCCGCATTGACCGGCGCACTGGCAGCACGGCCGTGCTCGCCCCATCACCATGCGATGGCTGGGAGGCCGCCGTGTCGGTGGCTCCAGGGGGCTCGTCGTCGCTCGCGGGCAAATTCGCACCCGTCGTGCCGGACACCAGCGCAGCTGCTTTGGTCGACTTGCGCGCCCGACGTCGTCGAACGATCGCTGTGATGAGGGAACTCAGCAACAACACCGCCAGCAGTCCGGCGGCAACGGTGGCGGCGATAAACGCCCAAGACCACCCAGGGGCGGTTTCGGCTTGATCGATCGCCGACATCTGCGCGGGGTCGGCCATCACGCTGATCTCAGCCTCACCAACCTGACCAGAACCCGCACCCTCTAGGCGCAGGACGTGAGTGCCTGGGCGCAGGTCGCTGGGCAGTGTCAGCGCTCCGGCGACCTCGCCGAGTTGTCCTGCGGACATTGGGCCGGCGCCGGCCTCACCTGCGCCGAGGGTGGCTACCACCTGCTCCCCGGGGGCGAAGCCGCGGCCGGTGAAGCCCAGCACTCGACCGGCAATGATCGTGGATTGGTCGATACCCACGCTCGCGGGGCCATCGACGTTGAGTCCCTGGAAGTCGACTTCCTCGGCACCGGACTCCGGATCGCCGCCGGCGGATTCTTCGGCTTGGGTATCGGCGTTATCCCGCTGACCCTCTTGGTTCTGCTCGCTGCCCGAGCCTGGAGAGCTCGCGCCACCCTGGCCCTGTTGACCCTGTTGACCCTGTTGACCCTGTTGGCTTTGACCGCTTCCGTCCCCGCCAGCGTTGCCTTGGTCCTGCGAACTCACCGAGGCGGGAGCCCCGGTGAATTCCACCGGCGTGAAGGTTTCATTGTTGGCGTTGGCCACGCCATGCGCACCTACGGTGATCACCCCACAGGTGACCTCCCGGCAGTCGATTTGCCGGACATTGCCCTCGCGGTCTTGGGTGTCAAACACGGGGCCCGGGATCACCATCTCCAGGCCCCAACTGCCGTCGGTGGATATTTCTCCACCATTGGCAGCAGCGGCGGTGCCCGAGCCGGGGAACGTGACGAAGCGCTGGTAGCCCTGGTTGTCACGCGCTTCGACGTCGGGCACATACATGTAGGTCACGCCGGTGCGGCCGCCATTGCTCGGCTTCCAGGACCCACCGGATGGGTCGTCGACCCAGCCAAAGAGCACGTAGATCCCGCCGAAGCCACCAGCGATCGATTGGAATCCTGCACCGGAGACGGTGATCGGTGTGGGTTCGGTGGCCGATGCTTGCCCAGAACCATGGGCAGACGTGACGCTCACCGAACCCGCGGCATGCGCTGGCGGGGTGACGCCCAGCGGTATCAAGGCGAGCACCGCTGTAGCAGCGGTAGCGAGAGCCCAGCGGCCAAGCCTGGCGCGTGCGGATGTGGATGTGGTCACGAATGGACCTCCGAAACAGACTGGTGGTGTGCAAGGTGGCGAACGGGCAGCACGCTGAGGCCGCCATGCGGATCCCGAGACACTGTGAGGGGATAGTTGTAGACCTCCGAAAGCACCTGCTCATCGAGTACGTGTGCTGGAGTTCCCTGGCTGCGCACCCGGCCGCGCTCGAGGAGCACGATCCGATCGGCGTAAGCGGCGGCCAAAGACAGGTCGTGGAGCACCACGACGACGGCCGCTCCCTGCGCCGCACGCTGGCGTGCGTGAGACAAGACGGCCTCTTGGTGACGGATGTCCAGAGCTGCCGTCGGCTCATCCAGTAGCAGCACCGCGGTCTCCTGTGCCAATACCCGGGAGAACGATGTGCGCGCCCGCTCCCCACCGGACAGCGTGGGGAAGGTCCGCGTCGCCAAATGCGTGACCTCGGTGCAGCCCATGGCTTGGCCGACTACCTGCTCGTCTCGACGGTCCTCAGCGGTCCTCTGCCACGGCGCTCGGCCCATCGACACCACCTCGGTGACGGTGAAGGCGAAGGACAGCCGCGCATCTTGCATTTGCACCGCTCGGATTCGTGCCAACTCAGCAACAGGCCTGCGGGTGAGGTCTGCGCCGTCGATCTCCACCCGGCCGTTCGTGGGGCGCTGATCTCCGCTGAGCACCGACAGCAAGGTTGATTTTCCGGCGCCATTTGGTCCAACGAGCGCCACGACTTCGCCCACCTCGACGGCTATCGAGACCTCGCGCAGAATCTGCTTGCCGTCGATGCTCACGTCGATGTTGTGGGCCGCGAGTATGGGGGTGGTCATGACCACCCTCCCGCGCCGCGGCGGGTACGGCGAATGAGGTAGAAGAAGAACGGGCCACCCACTAGCGCCGTGAGCATCCCGATGGGCAGGTCGGCGTAGGCCACGAGGGTGCGGGCGCCCAGGTCCGCGGCGAGCAGCAGCACTCCGCCGCCGAGCGCGCTGGCGAGTAGCAGCGGCAGATGTTTGGGGCCGATCAGCATCCGCAGCAGGTGCGGAACAACCAACCCCACGAAGGCGATGATCCCGGTGAAGGCGACAGCCGCGCTGGTGAGCACGGCCACCACCACGATCACCACTTTGCGCAGGGTCTCCACGTTCACCCCAAGGTGACGTGCGGGTCGCTCACCGAGCGCCAATAGGTCCAGGGAACGCGCGAAGCGAGTGGCCGCGAGGGTGCCGATGATGGCGATCGGTGCCACCACCGCCACGTGCTGCCAGCGGGTGCCATTGAGGGAACCCAGCTGCCAAAAGACCATTTCTTCCCGGGCACTAGTGTCACCCAGGAAGGTCAATAGCGCGATGATCGCGCCAGCGACGGCGTTCACTGCCACCCCGGTGAGCACCAGGGTGACCACTTCGGTGCGCCCACCCTGGCGAGCGGTGGTGTAGGCGACCATGGTGGCGATCAGACCACCGGCGAAGGCGGCGCCGACGATGGTGAGGTTGCCCAGAAACGTCCACCCAAAGACGATCACCGCGCAAGCACCGCAGGCGGCGCCCGCCGACACGCCCACCACGCCAGGTTCGGCAAGTGGGTTGCCGAAGACTCCTTGCATCAGCACTCCCCCGACGGCGAGCGCCCCACCGACGGCAATCGCCAACGCCACCCGTGGGAAGCGAATCGTCCACAGTGCCGATTCACCGTGCTCGTGAGACGGCAGGCTGCCCCAGGCGAGCCCCAGCTTGTGCAGGATCGAACCCAGGACCTCGCTCGCCGGAATCCTCAGTTGGCCCGTGCCGGCAGCCACCACCATCAAGATCAGCAGCAAAAGGGCCAGCACCCCAAAGACGATTGTGGTGCGCGCCACGGCTCGTCTTGCAACCTGTGCATCCCCGCCCGGTCCGATACCGGGTTCCTGCGCCACGGCCGTCCCCTGAATCAATCGAACCGGTTCGACTACCGGTGCACTCATCGGCTACCGCCGGGAGCGTAGATCGCCACCGCGAGAGCGTCGAGCACGTCAGCGGTGTTGGGTCCAAAGCTAAGGATCTGATCATCGGCCATGTCCACGATCCGCTGGTTACTCCCGGCCGGGGTTAGCTCCAGCGCCGGCACGTGCTCGAAGATCCCGTCGGTGCCGCCGACGGACTCAAGACCCTTGGACATCATCAGTACCAGGTCCGGAGCGGCAGCGACCAACCCCTCATCGGTCAGGGGCTTCATCCCCTCCCATCCGATCTCGCTGGCGACGTCCACCCCGCCCAGAGCGGTGATGAGTTCGTCGGTGCCGGAGCCGGTTCCGAACATGTAGTAGATCCCGGACTGCCCGCGAACGTAGAGGAACACGATCCGGAGCTTCTCCCCATCGGCTGGAGCTACGTCGGCGATCTGCTCCACCGTTTCCTGGACCTGCCCGGCGGTTCGCTGCGCCAGCTCCTCCCCCTGATCAGGCAGGCCGACGGCGTTGGCGATCTGCCCGATCAGGTCCGGTAAGCCGGCTAGCGAACGGTGTGAGTCCACCACCACCACGGGAATCCCGGCGTCCCTCATTTGCAGCACTACGTCCCACGGACCCAGCGAGGTGTCGGTGATGATGACCGACGGCGCAAGGTCCAGGATTGCTTCGGCGTTGAGGTCGTGCCCGCCTGTGGTGACCAGTGGCAGGTCGGCTATCTCAGCAAATCCGGAGGACACATCGCGCCCGACGACGTTGCTCCCCAAGCCGAGTTCGAACACTGTGCGTGCGGTGGTGCCGTAGATATCCAGGGCCAAAATCCGCGAGACATCGGTGACAGTGACGTCGGTGCCCTGGGCGTCGGTGATGCTCACCGGGAGCTGCGGCGTTGGATCCTGTGCGATCGGCGCCACCGCACTATCGGCCAGCACCGCAGTCGATGCACCGGTGTACGCCGAGGGGTCATCGAGCACCTGGGTTTGGCTGAGACGAAGGCCACCGTCTTGTGGGTCGTTGCCGTGAGCTTGCCCCAGGGCGCAGCTCGCAAGAAGTACTGAGACCACCATCGCCACCATTGCGGCACGGATGGATCGTGCTGTTGTCATTGCTATCCAGGCTCGGTTGAGGGTGCCGGTGGCTGGCTATCGCGGCATGATGAAACCAGCCACCGGCGCCCGAGTGAGTCTTGCCCGGCGCGGCACCGGGCAAGACGATTAGTTCGCGCTACTGAGGGCAGCGTCGAGATCTGCAAAGACTGCGGCGTTGAGTTCGAACGCCGCTACGGCTTCGGCGATCAGGTCCTGCTGATCACTTGGCCGCAGGTTGGCCTCATTGAGCAGGCACCGATAGTCGTCCTTGTAAGGCTTTGGCGCAGTAATTTGGTCGAAGTGGTAGAACAGCAGGCCGGGTTGGCCTTCGCGCAGATCGTGGGTGCGGGCCACGATGCGACCCAGGGCGCGACCACCGGACAGATCTCCGAGGTAGCGCACGTAATGGTGGGCGATAAACCGCACCGGGTCGTTCATCAAACCGAGCAGTCGCTGCACGTAGGCGGCAGTCGCCGGCAGCGGGCTCACCACATCGCGCCAACCATGACCGTGGAAGTAAGCAAGATCGACTTCGAGGCTCGCGACCCGCTCCAGGCGTTCGTCGACGAAAGGCCCTGCGAGCGGATCAGTTGCCAATTCACGGCCAACGAGCTCCAAGGCACGGTAGATGTACAGGTGCTGTGCCGAGAGCAGCGCGAACTCCTGCTGCGTCAGCTCCCCGGCGAGGAGCCGGTGGATGTACCTGGCGCCTTCAGCATCGGTGTGCGCGGTGGAGGTCGCGTTGCGCAGGCGGACCGAGAACGGGTCAATTCCCGAACGGGGCACTGCGGACGTGGCAAGACTAAGCGGCATTGTTGTCACTGACGATTCCTTGTCAGAACGAGAGCGGGTGTGCCCCGGTGTGCCGCGATCTTCACCTGGGAACGATTTACGTAAGGACAGGCTAACCTAATTTATCTCCGATTGCCAATCACGTTCTGACGCTCTGTCACATTCGCACTCGCGGGCGGCCCGGGCAGCGACCGCCTGGTCATAGAGCGCCACGAACACCGCGCGCAGGTCGCTGCGCTGCAGTGCGGGAGAAGCGAACGGGACGCGGACGATCCGTGGCTCGCCCTCATCCACGATGAGGTAGTCGACGCCATCGAAGTCCAAGTGCGCCATCTGCACCTCCGTCGCCCTGGGTGCCGGCAACAGCTCCTGCACGATGAGCAGGCTGTCTTGACTGTGATCGTCGTTCATGTGCTGAGCGACGGCGGCGATCACGCCGTCATCAAAAGTTCCCGATGGCATGAGATAAGGATAGCCTTACCTTCGCTCCAGGCGCGAGACCCTTCTTGGGGTCACGGGGGTGGGATATCCCTCAGCACCTCGACCTAACCACGGTCGCCTTCGGCGCGGGTACGGAACACATGGGTGACGTACGGGAGATGGATGACGCCGTCGTCGTCGGCCGCATCTTGTCCGATCCCCCGCACCCGATCCAGCGCCAGGGCCCGGTCTGCGGGCGACATGTCGATGACGTAGCTGCGGGACGCGGCGAGACTCACCAAGCCTTCGATGTCCAGGGTGTTGACCCACCGGAACTCCTCGCGCTCGGGAGTCGCGAACGGCTGCGCCACTCGCACGCCGTCGGCATCGATCATCTTCTCCGCGGCGCTGGAATTCATGGCCTCACCAAGCGCCTTGACCCAGGGCACCGCGACGTCGCGAATGTTCCAGATCAGACCGAGTTGCCCGTCTGGGCGTAGCACTCGCGCCACCTCGCGACTTGCGGCGGCTACGTCGACCCAGTGCCACGCCTGGCCGAAGATCACAGCGTCTAGGGTGTTGTCGCCCAACGGGATCTGCTCTGCGGTGCCGATGCGGGCATCGACGCCCGCGAACCGCTGGCTGAGTGTGTCCAGCATGACCTCGTCGGGTTCGACCGCATAGACGGTGCGACCCGGCGCGATCAACGAGCCGGTGAGCTTTCCGGTGCCGGCGCCGACGTCCGCCACAGCGGTGGCACCTTCGGGAATCGCCCATGCCACCGCATCGACGGGGTAGGTCGGACGAGCCTTGTCGTAGTCCTGCGCTGCCTTGCCGAAGGATCGTCCTTGAGTCATAGGGTCAGTGTGCCAGCGGGGTGGTCACTACACTTCCGCAATGACCAAAACCATCGTGATCACCGGGGGCAGCGACGGAATCGGGGCGGCCGCGGCGCGCGCGTTGTGTAACCAGGGGCATCGGGTGGTGATCGTTGGCCGGTCAGCCAGCAAGACGGCGAAGGTGGCCCAGGAGCTCGAAGTCCCCTTTCACATCGCCGACTTCTCCAGCCTGGACCAGGTGCGTGGGCTGGGTGAGGACCTGGCGTCGGCCCATTCGCGCATCGACGTGCTGGCGAACAATGCCGGCGGGATGATGAACGAGATCCGTACGACGGCCGATGGCTTCGAGGCCACGTTTCAGGTGAACCACCTGGCACCCTTCCTGCTCACTCATGTGTTGATGGACACACTGCAGCGCTCCAATGCGACCGTGATTCAGACGGCGAGCGTGGCGGCCAGACTGAAGGGTCGCCTGGATCTCACCGACTTGGAACGGCCGCAGGGGTCCACCACGTTTCGGGTGTACGGGGCGGCGAAACTCGCCAACATCCTGTTCACCTCCGAGTTGAACCGCCGCTTCGGTGATCGCGGGATCGCGACGGCGAGCTTTCACCCCGGAGTGGTGGCCTCGAGTTTTGGTCTGGATATCACCAGCAGCCCGATGGGTCCGCTGCTCGCCAATCCGCTGGTGCGGCGGATCGTCCGCACTCCCGAGCAGGGGGCCGACCAGTTGGTGTGGCTCGCCACCACCGCACCGGGCGAGGAGTGGATCAGCGGCGGGTACTACGAGAAGCGGCGCCAGCCGCGCAAGGTGAACACTCAGGCCACGGATCCCGCGGCCGCGGCGGCACTGTGGGACCGCTCGGAGGAGATGCTCGCGGCGCATCTGATGCGCTAACGGTCGGCTGGCTCGGTTCTACATGCGCCCCAGCTGGCGCGGTACTGCCTAAGAAAAAGTCGGGATGACAGGATTCGAACCTGCGACCTTCCGCTCCCAAAGCGGACGCGCTACCAACCTGCGCCACATCCCGGATACCGCCTCAGCAGTGTACCGACCTTTACGCGGGCCCATGACCAGCCAGGTGGAATCGCCGCGCGGCTGGTTCGTGATCAGCCATGAGTGCAGGTACAGTGTTCTTCGCGCGGGTGTAGCTCAATGGTAGAGCCTCTGCCTTCCAAGCAGATGGTGCGAGTTCGATTCTCGTCACCCGCTCCACAGCCGGGATCGTTGCAATAGCAGCGGTCCCGGCCTCTTTTGTTTCCGGGGCTATCGCGGCGCCAGAGGGCGTAGGTAACCCTTCTGGTAACCCTTCTCGACGATCAAGTCGAAACCACCAACCGGTTAAGGCGCCCAACCACCGCTGGTGCGTAGGCCAGTGCTGCGCCGTCTCTGCACAGGGCGTTCAGGCGTTGGTAGTACTGGACCTCGGTGAGCCCGGTTGTGCGGATGGCTTCGAGCTTGCGCCCCGCGTGCCGCCATGGTCGCGACTCCACATCCAGGATCTTCTTGTCGGCGTTGGTCAGCATCCGCCCTCCGTTTCTTCGTACATGGCTTGGATCATTCGGCGCTCTTTG
>JBMDWZ010000033.1:0-15053 GCA_048594865.1 Beutenbergiaceae bacterium
TCGGCGAAGTTCGCGATCTCGTTGCTGAAGGCCTTGCCCAACTCCAACGTCCCCGAAGAGATCTGCGGGGTCACGTTGACCACCGAGTTGTGCATTTCGGTGGCGATTTGCAGGCTGGGCTCCAGATCCGCTCCGCCCTTGTCGCCGTATACCGACACCCCAAAGTGGTCCTTGGTGGCGTGCAGCGAGAAGGAACAATCCAGCAGGATCGAGGCACCGTTCTCGAACCGGATGACCGCGTTGGCCATGTCCTCCACGGTGTTCTTGGTCGGGTCGTAGTCAGACACCGTGTACCGGGGCATGGTGGTGACGTTGGACCGGTTGCCCAGGCGGTTGTAGGTGTTGCCGCTGACGGCGACCGCCCGCGGGGATCCCATGAGGTACCAGGACAGGTCCAGGGCGTGAATCCCGATGTCCAGCAGCGGTCCACCGCCGGCGATCTCCTTGTCCGCGAACCAGCCACCGGGGTTGCCCACGCGCCGGATGCAGCTGGCCTTGGCGTAGTAAATCTCGCCGAGGTCGCCGGCATCCACGAAGGACTTCAGCACTTGGGCGTTGGGGGAGTGGCGGCGCACGAAGCCCACCTGGACCACCCGGTCGGACTTCTCCACGGCCTCTTGGATGGCCACCGCCTCGGCGTAGGTGCGGCTGATCGGCTTCTCCACCAGCACGTGCTTGCCGGCCTCGATCGCGGCGATCGCCCAGGAAGCGTGACTGTTGTTCCAGGTGCAGATACTGACGCCGTCGACGTCGTCGTCGGCCAACAACTCCGCCGGGTCGCTGTAGGCGCGCTTGGCGCCGTAGGTGTCGGCCACCTGCTGGGCCCGTTCCTGGTTGATGTCGCTCACCGCAACGAGTTCCACGTCGGGGTTGTCGGCGTAGGCCTTCAGGTGAAGTTGGGCGATGCTTCCGGCGCCGATGACGCCGACTTTAAATGTGCTCACTAGGGGTGTCTTCTTTCGTTTAGAGCCAGTGTGGTGGGGGCGGGATCAGGCTTCGGCGAGCAGCCGCTTGGCGTTGGCCACGCCGCGGGCGCACCCGATGAGGCAGTCTTCCCAGCCTTCGAATTCGATCGACGCGTAGCCGGTGAAGTCCGATTCCTTCAGCGAACGCGCCACCGAGGCCAAGTCGATGTCGCCGTTGCCGACCACGGCGCCGCGCAAGTACTTGCCGCCGCGGCTGCGGAACCATCCCTCGCCGGGGTTGGCGTCGGCGGGGCGAATGTAGAAGTCCTTGAAATGCACCACCATCGCGTAGGGCAGATTCTGCGGTACCGACACCTCAGGTGCCTCATCGACGCAGACGAAGTTTCCGACGTCGAGCGTGGTCTTGAAGTTCGGTTCGTCCACGGCGTGGATGATCCGGCGTACCCGATCGGCCGCCTGCACGAAGAATCCGTGGTTCTCCAGGCTGGTGGTGATGCCCTTGGTCGCCGCGTACTGTGCGATTTCCTTGGATGCCGCGACGATCGAGGGCAACGCCTGCTCGAACAGTGGGGTGTCATCGCCTTCCTTGCCAGCGTGGGCGACGACGTCGTGGCGCATCATCGAGATCCCGAGGGCATCGGCGAGGTCCACATAGTCCTTGACGCGCTGCACCTGTGCGGTGAGCTCCTCGGCGTCGTCGGTGTAGAAGTTCGCGCCGATCGCCAAGTTGGACAGGGTCACCCCTGCGGATGCGGCGTGCTCGCGGATCTCGGTGACGAAGTTGGGGTCGGACTTGATGTTCGGGATGGGGCTGTCGGCCGAGTCGGCCAGGGAGGCGAACTCCAGATGCTCACCCTCGCTCTGGGCGACCCAGTCGATGACGTCGCGCAACGTCATCTCCCCGGTGCTGAGCTTGGAGTGGAAGCTGTAGGAGCTGAAGCCAAACTTGACGTTGTCCGTCATTTCTCTTCCTTCGGGTTGGGTGCTGCGGGGGTAGCGGTCATGGGTCAGGTGTGGTCAGGGTCAGGTGTGGTCAGTGGTTGGGGCGCGGTCAGTTGGGACCATGGCGCGGGAACCGAACGAACACCGACGACGGCGTCCGATCCGTGTTCAAAGGCTCTACCCAATGCCCCGACGACGGCGCCGTCAGAGGTGAGTCGAGCGGTCAGGGTGGGTGGTCGGTCCGGTGCCATGAGTAGTTGGTGCACGTGGCGCTCGAGCGGCTCGATGAGCACCGCACCCGCTCGCGAGACTCCGCCGCCAACCACCAGGGCGTCGGGGTCGAGAGTGAGGAGCAGAGCCGCGATCCGGGGCGCGATCTGAGCGCAGAAGTCATCGATCTCCGCGATTGCTTCCTGGTCACCTGCGGCGGCCCGATCGAAGAGCGGTTTGGCGTCCTCCCCGGTGGACCAGCGCAATTGGCCGCGCTCGGAGGATTGGGTCCAACGCATGCGGCGCTGCAATCCCAACTCGCCCGCCAGTCGCCGGCTGCCTTGCAGGATTCGACCGCCGACGATGAGCGCCACGGAGATCCGGTGCCCGATTTCAAGGAAGACGATGTCCTTGGTAGGTGCAAGCATGTGATGCTCGGCGTAGGCGGCGAGCTTGATGTCGTTTTCCACCACCACCGGGCACTGCAGGCGGTCGCTCAGTTCGCTGGCCAGATTGATGCCGACCAGATCCGGGGCGACCAGGCTTTGGGTGATGGTGCCCTGCGCACTGAGCACGCCCGGGACGGCGATGCCGATCGCGGCAGGGGATTGCTCGTTGGCCGGCAGCGACTGGTGGTGGCTCCGACGAATCTGGGCGACGAGGTGGTCGATGCGATGAGGGCCTGCGCCGGGCTCCACACGAGGCGCCGCGCTGGAGTCGAAGTCGCTGCGGGTGTTGGTGGTGATCGTTCCCGCGGCGTTGGCGGTGGTGCACCGAACCGTTCGTGCGCCGATATCGATTCCAGTGACGGTCGCTGCGTCGCGGTTGAACTCAAAGCGCCGTGCCGGTCGCCCGCGTCCAGCGGTTTCCGATGCCGCTGCAGCTCGCGCCGCCCCGGCGGCTTGCAGGTCCCGCAGCACCGCATCCACCGTCGGCCGGGACAGGCCGGTGCTGGTGGCGACCTCGCCGACGGTCTGCGGGGCACTGCTGCGCCGTAGTGCTAGGAGGCAGTCGCGCGCGTTCGATGCCCGGGTGTCAATCCCGGCCTCGAGTGTTGGCACTGGCCACCTCAAAGTCATCTGCGTGAATTGTGAAAAGGGGTTTCGTAATTCCTGTGATCAACCTTTCAGCGAACGCCGGCGATGTCAACAAAAAACTCGGTCCGTGTTGCGGCAGATCTCAGCGCGCGCAATCACCTCAACGTGCTTACGGTGTATCTGAACGGCCGTGAAACATGGCCCAGATGAAGGGAGTCACCGTGGGAGTAGGCGACAAGTTCGAGAACAAGGCCGAAGAGGCCAAGGGGAAAGTGAAGGAAGGCGTCGGCGACGCGACCAACAACAAGGACCTCGAAGCTGAGGGCAAGGCAGACCAGGCTTCATCGAAGGTGAAGCAGGCCGCCGAGAACGTCAAGGACATCTTCAAGTAATCCCCGGCGGGTCCCTCCCAGCGGGACCCGTTTGTCACCGAGGGCCGGTCACTTTGTGGCCGGCCCTCGGCGCGCTCAGAGTTACCCGGCGGGGGCCGGGCCACAGAGCCGGATGAACGCTCCCAGATCGCCGAGCTGCTCGGGCCTGTAGGGCAGCGCATCGGTGAGCGCGGGAGAGCGCACGATCACCGCCCGCCACTGCCCACGGGAGATGGCCACGTTGACCCGGTTGCGGTTGAGGACAAACTCCATCCCGCGTGGCGCCTGCTGCACCGCCGAGACCGTCATAGACACGATCACCACCGGCGCCTGCTGGCCCTGGAACTTATCGACCGTCCCCACCCGCACTTCCGGTAGACCGGCGTCGTGCAGGGCCTGAAGGATCAATTGGACTTGAGCGTTGTACGGCGCCACCACCAGCACGTCGGCCGGTCCGAGCGGCCGCAACTCAGCCCCCGCACTCTCACGCCAGGACAATCCCAGGTGGGCTTTGACCTGGGAGACCACCTCGGCCGCTTCTTCCTCGCAGTAGGTGGTGTTGCCACTGTGGCTGACAAACTTGGTCACCACTCCTGGTTCGATCCCGATGAGCTCTCGTTGCGTTGTGGCCGGCGCGGATTCCAGCCGCCCGGCGTAGGACAGTTCGGAAACCGCGTGGCACAAATCCGGGTGCATTCGCCAGCTACGCGCTAGGAAGTAGCCCAGGTGGGCCGGCAGCACGTCGTCCCCGGCTGACAGCCACGCCAAGGCCGAGGTGTCGATCGGTTCGGGGTGTGTGCCCTGGCTGACCTGGGGGAGTTGCTGCGGGTCGCCGAGCAGGAGCAACCTGCTCGCGGCGCGGCAGACCGCCAGGGTGTTGGCCAGGGAGAACTGACCGGCCTCGTCGATGACGATGAGATCCAGGGCGCCCGGGGCCACCGCGCGCCCGGTGAAGGTCCATGCGGTACCCCCGATCAGTACTCCCTCGGCGCCATCGAGTGCCTCGGTGATTCGCTCGTTGGTGCTCCCACCGGTCCAGGGCACGTCGGTGGTACCGCTGCCCGGCTTCTTCACCACCGATGACGCCGGCACCCCGGCCCGCATCGCGGCCGCGAGCAGGTTCTCTACTACCGCGTGGGACTGGGCCACCACGCCCACCTTCCACCCGTCGGCTACCAGTCGGGAGATAACGCGAGCACCAACGTAGGTCTTGCCCGACCCCGGAGGACCCTGCACTGCGAGATAGGAGCGGTCCAGGCGCTGCGCCGCGGCTGTGATCGCGGTGACGTAATCACCTTCGGCCACCGGCGGCAGCGCAGGCTCACCGCTCCCAGAGGTTTCCGATGCGGCGCTCACCGACCCGCCCGCCAGCCGCGGTGGCAGCCTGCGCAGCAGGTCCAGCCCGGGGTTCGCCGGCAGCTCCGGAAGCCTGTCAGCAACCTGCTGCGCCACCTCGGCCAGGGCGTTTTGCAGCGACTTGGTCTGAATTGGGGCATCGGGAGTCATCGCCATCGGCAACTGCTGGTACTCCTGGACATCCCGAGGCAGGTTCTCTTCGACCGTGATCGTGGCCCCCTGGGTATCCATCTGAAGGTCCTTGACCACCCCGCCCCACGCCCCGGAACGCGCCTTGCCGAACTCCCGCATCCCCAACGGAAATGGCCGCTCATACATGCGGAACATCGAGGATCCCGGGCGAATCAGCGACCCATCGGCCAGCGTCCCACGCAGTTCCACCACCCGTTTGGTGGACCGGCCCTCGGTGCGCCACCCGCTCACCAGCCGCGCCGAGTCGGCCACCACGCAGTCGCGTGTGTGTGCCCAGTCGGCGGTGGGGGTGTCGAGCCGGTCGAAGTGCCCCCACCAGTACTGCTTCTCCTCGCGCCGGTGGTACTGCACGGCAGCAGCCACCATCGCCAGGGCCCGTTCGGTGAGGTGATCGCGCTCGGCCTCCGGCCGGTGGGTCAGGTCCCGCAGGTGTGCGGTGATGGTCTCTTGGGCCGGGAGCACTTCGGGCTCGCGTAGTTCCTCGGGTTCGGCCTCGGGCCTGGCGCCCAGGGATACTCCGCGCTGCGCCGCCAACCCGGCCAGCCAATCCCGCAGCCCCAGCGTGGATCGGCAGTCGTAGTGGTTGTAGTCCAGGATCGAATCGAGGATCTCGGTGGCCTGGGCCGGGTCGTCGTTGTCCACCGCCTGGCTGTAGTTGGCGTAGGCGATCACCGACGCGCCGGCGTCGACCACATCGCCGCCGCGCAGATCCGCGCCCATGTACAGCGGTTCCAGGGTTTTGAGCCCATAAGACTTTGCCGAAAGCCGCAGTGAGGTTTGCACCACGTCATATAGGTCAACCAGCACCCCCTCGCGCAGCAGGTCATCCACGGCGGCTTCGCCGAGCACGTGCTGCGCCGAGAGCCGTTGCAACGCCGACCGCTCATAGGCCGCGTAGTGATAGATGTGCATGTCGGGGTAGGCCCGGCGCCGGTTAGCCACGTACTCCAAGAACCCCTGCAGCGCCTCGCCCTCCTCCTGGCGGGAGTGCGCCAGGAATGTGCGGAACACCGGTTCGGCATCACCCACCGGCGCTTCGACAATCCCAAACAGGTACTCCAGTCCCCATACGCCCTGGTCGTCCTGCCACAGTGGATCACCCTCAAAGTCGAAGAAGATGTCACCTGGGCTGGGGTGCGGGATCGAGGCGAGCGTGTGAGTGGGCAGCACTCGGTAGGCCAGTTCCGTGGTGCCTTGTTTGCCATGCACCTGCACGTGACCGTCCACCGGCGCCAACCCCGCCTGCATCCGCGCCTGATCCCGTAGGCGTGCGGCAGCGGTTCCCGGTTCGGGTTCGCTGCGCGCTAGGTCCTCGATCGTGAAGATGCCCTCATCGCGAAGTTTGCGTCGCCGCGGCAGGCTCACCCGGTGCACCCCGAGCACGTCCCGGTGCTCGGCCACCTGCTCGGCGCAGTAATCGCAGCGGCCGCAGATCAGCACGTCATCATCGCCCCACGCCACCGGATCGGGCTGGGCGCGGTGGGAAGCGATGAGCGAGGCCAAACGGACTCGGCGCTCGCGATATACCGGCAACAACTCAGCCAGCGCGAACTCGCTGTGCGTGCCATCGCCCAACACCAGGGTGGCCGTAGCCGAAACCGGGGTGCCGGTGGCAATCACCTGATCGGCGTAGGCCGCCAGCTGCAGCAACGCTTCGGTCTTGGCGCGCCGGGCGAGCTTGGAATCCCACACCGCATAAGCGCCGTCGTCCTCTCGCACCAAGAAGTCTGAGCGGCCGTGGAAGACGCCATCGAAGAACGAGGCCTGGAAGATCACCGGTGCCCCGGAGGCCATCACCTCCACGGTGGCCTCATGCACCCGTGTCAGTTCTGCGCGAGTGTAGGCAGCCACCGCGTCGATCTCCGCGACGTCCCCGTACTGCTCGCGCAGTCCGGCCAGCACACGCTGCTCGTGAACGTCGCCCAGCTCGGCCGCGCGCCGCAGCATCTCATCTTCGGCGAACTCCGCCTTGGGCGTGCGGCCGAGCCGTTCATCGACCTTGCGCAGCACCTGGTACTCGCATTTGGCGGCATTGACCACGTCGGAGGCCGTGATGATCAGATCGGGCTCGCCGGTGGGCCCGATGGGATCGAGCAGAAACACGCGCGCCTCCAAATGGCTGGTGAGAAATGGCTGGTGAGAAGTGGACGGTACGGAACAGATGGTGAGTTCTGCCCCATGTCTATCAGTGCCTACCGACACCCGAACCGATAGCGTCGGGTCGTCCACATGTGGCGTCCTTTGAGTTGAGCGAGTGACATGAGCGAAGAAACCGAAGCTGCGCAGCAGCAATGGTTCGACGCGCTCTTCACCGACCACGCCGCGGCGGTGCAGCGGTATTTCATCCGGCGCGCCCCGGCCTCGGACGCCGAGGATCTAGCCGCCGATGTGCTTGCCACCGCCTGGCGGCGGCGCGATGACGTTCCGCGCGGGCACGAACTGCCATGGCTCTACCGCACCGCCGGGTACGTGCTGGCGAACTACCGCCGCAAGAATCGTCCCGACCTGGTCGATGTCACCGAGCAGCTCTGGCAGGACCCTGACGCCGACCCGGCCGATCAGGCCACCAACTCCCAAATGGTTCGGCAGGTGCTGGGCAGCATGCCAGCGCGAGACCGTGAGGTACTTATGCTCAATGCCTGGGAGGGTCTCAATGGCCAGGAGTTGGGGGCAGCTCTGGGGATGTCTCGCGGGGGAGCGGCGGCGGCGTTAAGCCGGGCCAGGTCTCGGCTGCGTCAGATGTGGGACGAGAGCGAAACATCGGAAAGTCCGGCGACATAAACATATGAGTACCGACAACGAAGGAGATCCCATGGGCGCCCGGTCCGGGCCGGAGAGCGACGACGTCGCGATCCGCCGGGTTACGGAATCAGATCCCGCTGCCGAATCGCAGCCGGATCTGACGTCCCTGCGCGCCGTAATGCAGAGCCGGCTGGACTCCGGTGAGCAGGGGCATGCGGCCGGGATGCCCGACTGGGATGACGAGGTTTTCGACGACGACTCAGCCGACGACGTCGAGCAGGCAAGTAGTGCTGCGCAGACAGGCGATACCGAGCAGGCCGACGACGGCGTCACTCGCCTTGGGAGCGAGGAGTCCCGGGATGCTTCCGCCGAGTCCGAGTCCGAGTCCGAGTCCGAGTCCGAGCCGGAGTCCGAGTCCGAGCCGGAGTCCGAGTCCGAGCCGGCGGCCCCCGGGCAGCCGGGCCGCCGCCGTCGGACGATGTGGGCGCTCGCAGCCGCGATCGCCGCCATGCTGGTGGTGGGCACCGGTGGCTACGTCGCGGGTTCCGGCACGAACCCGGTGGCCGAGCTCTTCGGGTCGCAAGACGATACGGCGGCCGATGCGCCGGCAGGGGATGCCGATTCCGGTGTGGAATCGGCCCAGGAGGACCAAGGAGACCCCGAGGGCCAAGATTCCGCAGGGTCGGCCGGCGCTGGTGACTCGGCGCAGGAGGAGTCGGAGGTCATGGAAGGCGATGGTGCTCCGCGCGACCTGCAGGCACCGGACCCGGGCCTGGGATATGACGCTGGTATCGAGTTCGTCGACGGCGGGCTGCCTGACGAACCTGGCCGCGAGCGGGCTTGGGTGCTCGACACCGATTCGGCCTTCACCGAGAACGCCTTGGCCAGCGCAGCCGACGGGATCGACCTGGACGGCCAGGTGAGCAGCGGAACCGACTCAGACTCTGGCGTGCCGACCTTGGAGATCACCGATGGTTCACGCACGCTGACCCTGTACAACGACGCCCAGACCACGCTTCGCTACACCGACGAGTCGGCGAGCGACCCCGAACTGCCCGCCGATCCGCAGGCCCAGGCGCTGGACTTCCTCGAATCTCTCGGGGTGCAGGCGGATGAAGCAATCACGGTTGATGCGGCGAGCAACCCTGTGCATGTGCGGGCGCAGTCCTCGGGCGAGCCCGATGCAGGGTCCTGGCAGGTCTGGGGCAGCGCGGGCGGGGTAACCGGCGCCTACGGGCCCACTGCCGAACCCCTCGCCCAAGGTCAGCTGGACACCATCGGGGCCGCACAGGCCGTGCAGCGGCTGTCCGATCCGCAGTTCGCCCCGCGCCACGTCACTGTGGTTGCCGGCAGCGAGCCTGCCGCGCGTGACCGTGGCGGACCATCGTGGCCGGTCCGGGAGGTGGAGTTGGTTGCCGCCGAGCTCACCTCGGCGCGTTACAACATTGGCACCGAGGTGCTGATCCTGCCGACCTGGGAGCTCAGCGACGCCCGCGGCAACACCTGGTCGGTGCTGGCCGTGGACTCGGGCGACCTCAGGTAGCGACGTAGGTCATGAGTAGCGCCACCAGGAGCGCGAGGATCACGGTGGCGAAAACGAATGCTGAGACCGAATGCGCGGTGACTAGCCGCCGTGCCCGTCGGTTGAGAGTGGAGACGTCGGAGGTGGAGTAAGTGGTCGAGGCCTGCACCGAGAGGTACACGAAGTCGTCGTACTGCACGGGCTCCTCGCCGGGGAAGGCGAAACCATCGCTCTCCTGCCACTCGCGCGCGTACTCCATTGCGAACGTGCCGAGCAACAGAATCCACGATCCCGCCACGGCGAGCAGGCCCACAGCGAACAGCAACACCGAGCCCTCTGGGTTGATCACGATCAAGCCCACTGCCACCAGCGCGATGAACGCCACGACGGTCGCGGATTCCGCTGGCGATCCCACCACTAAGGTCCGGGACAACTGGCGCGGACGGGTGCCCCGTAGGGCGTTAGCGAATTCTTGGCCCTCCAATCCCTTCCACGCGTATCGCGCGAGCAAAGTGTAGAAGGGGCCGTACATTGAAAAGACCAACAGCGCTGAGACCTGTATGTAGGTGCTCATCGCCTCGCTTCTGTTGGCATCTGGCGACAGAATCCACTGTGGCGCTAGCAACACGATGGACATCGCCAGCACATTCGTGAGGACTCCAGCGAACGCAATCGCTAGCACGTGCCGCCAGGCATCGGACTGCAGCCGTTCGCGCCAGTTGCGCGGTTTGCGCTTCGCGGTCTGGTCCGTAACCGAATCACCGCGGCCGCCCTCGCCGTCCCGCTCTCGCTTCTTCGCCACGACCGCCCCTATTCCGGAAACCCTTCGGCCCGGCTCGAATACGCCGTCGGCCCTTATCCTGCCGCACTGACCGCGAACCGGACACCTGACACGACTCACCCTGCGGTCTGACAGACTGGCGGGCGTGGTGGCAGACGTATCGACCAACGAGTTCACATCGGCCCTGCATGCTGCCCTGGGCAGCTCTCCGGCATCCGGCGCCGATCCGCTCATCGATGATTCCGCGCGGGTGCGCGCCGAATACTCCACCGATGCCTCGAACTACCGCGTGGTGCCCGAGGTGGTGTTCTTCCCGCGGCACACCGATGAGGTCCTGACCGCCCTAGAGGTGGCCCGGGAACGCGGCGTGCCGGTGACCGCGCGCGGCGGCGGGACCTCGATCGCAGGCAACTCCGTTGGTCCGGGGTTGGTCATCGACTTCTCCCGGCACTTGAACGAGGTCCTGGACATCGACGCCGAAGCCAAGACCGCGCGGGTGCAGCCCGGTGTGGTGATGGGAGCCCTGCAAAAGCAGGCCGCACCACACGGCCTGCGGTTTGGCCCGGACCCCTCATCGTTTACTCGTGCGACCTTCGGCGGGTCGATCGGGAACAACGCCTGTGGACCGCACGCACTATCGATGGGCCGCACCTCGGATAACACCATCAACCTCACAGCGGTCGACGGCGCAGGCCGGGTGATCCATGCCGGTTCCGGCACCGACTCCCTCGACCAGGTGCCTGGGCTGTCCAGCCTGGTCAGTCAACATTTGGCCCTCATCCGCACCGAGTTTGGGCGGTTCTCTCGGCAAGCCTCGGGCTACTCGATGGAACACCTGCTGCCGGAGAACGGTCGCGACTTAGCCAAGTTCCTGGTCGGCACCGAGGGCACCTTGGTCACCTTGCTGGAGGCCACGATCAACCTGGTGCCGGTGCCGCAGGCCCCGGTGCTGCTGGCCCTGGGATACCCGGACATGCCCAGCGCTGCCGATGCGGTGCCCGCGATGCTCAAGCACAAGCCGCTCGCGGTAGAAGGCTTGGACGCCGCGATGGTCGATGTGGTGCGCCAGCACCGAGGCGCGTCCTCGATCCCGGAGCTACCGCCCGGTGGCGGCTGGCTGATGGTGATGGTCGGCGGTGAGGATCCCGGCGATGCCTTATCCCGCGCGCAGGCGATCGCCGCCGATTCCGGCACGCCGCACACCAAGGTGGTGCCGGCTGGCGCCGAGGCCACCGCGCTGTGGCAGATCCGTGCCGATGGTGCGGGGCTGGCCGGGCGCACACCTTCGGGGGAGCAGGGCTGGCCCGGGTGGGAGGACGCCTCGGTGCCCGTGGAGCGCCTCGGGACCTACTTGCGCGAATTCGATGAGCTGCTCAAGCAGTACAACGCCACCTCGCTGCCCTACGGCCACTTCGGCGATGGGTGCATCCACGCGCGTATCGACCTGCCTTTGAACGACTCCAACGGCCCGGGCATCTTCCGGGCGTTCATGCTCGATGCGGCCAAGATCGTGGCCGGGCATGGCGGCTCGTTCTCCGGGGAGCACGGCGATGGCCGCGCCCGCGGTGAACTGCTGCCGCTGATGTACTCACCAGAATCGATCGGGCTATTCGGCGGTATCAAGGCCGTGTTCGACCCCGACGATCACCTGAACCCCGGGGTGATGGTGCGCCCCGCGCCGGTGGAGGCGGATCTGCGCCGGCCACTGGCCCGGCCGCTGCCCGTGGTGGGCGGGTTCGGCTTCGCCCACGACGGCGGCGATATGACCAAGGCCGTGCACCGGTGCGTGGGTGTGGGCAAGTGCCGGGCGGACATTCAGGGCTCGTTCATGTGCCCGTCCTACCTGGCCACCAAGGATGAGAAGGACTCCACCCGTGGGCGCGCCCGGGTGCTGCAGGAGGTCACGAACGGCTCGCTGATTGCCGACTTCTCCGCCCCCGAAGTACATGAGTCGCTGGACCTGTGTCTGTCTTGCAAGGCGTGCTCCAAGGACTGCCCCGCCGGGGTGGACATGGCCCAGTACAAATCCGAGGCGCTCTACCGGTCCTACAAGGGCAAGAAGCGGCCGATGAGCCACTATGCCCTGGGCTGGCTGCCGCGGTGGGCCAAGCTCATCACCGCCGCCCCGCCACTGACCGCACTGATCAATGCGGCGCTGTCGGTGCGCCCGATCGCCAAGGTGGTGCTGGCAGGCGGCGGAATGGACACCCGGCGCTCGATGCTCACGTTCGCACCTCAGCGGGTGAGCCGGTGGTGGCGCTCGCGGGCCAAGGGGTCCGCTGCTTCGCCGCAGACCCGGCAGAAGGTGAAGGTCTGGACCGATACGTTCTCCGAGCACCTCGATGGCGCCGGAGCGCGGGCCGCGATCGACCTACTGGAGCAGGCCGGATACGACGTAGACCTGGTTGGCCCCGGTGCCTGCTGCGGACTGACGTTTATATCAACTGGCCAACTCGATGCCGCGCGGGCGAGACTGACGAGCACGATGGAAATTCTCAGCCCACTGGTGGACGACGGCGTACCGATCGTTGGTATCGAACCGTCCTGTACCGCAGCGCTGCGTTCTGACCTGCCCGATATGTTCCCCGACGATCCACGCGCCGCCGCGATCGCCGGCGGGGTGTACACCCTGGCTGAACTGCTCACCGCCCCGGCGCCGATTGGTCCGCAGGACTGGACCCCACCGTCGCTGGAGGGCACCCAGGTTATCGCCCAACCGCACTGCCACCAGCACGCCGTCATCGGGTACGAGGCCGACATGGCGCTGCTCAAGTCCGCCGGTGCGCAAGTGCGGGCGATGAACGGTTGTTGCGGGCTGGCCGGGAACTTCGGGATGGAGAAGGGGCACTACGAGGTGTCGGTGGCCGTTGCCGAGAACCAACTGCTACCCGCTCTCCGCGAGGCGAGCGACGACGTCGTCTATCTCGCCGACGGCATGTCCTGCCGGACTCAGGCTCGCGACCTGGCCGGGGTTGCCGGAGTGCATTTGGCGCAGTTGTTGCTGCACGGCAAGCCAGCAGCCGGCGGCACACCAACACCTGGGGGCCAGCCTCCTTCGTGAGTCAGGCCAGTCCCGAGCAAGCGGCCCACCTCCTTCGGCAGTCGTTAGCGTCCAGTAGGTACGCGATCGCCATGTCGCTGCGGTGGGCCCGCGGCGGGACCCTGGGCGTGTGGGCGCTGGTGCTGCTGTCTTCGGCGCTGCCCGCGATCCAGGTCTTCACCGTCGGTGCCCTGGCCGAGTCCCTCAATGACGGCGGAACTATCGGTGTGCTCGTGGCGATCGTCGTGCTCGGTCTGTGCGTCGGAGCGAGCCGTGCGCTGACCGACGCGACGCTATCCACCGGGCAGGTCGTTACCCGCCGGTTGGAGGCGATGTACGAGGCGCGGCTGGCTGACGCCTTGGCGCAACGGAAACCCCATGATCTGCAGAACCCTGACCTCAACGCCCAGATGCGCGAGGCTCGCGACGCGATCGCCCGGCATGTTGCCCCGCACGCCGATGCGGCGGTCTCCACGCTCAAAGCTGTCCTGACCGCCGCGCTGCTGTTCGTGTCATTGGCGGGGATCAGCGCCTGGGCGGCGCTTCTCATCGTTTGCTCGCTAATCCCGACCCTCATCGCATTCTCGGTGGTATCGCGATCGGAGTCCACGGTCTGGCCAACCTTGGCACAGCACAAAGCACGCGCCTGCTACTACTCCGACCAACTTGTTTACGACCGCACCGGGATTGACCTGGCGCTGCTCGGATCCGGCCCGGTGGTCGCCTCTGAGTCGCGGCGCCACTTCACCAGCCACGCGGGCCTGTTCCGGACCATGATGACCAGATCGGGGCTCATCATCGGGGCTTCGGGTCTGACCACTGCCGCGTTCGCCATCGGAGCCATCGCCATCATCGCTTTCGGCACCGACACCGGGGTGGCGGGCGTGATGGCCGGGGTGGTGGCCGTGCTCGCGGGATTGGGAGCCACCGCCGATGCTGGATTCTGCGCGGGGATGGTGATGAGCGGGTCCAGGAGTGTGCTGCGCTACATCGAGGCAACCGCCGCCGCTGACTCACCCGACCCGGTGCAGATGCGCAGCGAGCCAGTCGGCTGCGTGGAGGTTAAAGATCTCACGGTGCGCTATCCCTCGGGGATCGTGGGTTGCCGCGATATTCACTTGCGTGCGAAGCGCGGCCAGATCGTGGCATTGGTGGGCGTCAATGGTGCCGGGAAGTCAACGATCGTGTCGGCGATCAGTGGACTGATCGAACCGGCCCACGGCACCGTCACGTTCGACGGGCGTACCCCCGATGCGCGGGAGGTCTGCGGTGTGCTGTCCCAAGACTTTGGGCGCTATGAGTTGAGCGTGCGGCAAGCGATCGCGCTCGGCCGACCGGACGGCCACGCCTCCGACGAGCAAATCTGGTCCGCGCTGGAGTTCGCGCAGGCCGATGGCTTCGTCGCCGCCCTGCCCGACGGGCTCGATACCCAGCTGGGGCAGCAATGGGATGGCCCCGGCCTGTCCGGCGGGCAGTGGCAACGACTGGCGCTGGCTCGGATCGCGCTGCGCGACGCCCCGGTCTGGATTTTGGATGAGCCTACTTCCGCCGTGGATGCCGAGGCCGAAGAGCGAATCATCGACCGGCTGCGCGTGGACGCCGACCGACGTGCCACGATCCTGGTCACCCACCGCGCTTCCACCCTGCGCAGCGTCGATCACATCCTGCTCATCGACGATGGCCGGGTGGCGGAGCAAGGAACGTTCACCGAGTTATTGGCGATGCGCGCCCGGTTCGCCGAGCTGTTCGCTCGGCAGACTGATTTTGGTGGACCGGACGTGACGGCCCCCGACACCAAGTAACATCGTTAGAGCAGCACACCATGGGGCGGTGTGGCTGCACAAAAGGGGTCTACCAGTGTTAAGGGGTTCGTGAAACGATGATGCTGCGTGCTGCCGATTGCTGCGAAGTGAATAGTTGATGCCTACGTTCGT
>JBMDWZ010000330.1:0-1864 GCA_048594865.1 Beutenbergiaceae bacterium
GGATCGGCCCAGGGCGCCAGGTCGCGCACCAGTTCGCCGGGGGAGTAGGGGCCATCGGAGTGCGGGCCGAAGGTGACCGAGCACAGCGTGTCCAAGTCACCGGGCACGCCGTCCACGAGCTCGGCCGGTGGGATCGGTGCGCGCGATTGCCGCGGGGCTTGAGGCAGCGCGCCGGCACGGTCAGCCGCACCAGGCCAGTGACCGGTGAGGCCCGCGTAGACCAACGCGACCAAGTCAACAGTGTCGGTGCGGGCGGCGCTTCGTGGGGTGGCCGGGCCAATGCCCTTAGCGGCGGCATCCAAGGCCAGACCGCGCACCATCACATCACCCGATGGGGTCCGCAGCACCGAGGAAGGTGACAGGGACAGGTGGTGTACCCCTCGCCGTCGGGCACCCTCCAGGGCGGTCGCGGCTTCCCCGACCAGGGTCCGCACCTCGCTGGGATCCAACTGTCCCCGGGACAGCAGGGTGGCGATCGATTCCCCTTCGACCGGGTCGGAGATGACGTAGCCAACTTCGTTTTCGACCCCCACGCGCAGAATTCGCAGCAGCCGCGGGTCGGTGATCAGGGCGGCACGGCGGGCGGCATCCAGGGCCGCTTCCTGATGCGGGCCGGTGATCGTCTCCACGTGCACGCGGCGTTCCAAGATGGTGTCCGTGGCAACCCAGTCGCCGGATTCCAGCCGTTCACTGATGCGGTAACGGCCGCCGATGATGTCACCAGCACGCAAGTCTGAGGGCGCGTTGGTGTGCACCGATGCCCTCCTTGAGTCGCCGCCTAGAATCCTGCTCCACATGGTACGCACCTGTGGTCCCCCCGGGACGCGCGAAACGACGCGCGAGATCCGAGATGTGAGCGGTTTCGCTAAACCGCCAACCCGATCCAGCAGGTGATCGAGTTCCGAAACGCGCATCCATCGCAGGCACAGGAAGTACAGCACACCCATCAGAGCGCCGATGGTGACGACCCGCAACATCGCGCCGATCAGGCCCGTATGCACGCCCCACAAGTGCAGCACACCCCACCCGGCGCCAGCCGAGGGGATGATCGCCAACGTCAGCCGCAGGTAGGTGCGGAACACCCGGCCACCGTCCAGCGACGGCAGTTTGCGGCGCAGCGCCAGGTAGGAGACCAAGGCGCCGAAGATCGAAGACAGTGCGGTGGAGGCCGCGGAGCCCACCACCCACCAGTGGAACGGCAGCAGCAGCCAGGCCGCCACACAGCCGATGATCTGGATGCTGGCCATTGGGATCTGGATGTAGAACAGCGGCTTGGTGTCCTCATAGGCGAAGTACACCCGCTGGGTCATCGTCCAGATCGCGATCGCCGGAAGTCCGATCAGCATCGCCACCATGACCGCGCCGATGGCCTGGTAGGCGGCGAAGTCGGCGGCGTCGAACTGGATCGACTGGACCACCGGGATCGCGAGTACCGCCAGCGCTCCGGCGGCGAAGACCGTGAACACGCCCAAGGTGCGTAGCCCCAGCGAGAGGTCGTCGCGGACCTTGCGCACCCGACCCGCGGCCGCATGCTCAGACAAGCGCGTGAACATCGCGGTCACCAGGGTCACGGTGATCAGCGATTGCGGCAGCATGAACACCAGGAAGGCGCTGTCGTGTGCCGCGGGGCCGGCAGCGAAGACGCCGGCGTCATCGGCCGCGCGGGACGCTGAGGCGGCGAGCCTGGAGACGGCCAGGTAGCCCACCTGGCCGCATAGCAACGCCAGGAACGCCCAGCCAGCCACCCGCGAGGTTTTGCCCAGGCCAGAACCGCGGACCCCCCACTTGGGACGGTACCGGAAACCGCTACGCCACAGCGGGATAAGCAGCACCGTGGCCTGCGCGATGACGCCCAGGGTGGCGG
>JBMDWZ010000331.1:0-2397 GCA_048594865.1 Beutenbergiaceae bacterium
TGGCAGCCGGCGGCGCTGCCGCCGGGCGAGTACATCGTGCGTGCCAGCGTGCGCGACTACAGCGGCAACGAAGGCATCGGCCGGCGCGAGATCAGGGTACGGCTGCTGCCATAGCGGCGGCGGTGGCGCCGCAGCGTTCGCGCTCGGCGTCCATGTCTTCGAGTGGACGCACCTCGATGCTGCCGAAGCGTGCCCACGGGAAGTCGCGGGCGATGCGCATGGCTTCATCGCGGTCGCGCGCCACGATCAGGTTGAAGCCGGCCAGCAGTTCGCGGGTTTCGGCAAACGGGCCATCCAGCACGCGGCTGTGCCCCTCGCGCACGCGCAGGGTCTGCGCGGTATCGACCGGCTGCAGCTTCTGCGCGGCCAGCAGCGTGCCTTCGGCCTGCAGCTTGTCGGCGTGGGCGAGGCAGTCGCGCATCAGCGCGTTGAATTCTTCGGTGGGCAGCGCCTGGAGCAGGGCAGGCTCGATGTAGATCAGAAGCAGGTACTGCTGCATGGCACGGTCCTGGCGCGGGCGGGGTGCCCATGATGGCGCAGGATTGCGCGTGGGCATGTTGCAGCGCGGGAGGCGCGCCTTCGGCGGGGATCGGCGAACGGCGGAGCCCCTCCGTGGTGGGTTGGGTGGGTCGCTGAAAGCAGGGTTTCAGAGGGTGGGTCGGGCGGGTGGGATTGGCGGGGACGCCGTGAACCCGTCCCTGGGGGCTTAGCCGCGCCATCCATGGCGCGGATTGATCTGGCCCCCTGAAAACGGACGCCATGAAGCCGTTTCAGGCGGCAGTCCGGAGCTGCCGGGCATAGTTGTTAGGCGAGTGGTAGCCCAGCGCCGAGTGTAGCCGGGCTGGATTGTAGAAGCCGTGGATGTAAGCAGCGATGGACTGGCTGGCTTGTTGCCTACTGGCGTAAGGCTCGGCAGCCTCTTCTGTCTTGAACGTCGCAAAGAAGCTCTCGGCCACCGCGTTGTCCCAGCAATTGCCAGGCCGGCTCATGCTTTGGACCACGCCATGGGACTGCAGCAGCTGGCGAAACTCGTTTCCCCAGTACTGCCCACCACGATCTGAATGGAAGATCAGGCCGGGTCCTTGTGGATGCAGAGCCCAAGCATTGGCAAATGCTTTCACCACCAGCTCTTCAGTCAGACGCTTGGAAACGCTGTAGCCCAGCACCTGCCGGGTCTGGACGCTGATGACCACGGCCAGATGCAGCCATCCCTGGCGGGTAGGGACATACGTGATATCCCCGACCCACGCCGTCGGTCCGGTTCCGGGGGCAAATTGCCGATCCAGCAGGTTGGGGGCGAGCTGAGATGAGCCGCCAGAGGACTTGGGTCGGAATCGGCCTTTGGCCTTGCCCTGGATTCGCTCCTCGGCCATTAACCGTGCCACGCGCTTGTGGCCGACTGGATGATTCCTGGCTCGTAAGGCCCTGACCAGCCGACGTCGCCCATAACTGCGCCTGCTGGTCACATGAATGGCCCGAAGCTCGGTACGGAGGGCCAAATCGACATCGCACGTTTGGGCACACTGCCGGTGCAGGTAGTCATGGAATCCAGAGACAGAAACCCCAAGAACCCGACACAACAACCTGGTCGGGTAGTGAGTCCTTTGACTGGCGACGAAGGCGTACCTCACTTGGACTCTCTGGCAAAGAACGCCGCCGCTTTTTTTAGGATTTCCCGCTCCAGCTTCAGATTGGCGTTCTCGGCCCGAAGGCGGCTGATCTCGCTTTCCAGGTCGGTGGCTGGCCTGCGAGCCTCAGAGGTCAACGACCGGCCAGCACGGACCGCGTCAAGCCAATTTGCCAGCGTCTTGACCGACATCTCCAACTGACGGGCCGCTGGGGCCGGCCCGAGCGACTCGGCCAGCTCCACGGCTTGGTGCTTGAACTCATCGGTGTAGCTACGACGGGTGATACGGGACATAAGGGACCTCCAAGTGCGATCAAAGTATCGCTTCTTGGCGTCCGCTGACGGGGGGCCAGATCACTCAGCCGTTGGCCGAATCCAGTAAAATCGCCGGCATGAACGCCCCCACCTTCCCCTACGACACCGCGCGCCTGAGCGAACTGGCCCAGCTGCTGATCGACAACGTCCGCGAACTGGCCCACGCCGGCTGGACCCCGGCCACCAGCAGCAATTTCTCCCACCGCCTGGATGACCGCCACGCCGCGATCACCGTGTCCGGCAAGGACAAGGGCCGGCTGATCGAGGACGACATCATGGTGGTGGACTTCGACGGCCTGGCCGTCGGTCGCCCGCTGCGCCCGTCCGCCGAGACCCTGCTGCACACCCAGCTGTACCGCCGCTTCCCGGAAATCGGCTGTGTGCTGCATACGCATTCGCCGGTGCAGACCATCGCTTCGCGCCTGTACGCGCCGCAGGGCCATATCCGCCTGGAA